>JBKQRF010000140.1:0-6028 GCA_052144055.1 Candidatus Limnocylindrales bacterium
GGGGCGAGCCCCAGTTCGCCGCGTACTTCCCCGCGCCAACCCCGCTCGCGGAGATCGCCGGGCTGAACCTGGGAGCACGGCCGGCGGCGCGCGCCGCCGGAGTGCCGGCCGGGAACCTGGGGAGAACCCGAGCCCGTGACTCGGCGTCGGCCCTCGAGCCGGGCCCCGTTCTGCCCGAACCTCCCGAGTCGCCTAGCTCGCCCGGTCGGCCAGATCGGAGCCCGGTCCGACTCGACTCGTTGCGCGCGATCCCGTGGGTGTTTGCATGGTCGCAGAGCCGCACGTTCGTGCCCGGTTGGTTCGGACTTGGGAGTGCGCTGGAGGCGTACCGGGCGCACCACGGCGAGGATGGGCTGCGCGACCTGCGCGCGATGTACGCCGGCTGGCCGTTCTTTACCACAACGCTCGACAACGCCGAGCTGGTGCTCGCAAAGGTCGACCTCGGCGTCGCGGCGTCGTACGCGGCCCTGGCCGGATCCGTGCCGGGTGCGGAGCGCGTGTGGCGAACCATACGGGGCGAGTACGAGCGGAGCGTTTCGGCACTGCTGGCCGTCACAGGCCGCTCGAGGTTGCTGGACGGATTCCCGGTGCTGCAGCGCAGCATTGAGCTCAGGAACCCATACGTGGAGCCGCTCAGCGAGGTACAACTCCGACTGCTCGCCCGCCTCCGCGCGCTCGAACCTGGAGACCCGGAGCGCGAACGAATGCTCCGCGTGGTCCGGCTGACGGTCAACGGCGTCGCCGCAGGGCTGCAGGGCACGGGCTAGGCATTCGGCGGCACGACTCCTAAGCCGCTGGCGGCCTCACTACCGCCCCGCCTGTGGCACGCTATGGGGGTCATGTCCCCCGCTGCAGACCCGCCAGACTTCCGGTCGCCCGAGCGCGAGGAGCCGCGCCTTCCCGCCGACGATCCGGCGCTGCGTGGGGAGCCGCTCGACCTCGAGGCGCTTGCGCTGCACTGGCACTCCGCGGCGTCGCGCTCTCCCATGACCAGTGAGGAGATGCAGGGAGCCGATCACAAGGCGCAGCTGATGGGCACGCCGGGCCGCTGGCTGATGGAGCAGGCGGGGGCAGCTACCGCGGCCGCCGCTCTCGGACTCCTCGCGACAACGGGGCGGATGGGCAAGGGACCGGTGCTGCTGCTGGCCGGCCCCGGCAACAACGGCGGTGACGGTTGCGTCGCCGCGCGGTACCTGGCGCGCACCGGCCTGCGCGTCGTGGTCGTCCTCGTGTCCGCCGAGCCGCGCCCCGGCACCCCGGATGCGGCGCGCAACTGGGATGCGCTCGCGGCAGTGCCCGGCGCCGAGCGGATCCATGCCGCGCAGCCGCGGGACCTGCAGATGCTCGGCCAGGGCGTCGAGAAGGCCGCTGTGCTGGTCGACGCGCTGCTCGGGACGGGGGTGCGCGGCGAGCTTCGCGAGCCGGTCAGGAGCGCAGTCGAACTGGCCCTCCGAGCCCGCACTGCCGGCGTCCCGGTCCTCGCGGTCGACACGCCGACCGCGCTCGACCTCACGAGCGGCGACCCGTCCGACCCGGTCGTGCGCGCGGACGCGACGATCACGTTCCACCGCCCCAAGGTTGGGCTCCGAACCAGGAACGGACGTGCCCTCGCGGGGCGCGTGCTCGTGGCGCCCATCGGCATCCCCGTCGATGCCGACCGCGGCTGATGCGGTCCGACGGCCAGAGGCGGGAAGCGGTGACAGACACAGACCCGCCGAAGCCCACCGCCGAGGGCCGGGTGGCTCAGGACCCAGGCTCCGTTCCGTCCCGCCCGCGCGTCCGGGACCGTGACGTGGTGCTGCTGGCCGCGTGCTGCGTTGTCGTGGTGCTCGGCCTTCAGTTCCTCGGGATTGTGTTCCCGCCCTTCGCAGATGCGCTCGGCCGGCCGCCGACGATGATCGTCGCGCTGGTCGTCGTCACCCTCGCTGTGCTTGGCCGTGTGCTGTGGGCGTCGGTGCGGCATGGGTGACAGCCCGGCGGAGACCTCAGAGAGGTTTCGCCCTGTCCCATGCGGGCGGCGTCTCGCGCGGTTGCGCGACCCCCACACCGCCCGTACCATCGTGCTCGTGACGCGCGTCCACCTTGTGCCGCGGATACCCGTGGTGCTCACCCAACGTAGAGGAGCGTGCTGACCCCGTGGCCGTCGGATCGTCCAACTCGTTCGACCTGGTCGTGCTGGGCGCCGGAACTGGTGGCTACTCTACCGCCTTTCGGGCCGTGCAGATGGGCCTCCGGACTGCGCTCGTCGAGGAGGCCCGCATCGGGGGGACCTGCCTCCACTGGGGATGCATCCCCACCAAGGCGATGCTCGAGTCGGCCGACCTGTACGCCCGCATCCGGGAGGCCGGGACCTTCGGCCTGCAGGTCGGCGAGACCGGCGTCGACATGGGCACCATCGCGGAGCGCCGCACACAGGTGGTAGAGCGCCTCACGAAGGGGCTGATGGGCCTCGTCGCGAAGAACCAGGTCGAGTTCGTCGCCGGTCGTGGCGTGCTCGAGCGGGCCACCTCGGTACGGGTGTCCCTCAACGGCGAGGACGGCACGCCCGGCGGCGGCGGGGAGCGGCTGCTCGACGCGACCGACGTGGTGCTGGCGACCGGCAGCCGGGTGAAGAGCCTGCCCGGGCTGGTGCCCGACGGGACGCACATCGTCACCAGCGACGACGTTCTCCGCAGCCGGACCCTGCCGCGCAGTGTCATCGTCGTCGGAGCCGGGGCCGTCGGCGTCGAGTTCGCCTCCTTCTACCGCGACATGGGGGCAGAGGTCACTCTGCTCGAATACCTGCCCTCCATCGTGCCCCTCGAGGACGCCGAGGTGGGGCACGTCCTGGAGCGCACGTTCCGGCGCCGCGGCATCGGCGTCGTCACGTCCGCGCGCTTTGATCCCTCCGCGGTCACCGTCGTGGACGACGAGGTCCGCGTCACGGTCGGCCCCGAGGGCAAGGAGCCGAAGGAGTTGCGCGCCGAGCTGATGCTGGTGGCCACGGGCCGTGCCGCCAACGTCGAGGGGATCGGCCTGGAGCGGACGCGCGCCGTGGTCGAGCACGGGGTGGTCAAGGTCGACGGGCACATGCGGACGGGCGAGCCGCACCTGTATGCCATCGGCGACCTCGTCGGCGGCCTGCTGCTGGCGCACGTCGCGGCCCACGAGGGGATCACCGCCGTCGAAACCATCTGTGGACTTGATCCGGAGCCGATCGACTACACGATCATGCCCCGCGCGACCTATTGCCGCCCGCAGATCGCTTCCATCGGCCGCTCCGAGCAGGAGCTGCAGCGCGATGGCGTGCCGTTCAAGGCGGGCAGGTTCCCCTGGACGGCGAATGGCAAGGCCATCATTGGCGGCGAGCACGACGGGTTCGTCAAGGTCCTTGCCCACGCCGAGACCGACCGGGTCCTCGGGATCCACATGATCGGGCCTCACGTGACCGACCTGGTCGCCGAAGCCAGCGTCGGCATGCTGCTGGAGGCGACGGCGTGGGAGTTCGGCGCGGCCGTGCATCCCCACCCCACCCTGTCCGAGGCTATCGGTGAGGCTGCCATGGCCGTTGCTGGACGGTCGATCAACGTCTAGGGGTTCTTGGCAAGGGAGGGCCGCCGTGGCCGACGCGTCGATCGGGACGAGCGAACTGGCTGCGGAGCACGGTCTCCACGACGACGACCTTCTTCGCATGTACCGCCTGGTTGTCTTGGCGCGAGCGATCGACGAACGGATGTGGGTGCTGAATCGCTCCGGCAAGGCGGCCTTCGTCATCAGCGGGCAGGGACACGAGGGCGCCCAGGTCGGCATCGTTTCGTCGCTGCGTCCTGGCATCGACTGGCTGGTCCCGTACTACCGCTCGATCGCTGCAGTCCTGACCTTCGGCATGACGCCCCGCGACATCTTGATGGCCCAGTTCGCGCGCGGCGACGATCCCTCGTCCGGCGGACGTCAGATGCCCGGCCACTACGGTTCGGTTGAGCACAACGTCCTGACGACCAGCTCTCCGGTCGCCACGCAGCTGCTCCATGCCGTCGGCATCGCGCTGGCGGCGAAGATCCGTGGGACCGGGCAAGTCGCGCTGACCGAGTTGGGCGAGGGATCCAGCAACCAGGGGGATTTCCACGAGGGTCTGAACTTCGCTGGCGTCCACCGTCTGCCTGTCGTGTTCGTTGTGGAGAACAACGGCTACGCGATCAGCGTCCCCATGGCGCTACAGGTCGCGATCCCAGACATCGCCACCCGTGCCGCCGCGTACGGGTTCCCTGGCGTGGTTGTGGACGGCAGCGACGTGCTCGCCTGCTACCGGGCCGGTCGCGAAGCCATCGACCGGGCGCGTCGGGGAGACGGGCCTACGCTGATCGAGGCCAAGGTGACGAGGCTCACACCTCATTCGTCGGATGACCAGCAGACGAAGTACCGCTCCCCGGAGGACCTGACCGCGGGGCGCGAGCGCGACGCGCTACCGTGGTTCCGCCAGCAACTGCGTGATGCCGGCGTGCTGCACGAAGAGCGCGAGGCTGCGATCGCCGCCGAAGTGAAGGCCGCCGTCGACGACGCTACCGACTGGGCCGAAGAGCAGCCCGAGCCGGATCCGTCCGCTGCGCTACGGCACGTCTTCGCGGAGCGAGCGGTGGCCTCCTGATGGCCGTTCGGACGTTCATCGAGGCCATCCGCACCGCGCTCGCGAGCGAGATGCAGCGCGATCCGACCGTGATCGTTCTCGGCGAGGACGTGGGCGTGAAGGGAGGCGTGTTCCTGGCCACTGACGGGCTGTTCGGGGAATTCGGCCCGGAGCGCGTGATCGACACCCCACTCAGCGAGTCCCTCATTGTCGGCGCATCGATCGGAGCGGCCGTCAACGGGCTGCGTCCCGTGCCGGAGATCCAGTTCGCGGACTTCATCATGCCGGCGTTCAACCAGATCGTGAGCGAGGCGGCACGCATGCGGTACCGCTCCAACGGGACCTTCGGCTGCCCGATCACGATCCGCTCGCCGTTCGGGGGCGGCGTCCACGGGGCTCTGTACCATAGCCAGTCGCTCGAGGCGTTCTTCACGCACGTCCCGGGACTCAAAGTCGTCATCCCGTCTACCCCGCACGACGCGGCCGGGCTCCTCCGGAGCTCGATCCGGGATCCAGACCCCGTGCTGTTCTTCGAGCACAAGAAGCTGTACCGCTCGGTGCGCGGCGAGGTGCCCGACTCGGACTTCACGGTGCCACTCGGCAAAGCGCAGGTCACGCGGTCGGGCACGCAGATCACGGTGATCGCCTACGGCCTGATGGCACACTATGCGCTCGAGGCGGCCGACCTCGTGGAGTCGGAGGGGATCAGCGCGGAAGTGATCGACGTGCGTACACTGCGCCCGCTCGACCTCGACACCCTGCTCTCAAGCGTGCGCCGGACGGGCAAGTGCGTAGTGGTCTACGAGGACAACAAGTTCGGCGGGTACGGCGCCGAGATCTCCGCCATCCTGGCTGAGGAGGCGTTCGACTTTCTCGATGGTCCGATACTCCGGGTGGCTGGGCCCGACGTCCCGGCGGTGCCGTACGCGCAAACGCTCGAGGCATGGTTCATGGTTCACCCGGACACAATTGCCGACGCGATTCGCCGGCTGGCGGCGTACTAGGCTCGGGACGTTGCCACCGGCACCGGGATACCGGTGGTGCTGGCAGCACGACGCCAGAGGTGTCACGACCCGCCATTATGGGCTAAACTACGTACGTCCCGCCCACCGCGGCACGTACGACCCGCCAGACGTGGACCTTCACGCCCGTGCGGAACTGCGGAGGATGAGCGAGTGCCCAGGGTGACGATGCCGCAGCTCGGTGAGAGCGTCGCGGAGGGGACGATCGGCCGCTGGCTGAAGCAGGTCGGCGACCACGTGACGAAGTACGAGCCCATCGTCGAGGTCGTCACAGACAAGGTGAACGCGGAGGTGCCGTCGCCGTTCGAGGGTATCCTCTCCGAGATCCTCGTCGAGGAGGGCTCGACCGTCCCGAACGGCGCAGAGATCGCGGTTATCCGGGACACAGGCGCGGGCGCGATGC
>JBKQRF010000141.1:0-7363 GCA_052144055.1 Candidatus Limnocylindrales bacterium
TTCGCTTGCTCGGCCGCCGGTAGCCCGAATGAGCTGCGAGCCCCGGTACGTCCGATCGCGAGCGACACGCACGAGTCTGTGGTGAACTGCAGCCTCCGCACGAGCCAGTGCGGTGCTGCCCGGGAAATGGGCGGCTTCGAGTCGGACACGGGGGATTGAGATGCCATCAGGGCCTGCTCCACAGATCCACAAGCGGGTGCGCAAGCTCCTCATCGCGCAGGTAGGCCATGAGCTCGGGGCGCACCAGGCCTACATGGGCATCGCGCTCTATTTCGAGCGCCGCAGCCTGAAGGGCTGGGCGAAGTTCTTCCATGATCAGGCCGTGGAAGAGGCGGGCCACGCGGCCAAGATCATGACCTTCCTGATCGACAACGAGGTGCGCTTCGATCTCCCCGCGCTGACGGGTGCGCCGACGAGCTACAAGTCGGCCCGCGAGGCGGTCGAGGCGGCTCTCGCGAGCGAGATCCGTGTCACTGGGGAGTTCAACGCCCTGGCCGACGCGGCGCGCGCCGCGGAGGATCACCGCAGCCTGCAGTTCCTGCAGTGGTTCATCGAGGAGCAGGTCGAAGAGGAGCGCTCCATGCGCGCGCTGCTCGACCTGCTGGCCAGCAACATGGACCCCTTCGCGGCCCAGGCGTTCCTCGAGGACATCGGGTAGGGAGAGCGATCCCCGGCACGATCTCGCCATGGTGTGGGCCGCTGCACGCGGAACGGGCGTGGCGTCTCCGTCGTCGGCCGCGGTCTGCCGCGTGCGCCTTCAACGAGCTGCTGCCACCGGGAGTCGGCCAGGGCGGTGCGACCGGCTCACGGTGGATCGGCGCTCCAGGCCGACTGATCGGGAGAGGCGGTCGCGAGAGCCGGGCCGCGGTGGTCTCTCAGACCGCCAAGAGGGGCAAGGTCACCAGGACGATCGCGCCGCCACTGGCCGCGTTCTCGGCCGCGATCGTCCCGCCGTGGGCGGAGACAACGTCGCGGGCAATAGCGAGGCCGAGTCCCGAACCGGCGGAACCGGGTCCCTTGGCGAAGCGATCGAAGACGCGGGGCAGCAGCTCCGGCGGGAAGCCGGTCCCGGTGTCACGCACCGCGATGCTGAGCATGCCCCCCGCCGCCGCGACGGCCACGGTGATCCGCCCCCCCGACGGCGTGTGGTCGAGCGCGTTCGAGAGTAGGTTGCCCAGCACAGCCCGGATACGAGCCGCGTCGATTGAGACCGATGGCATGGCTGGCGGCAGCTCGGCGGCGAGTGAGACCCCCGCGCCGTCGGCCCGCGCCCGGAACGCCGACAGTGTCTCGTTGACGAGCAGCGCCGGGTCGACGGGCTCCCGGTCGAGCGGCAGGCTGCCCGTCTCAGCGAGCCCGAGCGTGCGCACGTCCTCGACGAGCCGTTCGAGCGTCGCCGCCTGGGCGAGCGCCGGCTCGACATGCTCCGGGTCGGGCGGGTACACGCCGTCGCGGAGTGCCTCGAGCTGCCCCCGGATCACCGCGATCGGCGTGCGCAACTCATGGGCCAAATCGGCCATGAAGGCGCGGCGCCGGACCTCGGTCCCCTCCAGGCGCGCCGCCATGGCGTTAAATGCCCTGGCCGCGGTCCGCAGCTCCTCCTGTCGCGGTTCGACAAGCCGTACCGCGTAGTCGCCGTCCTCCACCCGCTCAACTGCGTCCACGAGCGCCACGAGCTGCCGGCCCATGGCACGCAGGGCGCGTGCCATGCCGGCGAGGAGTACGGCGCTCAAGGCGAATGCGGCGATCGCGCCCGCCAGCGCGCCAGCCGGCGCAGAGACGACCCCGAGGGCGATGGCCGCGATCCACAGGCCGATGGCGGCCGCCACGGTCGCCACGGCGACGAGCAGGAGGAGGAGACAGCCCACTCGCCACACGAACGCGTGGCGACCCCGCCCGCCTCGCCTTGGGCGCGGCGGCCACGGCTCGTCGACTGGCCACCAAGGCGGGCGAGGGCCAGGGCGACCCGGGCGGCGCCAGCGGTGGTCGGTGTGGCGACTCCCAGAGTTGTGGGCACCGCCCTCGCTCGCCGCGCTGGGTGCCGACCCAAACGCCGGCTCCGTGGCTCCGTCGGGCCCGGTTGCGGCGCTCACGTGTGCCCGTCCCACAGGCATCAGGGCGCTTCGTCAGCCACGCGGTAGCCGACCCCGAAGACGGTCTGCAGGCGGCGCGGATCGCGCGGATCGTCCTCAATCTTGCGGCGGATGTTCTTGACATGCGCGTCGATGGCCCGCTCGTAAGACTCGAACGCGACTCCGTGGACGGCGTCGAGCAGCTGGGCGCGGGTGAAGACCCGGCCGGGTTCGCGCGCCAGCGTTGTCAGAACCTCGAACTCGGTCGGCGTGAGTTCCACCCGGTGGCCGGCGACGGTCGTGCGCCGCCGCGGCAGATCGAGCTCGAGGTCACCGACGCGGACGACCTCGGCTGGCATGGCGGCCGACTCCGTGCGTCGCAGGACCGCCCGCACGCGCGCGACAAGCTCCTTCGGGCTGAACGGCTTGGTCACGTAATCGTCGGCGCCGAGCTCCAACCCGACGAGGCGATCGGACTCGTCGGCGCGCGCTGTCAGCATGATGATGGGCACCGCCGAGGTGCGACGCAGCGACCGCGTGACATCGAGGCCGTCGATGCCCGGGAGCCCGAGATCGAGCACGATTAGGTCAGGCCGCCGGCTCGCCACCAGGACGCCCGCGGCCGTGCCGTCCGCCGCCACGAGCACCTCAAACCCGGCGTGCTCTAAGTAGTCGCGCACGAGGCGGCGGATGTCCGCGTCGTCGTCGATCACGAGGATGCGCTTCATCACCGTCATGGTAGGGGTCGGGTGACCGGCCACGCGGCTCGTGCGCCGCCCCAGACCCGACGCGGGTGACGCCGGGCGGCCCGAGAAGACATCATCAAGGGTGCCTCCTCCCTGCTCCGGCGTCGCCAGCGCGCCCGTCAGACCAGCTCAATTAGGCCGTCGGGGGCTCGGTCGGTTGGGCCGTCTGGTGAGCGCGGGTGTGCCAGGTGTCGAGCATCCCCTCGATCTTTGGCGGTAGCCGGAACGTGCCGGGCCCCTCGGCGTCCGACTCTCCGCCCCCGAAGCGCGCGTGATGGCCGTACCCTCGACCTGCGCCACCTGATGCAGGCCCCCATGCGGACTCCACCATTGCCCGGCGGTGCATGGCCCCCTTGGCGAGGATCAATGCTGCGGGGACGAGCAGCAGGAGCCCCCAGTTGGGGCTTCCGCCGCCGCACTTCTCGTTCATGCTGCCCTCCGACGCTGCGGTCTGTTGGCTCTTCGCGAGACGTTCGCCCGCGATGACCACCATGCTCACGGCGAGTTGTGAAGCTGGCATGAACGAGCTTCGGAGAACCTCGGGACAGATAACCCCCTGTCACTCACGCGTCACGCCCCCGGGAGGTTGCCATGGTGGGATTGCTCCGACCTGCTCTTGGACCTCGGACGCCTCGCGCGACAATAGGGCGGTGAAGGCGGATCAGCACGCACCGATCGTCACGTCACGCACGTATCGCTCGCCCTCGAGCTGCAGCTTCCCGAGTGCGACGAGCCGCGGGATTAGGGCGAGCAAGTCGAACGGGGACTTGACCCCCGGCGCCGCGGCACGGTCAGCTCGGAGGCGCCTCGGAGGCCTGTAGGACAGTTGCTGCAGCCGTCGCCTGGCGCGTCCTGCGCAGCGGGATCTCTTCCAGGAAGAAGGCCGCCAAGAGGGCGACGAGGGTCAGCCCCGCGCTCAACATGAAGACTTCGCTGATCCCGTCCGCGATCCCGCTGTTGCGGATCGCCTCCAGGCGTGCAGCGATCGCGGCACCCGGCGCGCCATACGGTGCAAGCGCCTGGCCGATCTGCGCGTTCGTCGCGTTCATCAGCGCCAGGGCGCTCTGCGTGAGCGAGCCCATCTGGCTCTGCACTGCGGCAGGGAGCGACGCCAGGCCCGCCTGCAGCTGGTCGACGAAGCGGTTGGTCATCACCGAACCCAGAAGCGCCGCCCCAACGGCGCCCCCGATCGAACGGAAGAAGGCGAGTGACGCGGTCACCACGCCCAGACGCTCAACCGGAAACGCGTTCTGCACGATGATGGTGTAGATGGCCATGCTTGAGCCCAGCCCGAGGCCGAGTACCACCATGTCGCGCACGAGCTCGTTGTTCCCCGTATGGACGGTCATGGTGCTCAGCATGTACATGCCCAGAGCGATGACGGCGGTGCCCAAGATGGCCAGGATCTTGTAGCGGCCCGTGCGGCTCAGGAACTGGCCACTCAGGATGCTGACGACGATGAGCCCCACCATCATCGGCTCCAAGATCACGCCCGAGTCGGTGGCCGACCGGCCCAGCACGTCCTGGACAAAGAGCGGGATGTAGAGGATCGCGCCGTAAATACCGGCCATGGTGAGGAAGGTGATCACCGCGGACGCGGTGAAGTTCCGGTTGCCAAAAAGGTCCAGGGGAAGTGTGGGCTCCACGGAATGCCGCTCCACCAAGACGAATGCCACGAGCAGCACGAAGGCGACGGCCAGCAGGCCCAGAACCTGTGGGCTGTCCCAGCCGAACGTCGAAGTCCCGTCCGGCTGCGTGCTCCCCAACGAGAGCGCAACGAGCAGGGGCACCACCCCTCCGATCAGCGCGGCCGACCCCCACCAGTCGATCACGGGGCGCCGCTGCAGCGCGGTGTGGCTCGGAAAGACCAGGAACACCGCCACCAGGGCGAGCAGGCCGAACGGGACATTCACATAGAACACCCAGCGCCAGCTCAGGTTGTCGGTGATGTAGCCACCCAAGGTCGGGCCAACGATCACCGCGACGCCGAAGACCGACGCGAGGAGCCCCTGGTATTTGCCGCGCTCGGCGGGCGGGAAGATGTCGCCGACGATGGCTTGGGCGATCGGGATCACCGCTCCGGCTCCCAGGCCCTGAAGGGTGCGGAACGCGATCAGCTCGTCCATCGAACGGGACTGCCCAGAAAGGATCGAGCCTGCCAGAAAGACGGCGATCCCCAGCATGTACAGCCATTTGCGCCCGTAGATGTCGGAGACCTTGCCGAAGATCGGCACCATCGCGGTTGAGGCGACCAGGTAGCCAGTGATGACCCAGCTGTAGTGCTCCAGACCATTGAGGGCACCCACGATTTTCGGCAGGGCGGTGCCCACGATCGTCTGGTCGAGCGAGCCCAAGAACATGCCCAGCATGACCGCCCCGAGCGTGATGAACTGCCGGCGACGGTCGATGCGAACCGCGACCTCGTCGTCGGTGATCCCGGACGAGACGAGCTGGGACGGCGTTGCAGGCAGCGGGGCCTCGGCGGGGCTGGCACTGGCCTGCGGCACCGGCAGCTCAGCGTGCGCGTAGGGGTGCAGGTGGATCGTGCCGTTCGGTTCACGGTGCGACAGGAGTGCCCGGGACCTCGGAGAGTCGGCGATCGCGGCGCGCAGGGTGTGAGCCTCCTCCGACTCTGGGTCGAGCGCGCCGGCAAGAACCCGGGCCCGATAGGCGAGCGTCGGATCGGACGACTCGGTCAACCGCGCCACCAGATCCGACGTCGCCGCTGAGACGCCGCCCACGGCGCTGCCGGTTGCGGAAGCCAGCCGGGTCATCACTAGCGGAGTCTACGGATCGGCTCTTGCTCCGAGAACCGCCCTTTCATGGGGCCGAGCGTCGCCACACCACGGGCGAGATCGTGATGTCACCCTCGTCAGCTCCCGTGAGTCGTATTGCGAGTGCCCCACGCCAAGCTCCGATGCGTCCGCGCAGCGATCGGTCGCCGGGTGTGAGGCTGTCGCCCATCGCTCCCCTCTTTCAGCCGGCCGTCGAATGTGTGCGGAGACGTACTTGGCGGTGACCCCGGCTAAGGTTCCACTAGCCGAGCGTCCTAGCTGACCGGCTGTCCGGCGAGCGCGGCCGCGATCACGGTCTGCGCGGCGTCGATGGGGATGGAGAAGGAAACGCCTTGCGCGTCGGAGCTTGTGGCGGTGTTGACGCCGATGACCCGCCCGCCGGCATCCAGCAAGGGCCCACCGCTGTTGCCCGGGTTGATGGGAGCATCGGTCTGGATGAGGCCCGTCACGCTGCTGCCCTGCACGTCGATCGAGCGGTCGAGGCCGGAGATCACGCCGGTCGTGACCGAGTCGGGATACTCCCCGAGCGGCGTGCCGATGGCCACCACGGGCTGGCCAACGTTCAGGGACCGCGACGACCCGAGGGCTGCGGTGGGCAGGCCCGACGCGTCGACCTTCACTACTGCGAGGTCCATCGTGCTCGACACGCCATACACGCGCCCGGACAGCTGTCGTCCGCTGGCCAGCTGGATGCTGAGGGCGTCGGCTCCCGCGACCACGTGCGCGTTCGTCAAGATCAAGCCGCTGGCGCCGAAGATGATGCCGGAGCCCACGTTCGTCTGCTGGAACGACTGCGAGCCGAAGAAGCCGTACCCGCTCTGGGTGGTGGTGGCGGTGATCGTCACCACGCTGGGGACGGCCCGGGCTGCGATGGTGACGACGGCCAGGGCAGACCCGGCGCTCGTCAGCTGGGTCGTATCCGCTGGCGGCGCGGCGAGGAAACCTGCCTGCGTTGTTGCGGCCGATGTGCTGGCGGGAGCCTGCACGACTGCCGCGGCACTCGGGGAAGGGCTGCTGGGCCCGTCCGAGGGCTCCGCCACCCGTAAGACGACGTACGACCCGCTAGCCGTAAGCAGGGCACTCAGCAGCGCGGCCAGCAGCGCCGTGCGGAAGGTCGACGGACGGCCCGGTGGTCGCCCGGACGGGCCGCGCTCCCACCGCTCCCATCCGGTGACGGCACCTGAGCTCGGCGGCGTGTCGATCGGCTCAGTCGGTTTGGTGTTGGGGCGCTGATACGAGTCCATGCTTCTTCCCTGCGGAGTGTTCGCGTGCCAACGTCATTTGGTTGCCTGAATGTCACTCCGACGTCTTAAAACAGCCTGAAGAATCGGCTGGACACCCGACGTCAGGGGCGGGCAACCGTCCGTCCGCTTGTTGGTCCTGCCCTCGGCGATGCACTGGAGGATCTGCTGCTCCTGGGGAGTGAGCACGGCAAACGTTGGCATGGTAGAGGCCGTCGGCGGACGGATGTGACGTGGGCGTGGGTATCCCTGTCGGTCCCCGAGGACACCCGGCGGTCATCGGTGGCGGACAGTTGGCCAGACCATGGCGGCGCGATGGTCTGACGTCGCGCGAGGTCATGCGAACCAACACCGTAGCCCGATGATGGGCCCCGCCGGGGATCGCCAGAGTCCCGCGCTCGCGTCTCAGCGACCGGCTCAGGAGCGACTCTCCGAGTGAACGGCCGGACGCACGACCCAGCGGCAGCCCAGCAACTCGACCATCCGGCCGGCCGACACGGGTGCAGCGA
>JBKQRF010000142.1:0-13559 GCA_052144055.1 Candidatus Limnocylindrales bacterium
AGCGGTCGCGCGCTCCGTGCTCCGCCCCGGGGAGCCGGTGCCGGGCGACGAACGCCGTTGCCAGCGGGCGGCCCTTGAGGTTCAGCTTCGCGAGGGTGGAGCTCACGTAGTTCTTGACCGTCTTGTCGGAGAGGAAGATCCCCGCCTGAGCTTCCCTCGCCGATCCTGATCGGTTCCCCCTGTTGCACGCGAGCCTGCTGCCGACCCTCTCGCTCGACCGCAGCGAACTGGTCGGCGGCCTCAGCAGGCATCGCGAGCGCTGCCGCGAGCACCGCGAGCCACAGCAATGACAGCGCTGCCTCGGGGACGCCGATGAGCATGTGTGCGTCGATCGGCTCCCGCGAGCCGTCCGCGTACACGATCTCCTTTGCCTCGTCGATCCACGGCACGCGGTGTCTCGGCTGCCGTCCCTGAACCGTCGCGTCGAGCAACACGAGCGTTGGCCGACGCGTCCCGGCGGCGTCCGTGCGACCACGCGACGGCCTGATCCTCCATGCCCAGCGCGTAGCCGGCGGTGCACGCGGGCACAAGTCCCGAACGCGCCGTAGTTCACGTTGGCGACCACGGTCTGGAGAGAGGAACGGGTAGTCCGCACCGACACCATCGCTTCAGAGCGTCGATCCGAAGTCGCATCAGCCGGCCGCGATCGACATCGCCTCGGATGCAGCTGTGACGCCTCAGGCCGCTATGGAAGGCTTGCCCGTACTGGCCGAGCGAGCCCGCCGAGGTAAGATCGGCACGTGGACGTGATCGACCTGCGGTCGGACACCGTGACGCGCCCCTCCCCGGCAATGCGCGCGGCGATGGCCGCGGCCGACGTGGGCGACGACCAGTACGGCGAGGATCCAACCGTCAATCGCCTCCAGGAGCGCGTCGCCGAGCTGCTTGGTAAGGAGGCCGCGCTCTGGGTCCCGACATGGACGATGGCCAACCAAGTCGCGCTGCGGGTTCTCGCTCGCCCTGGCGACGACGTGATCGTGTCGCGGGAAAGCCACGCGATGTGGCACGAGACCGGAGCGGCGGGCGCGAATGCCGGCATCCAGTTCACCGAGATCGGACGTGGCGGGACGTTCACCGCAGCCGACTTCCTCGCCGCCCGGAAGCCACGCAACCACCAGCTCTACCCGCCGACGACCCTCGTCGAGGTCGAAGATACGCACAACCGAGCCGGAGGGGTCGTCTTCCCGGCTGACGAGGCCGCCGCCATCGGCGCTGCGGCGCGCGAACTCGATGTCGCGTCCTATCTAGATGGCGCGCGGCTGTTCAACGCGGCGATCGCCGGTGCCCGTAGTCCTGCCGCCGTCGCCGCGCCATTCGACCTGGTGTCGGTCGCGATGTCCAAGGGACTCGGTGCCCCAGGAGGCTCAGTCCTGGCCGGCACCCGCGAACACATCGGGGCTGCCGTTCGCTATCGGCGCATGGCCGGCGGGGCGATGCGTCAGGTCGGCATCTTCGCAGCCGCCGGACTCTACGCGCTTGAGCACAACGTGGAGCGGCTCGCGGAGGATCACAGCAACGCGCGCCGGATCGCCGATCGCGTGGCCGAGAGCCGCTTCGTGATCCTCGATCCGGCCTCCGTTCGCACCAACATCCTCGTGTTGAACCTGGCTGAAGAGGGACCGGACGCGCCGACGGTGGTGGCGCGCGCCAGAGATCGAGGCGTCCTCGTGTTCGCCTTCGGGCCGCGGATTGTGCGCGCAGTGACCCATCTGGACGTGTCGACCGAAGCGTGCGAACGAGCGGCCGCGGTGCTCTTCGACGTGATCGAAATGCCGACTCCCTGACGGGCATTACGACACGATCGCCGCAGCGCCCCTGGGTCCCGGACGGGACGGTTGTCCTGGGGATCGGGGCGGGTGCCAGGCGGTTCGAGTCGTCAGTTGCCCCAGGGCTCATCGGTTGCGCCCTGTCCGTTATGCACGATCGCTTGATGGTGGAGGAGGCCTCGGTCTACTCGGCTCCCGCCAGCCGGTGGCGGGCCACGAACGCGGCGGCCTGGGCACGGCGCTGCACGTGGAGCTTGGCGAGAACCGCACTGACGTAGTTCTTGATCGTCTTTTCGGAGAGGTACAGCTCCGCCGCGATCTGCTTGTTGGTCTTCCCCTCGGCGATGGACTGCAGGATCTTGCGCTCCTGGGGGGTCAGCTCGGCCAACTCATCTTGGTCCATCCGACCGGCCACGCGACGGACGCGCTTGAGCACCGGCTCGCTGACGGCCGGCTCGAGTGACGATCCGCCCCGACCGACGGTCTCGAGGGCTGCCACGAGGTCGCGCCCCCGGATCTGCTTCAGGAGATAGCCGCTGGCGCCGGCCGCAGTCGCGCCGACCCGTGCCGCCGGGTCGGCGTAGCCGGTGAGGATCACCACCCGCGTCGCTGGATGCTCGAGCCTGATCTGGCGGCACGCCTCGATGCCCGAGCCGTCAGGCAGGCGCACGTCCATCACGACGAGGTCGGGGTGGTACGTTCGAGCGGCCTCGAGCGCCTGCGCCACGCTGCCTGCCTGGGCGACCACCTGGAACCGCTCCCGCCGCGCCAGGAGCGCTACCAGGCCCCGCCGTACCACCTCGTGGTCGTCGACCACGAGGAGCCGGAGCGGTGCGGGACGCGGCGCAGTCATGTGCACCTCGGACGGAAACGGGGGACGGTCGTTCGACCGGCGTGCCCCGCCATCGTGGCAGGCGTGGCCGACTCCTGCAAGCGTCACGGCCGACGGACGTGGGCCGCCTCACCGCGAGCTGACCGACGCGACATCGACGCCACCTTGCCCGACACCATGGCCCGGTGGTGTGGGGCCCGGGATCAAATGGCAGGGTGATGGACGCGGACGAGGGCCGAGGCTAGCATCGCCGCAACGGCAGGCCCGCGTGCGCCACGGGCAGCCCGAAGGGAGGGATGGCCAGCGCTACCCCGCCGTCCGTACTACGGCCGCCCGCAGCGGCCCGGACGACTGGTTACGGCTTGATGTTCTGGTTGACGCGGAACAGGTTGTCGGGGTCGTACGTCCTCTTGACTTGCACGAGGCGTGCGTAGTTGCCCTTGTAATTCGCCTTGATGCGGTCCTGATCATCGCCGGCCATGAAGTTGATGTAGCCGCCCTCCTCAGACAGCGGCGCCGTCGCGCCGTAGTAGTCACGGACCCACTTGATGTTGGCGCCATTCTGGGCCGGGTCCGGCCACATGCCGGCGATGACCGTCGCGAAGTTCGCGTCGCGGTAGGCGAAGGCAGTCGCGTCGGCGGCCACCCGGTGGCAGGCCCCGTTGATCGGGTAGATGTGCACCGTCGAATTCACGACGGGCACCCGCGGTCCGTACTCCAGGTGCGCCTCGATCGCGGCGTCCGTCAGCTCCTTGACGAAGTTGGCCTTCCAGTAGTGTTGCAGGCCGGGGGGAACGAGCCCGTCGAATAGGCTGTTGAGCGCGGGATACGGCATCGGGGCGACGTATTCGGCGACGACCGGCGCCACGTCGTGCAGCGGCTTGAGGGCACGCTCACCCTCCTCGATGGGCCCGGCCCAGCACGCCACGAAGGCGAGGAACGTGTCGCCGTGGCGGTCCTCCGGGATGAAGGGCAGAGGGGGCGCGATCTGCCAGGCGGGGAAGCCCCCGAACTCTTCCGGCGCGTCCTTGATGAACTCGCGGTAGAAGCGCAGCACAGTCGCTGCGTCCTTCAGCTCGAAGAACATGGGCCCGCCGTAGATGTCCTTGACTGGATGGAGGCGGAACTCCAACGCGGTGGCCACGCCGAAGTTGCCGCCGCCGCCGCGGATGGCCCAGAAGAGATCGGCATGCTCGGTCTCGCTCGCCACGACGGACCGGCCGTCGGCCGTCACGACCTCTGCCGAGATCAGGTTGTCACACGAGAGGCCGAAGCCACGGGCGAGGTAGCCGATGCCGCCGCCGAGCGTGAGGCCCGCGACACCGGTCGTTGAGATGATCCCACCGGTCGTTGCCAGGCCGAACGCATGGGTCGCCTCGTTGAACGCGCCCCAGGTCGCCCCGCCCTCTGCCCGGGCGGTGCGCTTCTCCGGATCGACGTGCACGACGTGCATGCCTGACAGGTCGGCCACGACGCCATCGTCGACGGTGCCGAAGCCCGGCACACTGTGCCCGCCGCCGCGCACCGCCAATGCGAGTCCATTCTCCCGCGCGAAATCGACGACTGCTCTCACGTCGGCGGCGTCCGTGCAGCGCACGATGACGCGGGGACGCCGGTCGATCATCGCGTTGTAGACCCTGCGGGCTTCGTCGTAGCCGTCGTCGTGGGCGGTGATCACGGCGCCGCGAACTCGCTCTCGCAGCTGCTCGATGGTCGGCTTGGGCATGACCTGCTCCTGGCTCTGGGCGCATCCGCACCCGCACACGGAGAGTCGGTCTCGCCGCTGGCCCAGCGCGACGGTCGAGGCGACCGTTTTGGGACGCCGCGCTGGTGGGGCTCGCACCCCGCGCCTCCCTGCCGTGCGCCGAGTATGTGCCACGGCGGTCGCAATAGATAGGCCCCGACGTGGGTCTGAAACTCCCGGGGACGCGATCTCGCCATGGTGATGGCGTGTCGGGCGTGATCAACGACTCGCTTGAGTAGCCGGTCGGCAGCAGTAGGTGAGCCGCATCAAACGCGTGTCTCTGACCACACGTCGTCGAACCAGACCCGGGGGACCCCTACATCGTTGGCCGCCATCGAGAGCCCGTCCTGAATGCTCCAGAACACCGCCTCATCGACTTCTCGGATGGTGCTCACGCCCGGATTGAACCCGACGCGCCGTAGCCGATCCATGACAATTCTGTCAATTGGGCAGTAGAGCCAGGGCTCGATGCGCCGCGCCTCGTCCTCGGTGAAATAGCGGCTGAACAGGACGAGGTCGCGGACGAACAGCGACAACACCTTCGCCCCGTGGCCCCATTTGTACCCGGGGTGGACGCGACTCCGGGGCCTCCGAGGATTGAGGTGGAGGATCGTCGCCGTGACCTGCTCCAGGGCTGCTTCGAACCACGTGCGGTACTCGGTCTGTTCCGAGATCCCTCGCAGTTCTTGAACCGGGAGTCGAGGGAGTAGATCGACGAGCGCCGCCGTCGTGCCGGTCTCGAAGACCCTGCCTACCGAGCCGGGCATCGCCGCTCGAGCGACCGTCCGAAGGATGGCCTCGCGGTGCGCCTCGCGGATGCGGGCGAACTCACCGTCAAGGCTGAGGGCGGGCGGCGCGGGAGCGATGGTCACCCGTGGGACCGCTCTGGGTTGCAGGACGCGTCGAGCGGTCCACGGAGCGTGTTCGCCTCCGAGCCAGCGCACGAACCGGGTGGCATCGCGCACGTAGGTGCGGACCGCGCCTGGCTTAAGGCCGCAGCCCCGCAGGGCGCCTTCGTATTGCCCTAACTCGCGACGCAGGCCCGGAAGGTCCCGTTTCCCGGCGGGAACCGGCCGTTGGGTAGGCATCGGGGCGTTGCGTGGCACGTAGTCGCCGGTCCGCCAGCGGAGAAACCGGCGGCCGTAGTCGACGTAGCTGCGGACTGTGATAGGCGACAAGGGCCTCCGGTTCTGCTCTTCCTCGTACCTATCGAGGGCGACCAGCAGATCCGCGTCATCCCAATCCGTGCGCCCATCCATTGGTGCGGAGTATGCCCCGTGGGAATCCCCCCGCGACAGCCCACGAGGTTGTTCAGCGTGCGGGCGCAACTACGCCCAGGTCTACTTCGACGCGAGTGTTGCAGGGACGTTCGACGTTGCTTCTGGGCCCTTCCGGGCCCCGGCACACCTCGTAACTGAGTCAGCGCTCATCCATCCAACCTGACCCACATTGGCGACGGCGACGCCGTCGCCTCCCAGGTCCTTGGCACGGTACAGGGCGCGATCCGCCGCGAGCACCAGGCCGTCTCGGGTAACGGCGTCGTCGGAATGGCTGGCCGCGCCGACACTCGCGGTGAGCGACTCGCCGGCCATCGAGTCGAGTGCGGCGATCGCGGCGGCCACGCGCTTGGCGACTTCCGTCCCCACCTCCGACGCCGTACAAGGCAGGAGCACCGCAAACTCATCGCCCCCGTAGCGGTAGACGCGGTCACTGTCCCGGACGGCGGCGCCGATGGCCTGTGCGACCGCGCTAAGCAGTGCATCGCCAGCGGGATGGCCATGTCGATCGTTGAACGCCTTGAAGCCGTCAAGGTCAAGCATGAGAAGCGTGAGCGGCTGCGCGTTCCGGTCTGCCAGGAGCGCGACGATGTGCGCTTCAAACGTCCCGCGGTTGTACAAGCCCGTCAGCGCATCGGTCTCAGCGCGGGTCGAGACGGCGTGGTGCACCTCGGCGTTCCGCACCGCGATTGAGGCTTGCCTGGCGAACAGCTGGGCGATCTCGAACTCGCTCGTGTCGAAGTGGGAAGCCGTTCCTCCCATGCGACCCACGTTGAGGGTGCCCCCGACCTCCCCGTCGACGAGAAGCGGCACGATGATGAGGGACTCTTCCTCCGCTGGTGTCCCCGGGATGAGGGCCATGCGCGGATCGCGCTGGGCGTCGTTGACGCACTGCGCCTGGCCGTGCGTCACGACCCAACCAGTGATGCCGTGCTCCAAGGGGAACGTGTTCTCGAGGATCAGGGAGGCGAAGCGATCACGGGCGAGAACAGGCCGGAACACGCCGGCATCGCGATCGACGCGGTAGATGGTGAGGTTGTCGTAGGGGACCACGGCCTTCAACGAGTCGGCGATAAGGTCGAGGACCTGCTGCGGGTCGAGGGTGGCGAGGAGGCGCTCATTGAGGGCGAGCACCTGGCGCTGGCTCGCGAGGGCCTGGCGCTGCGTCGCCAGCGCCTCTTCGCTGCGTGCGCTAGCCAGGCGCCACTGGTTGCTCACCCACCACACGAGCCCGTAGGTGAAGGCCAGCATGACCCCCGATTGGGCGAGTGAAAGGGGCGCGCTCACGAGGCCCGCCAGGTGCGTCATGCCGCCCACCACGTAGGCGGTGGTCTCGCCCACCATGCTTGCACCGAAGGCGAGGGCGAACATGACGAAGAGTGGCCGGCCGCGCAGCACGGGCAGCACAAGGAGGGCGCCCGCCAAGGGCAGCACCGCGGCGCCATCGAGGCCATCGGGGAGCGCCGCACCCACGACGACCCCCAGCGCCATCAGCACGATGCCGGTAACGAGGAACAGCCCGCGTGAGAGGCCCCGCCACACGAACCAGGCGGCGAGGGCGACCACGGCGCCGGCGAAACCGGAAATGAGCACGACTCCGGTGCGCTCGTCTGCGGGCGCCGCCACGAGCCCGCCCAAGAACAGCAGCAGCGTGGCGCATGCGCACACGGCGGCATAACGACCGAAGAAGCGATCCTCCTCGCGCGAGCGTTCCGGCGTCGCCTGTACATCCGGCCATGAGCCCCGCAGCGGACCCGGCGGATCCTGGGACGCTCCAACTCCGGTGCGCGCGTCGGGCGGACTCGAGGCGCCACACACTCCGGGCGACGTGAGCTCGGCGGAGGCGCGGGATGCGTCGCCCACCATCACGCGACCTCCAGGCCGGGCAGCTCCGCTGGCGCCCCGACCGCGGTCTGCTCCTGCAGCCGCGACACCATCTCGGGATAGCCGAAGAGGTACCCCTGCCCGAACTCCACTCCGAGCCCTGCGAGTGTCCTCGCCTCCTCTATGGTCTCGATCCCCTCCGCTATCAGGCGGCAGCCGGCGGTGCGCGCGAAGTGGCGCATCGCGACTACCAGAGCCTGTCGCCCGAGGTTCGCGTTGACCCGCCGGACGAGGCTGATGTCGAGCTTCACGAAGTCGGGGGCCAGCTCGATGATGTGGCCGAAGTTGGCGATGCCGGCGCCTGCGTCATCGACGGCCAAGCGGATGTCGTGACCCAGGCCGCCGATGGCCTCGCGCACGGCATGGTAGTCAGCGATGACTTCGTGCTCGGTGATCTCGAGGACGATCGGGCGCCCAGCGCCCCGCAGCAGCAGGCGGAGACGGCCGGAGTCCTCCAGAAGACGCGGCGAGAGGTTGAGGTCCAGCCAACGCCCAGCGGGCAAGGCCTGGGCATCGGCCAGTGCTGCCTCCAAGGTGGCGAACTCGAGCTCGGGTCCGAGACCGACCGTCCAGGCGTCTGCAAAGCAGAGGTCAGGGCGCTGGCCAGAGTCAAAGCGGGTCAGCGCCTCATATCCCACGGTTTCCCCCGAGCCGATCTCGACGATGGGCTGGAAGACCGGGTGGAAGGCACAAATGGCGAGGATCTCCCCGACACGCGCCCGCAGCTCGCTAGCATGCCGCCGCGAGTGCATGCGCTCGGCGAACAGGCCGCTCGAGGCGGCGCCCAGGGACGCCAGTCCTGGCATCTGCTCGACGAGCGTCGGCGCGAAGCTTGCGTCGGCGGTGCCTAGGACGACACTCCCGTCCACGTGGTCGCCGTGCACGATGGGGCCGACCGCGAGCGCCTGGAGGCCGAGCGCGCTGACCTGCTCGCCCCAAGCCCCATCCTCGGGCAGGGGGCGCCAGTACTGCGCGAAGGGTTCTCGCGCCCCGCGGATGTCGCGGGCCCGATGGGCGGGCAGCGCTGCACCGAGCGGAGTCGGAAACGCCGCCGGGACGTGGGCCAGCTCGATCACGTCGGTGCCGTTGACGAACACCTGCACCGCCACGAAGTCGATCCCTGGGATGGCCGCGAGGGTCGCGCAGATCACCTGGCCGGCTTCCTCCAGGGTGGCCTCCGCGGGCACCTGGCGCAGTGCCTCGGTCAGGGCGCGGTCGATGCGCGCGGCGAGGGCCAGGTGGGCCTCGCTCTCGCGCAGGGCGGCCACGGCGCGCAGCCGCTCGCTCATGTCGCGCACGTTGCGCTGCACCCGCCCGTCGGGCAGTGAGCGGTAGCGCACCTCCACCGGCAGGCTTGTGCCATCGCGCTTGCGGTAGCGCCGCTCGACGAGGACGCCGGGCTCATCGGCAGCCGCAATGAGGCGCGGCTGCATGCCGAGATGTCCCACCGGGTCGTCGGCCGCGGTGAGATCGCCTGCGCGCATGGTGAGCAGCTCTTGCCGCGTGTAGCCGAGCATGCGGCAGCACGCTGCGTTGACGGCGATGTACTGGCCCGTGGCGTCCGAGACGAGGATGCCGTCGCCCGACTGCTCGAAGAGGTCGCGCGCCCGCACCTCGCTGGCTTGCAGGGCCCGCAGCGTCTCCTCGCGCTCTGCCCCCCAGCGCAGCCCGAGCGCCGTCCCGATCGTGGCGAACACGGCGATCGGCACGAGGTCACTCAGTTCCTCGGGCAGGGCATGCGCTGACGAAACCGTCCCGAAGACGAAGTGGCCGACGGTAATCCACACCGCTGCGGCCAGCACCATCCCTAGGGCAAGCCCGACGGTCCGCGTCGGCTCGGACGACAAACGCGCGGCCACCACAGGGCGAAGTCGGCGCAGTGGCTCGGTCATTGGTGCTCCCCTCGCGGTGAGCGTCGGCTCGAGACCCTTGCGCAGCTGATCAAGCGCGTTGTGCGTTGTGCGGATCGCGGGCGTGGTCGCCTCTGCTGACTGAGCAGGCTTGTGGCGGGACGCTGACCAACTATGGGCCGCCCACGCACGGCGAGCGATGGGTCGATAGTCCTAGCGCGATACCGATCGCCTCATGAAGGTCCGCCCTGCGCCACGATCCGATCATGGTGGGGGGTCTGGGCGCCATTCGTTCGCGCCCGGCGTGGCTGACCAATCAAGCCCACAGGAAGCCGCGCTGATCAGGGGCACTGCCCCTGACCGGGAGCCGCCGTCACGTCGATCGTCTGGCTCACCTCGCGGGTGACCCCCTGACTGGTGACCCTCGTCGTGATCACATAGCTGCCGTACCGATCGATCGTGAAATGACCATGCCGGCTGCCGTCGGCGAGCAGCGTGGAGGAGATCTGGGACGGACCGACGACGCCCGGTCCAGCGATCGTGGCCGCCACCGGCGCCGCTGCCTGGGCTGGGTCGGACTGCACGGTGAGGCACACCGATGAGGTCGCGCCAGAATGCCCGTAGTTCAGCACTAGGCCGAGCGTGAACGCGGTCATCGCTGTGGCGCTCGGTGCGGCCGGCGACGCGACGCTCGCACCCGAGGGCACCAGCGTCCCCGAGACGCTCCAGCCGGTGTGACAGTCCCCCGCGCTCGTGTGGAGGGCGACCTGGGCGGACCCGGTCACCTCGACGGGGGCCAGTAGCGGGCCGGCCGGGACCGGCGGGATCGTCAGGGAGAGATCGATGGACTCGATGGTATTGCCACCCATCACGTGGACAATCCCAGGGGGAATGATCGATCCGTTGAGGGCCGGGGCGAAGGGCGAGGTTGATTGCGCGAGCATAGTCAGCGCGACGTTGGCGCCCGCTCCGGGTTCTGTCGCCATCGTCCAGCCGCCACTGAACGTCGGAGGAACGCCCGCCCGCTGCGACGGCGCGCACTCGCCGAACGTGAGCCCCTGGAACGTCAACTCGACGGTCGTCCCGGTCCAGCCGAGTCCGACGGGACCCGGTGTGGGGCTCGCGGAAGCAGCCACGGTCGCGGGGACGGTCGGGGTGCCCGGGACCTCTGACGCCGAGGACCGTGCGATGACTGCTCCGCCAGACGACGGCGGGGTTGCGGCCGGCGTGCCGTGACTGCCGAGCAGCAGCCCACCCCCGACTACGATGATCGCCACGCCGCCGATGAGGAGGGCGGCGGGAACGAACCGACCACGACGTCCATCGGGCGACGGCGTCGGACCGGGCGACGGGACGGGCTTCGGCTGGGGTGTGGTCGGCGACCCTGGAACGACCGGCTTCCCGCGCCTCTTCGACTTGTCGGCGCGTGCCAGTTCACCTGTGATCGGAGTGCGCTCCAACGGGAGCAGATCGGCAATCGAACCCGGGGCGTCGTAGAGGCCCGGGGTGGTCACCTGGTCCGGCTGCGTCGGGTCGGAACCTGGCGCCGCGCGTTGCGCGAGATAGGTCTCGATCGCGGGGTCGAGGCTGCCGGCGTCGAGTCTGGCGACGTACTCAGCGAGAGCGGGGGCGGGAACCACGGCATACCCGCGGGCGCCCGTGTTCCCTCGCGCCTCGAGCTCCAGGAGGCTAAAGTCCCAGCGAAGCACCACCGGTCGGATGGAATACGCAGCACGCACCTGTGGCTGGGTGACGGCCCCGTATGGGTTCGCCGGCGGATACGAGCCGGCCGCGGCTCCGTCGCTCGTTTCACCGTCTGATCCGTCGCATGCGTCGCCACCGCGGCCACGAGCGGCGGGGGCCCGATCGTGAGCGCCAATGCGGACCCACGGGCCGCCGGAGTAGAGGCCATCCGGTCGATCCCGCGGTACTTCGCACGGGAGCGGGAGCCGCCCCTCGACAACGGCATCCACCAGGGCGAGCTCGGCCGGGCTGGCCGACTCCTCGATCAGCGGGCGCGCCGCGTCCCAGGCGCGTCGCAGGTGCTCACCAGCAGTCATGGAGCCGCCGTCCGCCAGGGGCAGAACGGTGCTCCGGCCAGTGGCATGGAGGTCGCCCCCAAACGCCCCGCCAGCCACGAACCAACCATAGCGGATCGTCGCCGGTTCGGGCGCGGCCGCAACGATCGGCGGTACGAACGGTCGATGACCGCGCAGCGGGCTCGATTGGTGGCGCGCGACCTCGCCAGCCACGGCCCGCGCACTCGCGGCCGCAACGACAAGCGCGGCGCGCAAGGAATCGCCTGCCAGGTAGGTGCCACCGAGCTCCAGGCGGCCCGGACGCGGGCGGACTAGTAGCCCGGGCGCGTCACGGTGATCCAGGAGCAGCATCAGGGCCGGGGCGAACGTGCGGGCGTATAGGCGGGCGGCCGCGTCGAGAAGGTTGTCGCGCATCGAGAGGCTGAGGTGCGTCGAGTAGCCCGCCAGCGATCGATGGGCTCCGATCAGCCGAAGCAGCTCGTCCCGGACCTCAGCCGCGCGCTGATCTGCCTCAACGGAGAACCCCGGCCGCACGGTGACCGGCGCGATCGCGATCTCGGCCTCGCGACCGTCGGTGGTGATGACGCTCCCCGAGCGCAGCCGGTGCGCGAAGGGATCGGCCGGATCGAGCCGCGGACCTGGGATTCCCAAGTCCAGGATCAGAGTGCGGAAGTCGACCTGCCGGCCATGCTCGAGCACAGCGAACTCATGCTCGATACCAGCGAGGCGGGCCGACGCGAGTTGCGGGGACCGGCCCGTGGAGCGTCGTCCCATGCCGAGCGCTGCGTTGAACGCACAGCTCGCGCCTTCGACGTCCCGGCTCGGGGCTCGAACTGGGCTCGTCACGTGCGCCAGCGCCGCACGCACGCCGAGACCCTCGCGCCCGCGATGAAGGAGTGACATCGGCGACCCCCGAATGGTCGCGTCTGGCCGCTTAGCCGATCTCCACGCGAGGTCCGGAGTCGTCCTCGTCAGCAGCGCCGGGCGCGCCCGGCGCTGAGGGTGGCACCGGTTCAAACCCCGGGCCGCTCGGCGCCATTGGGGACCCTTCACCGCTGTCCGGGGTGGTGTGGGTCTCCGTATAGGTGACCGGCGGCCCAGACGGGCTACCGGGTGGCCGCAGCCCATACCCCGGGACGAACGGCAGCTGGGGCTCGGGCGGGGGTGTCATCGATCCGGGTCCGGGTCCGGGTCCGGGTCCGGGTGCGGGTCCGGCGCCTTGGGTGGGATTGATCGTGAACGGCGGATTAGGGCCTACGCCTGGGGGAAATGGATTGTTCGGATCAGGCAGATACGGCGAGCGCGATCCGCCTGCCGAGTCGATGCCACCGATGCCGCCCCCGTGGATCACGGGCGGCGTCACCGAGGGCGGCCCACCCGGCTGCCCAGGCTGGCTGGGCGTGTCCCACGATCGCGTCGCAGACGGGGGAGACCCGGAGCTCGGCGCGCCGCCGGCCGCGGGCGGCACGTCCTGCGACGGCGCGTACGGCGACACATAGCCCGGCTGCCCGGGAATCCCAGGGTTCCTGTAGCCGGGCTGCCCCGGATCGCGCCCATCGCCGAACGGCGCGCTTGGCGGCGGAGCCGCGGGGTTCTGCGCGCCGCCGGCCCTCGGCGGCGGCAGGAACGGACTCGGGAATGCCGGCTTGGGTGGTCGCCCCGAATCAGGCACGGCCGAGCCGTGCTCCTCGGGCACCTGTGGACCACTCCCGCCACCAGGTGTCGGTGCTCCGCCCGATGCGCCGCGGGGGTCGGGTAGCGGCGGGAGGTGGATCGGCGGGTTGGTGCCAGGAGCCGCCTGCTCCGTCGTGTTGCCAAGCTCGCCCATGGTCGATCCTCCGCGTGGGAGCCCGGTGGGGGGCGGGCAGGCACCGCCGGATCGTACGCTGTTCCGAGGCCACTTCCAAACCACCGACTTGGAGGGCGGGTTCGTGGCCGCGTCTACCCACGTCAGCGTGCTTACCGGTTTCGACTGGACGGCAGTTGCAGCACGGACCCGCCGGCACGATGGTGACGTCGTGTGGGGCTTGCGAAGATCATCGTTGGCGAAGGCACTAGACCCACAGGCGTCGCAACCGGTCTGATCCTCCGTTGCTGTTCTGGCCCGTACCTAGCGGGGATGCGTCGGTGAGCGCAATGGCTCGCGCCCACCGAACCAAGATGTCGC
>JBKQRF010000143.1:0-2930 GCA_052144055.1 Candidatus Limnocylindrales bacterium
CTACTGCCTGACCGGCACGCTCGTTCGGCGCGACGGGTCCTGGCGTTTCCTACTGCTCCACGGCTCCGAGGAGGCGTCAAACGCCTAGCAAACCCTCCAGGGCATTCGGCCACAGGCCCTTAGTCCGTGCCGCACTGTCGTCGGCATCCAGTGGTCGTGTCGAAGCCGCGCTACCGTTTGCGCCGGAGGTGGCCACGCGCCATCTCGTGTCCAAATGCTCGCACCCCCCGCCGTCCGCACGGAGTTGCAGCCCCGTGGACATCCAGCGAATCGACACGATCCTCGATGCCGCCGCGGCAGACGGCCGCTTCGGGCTGTTCGAGCACGAGGTCTACGACGTGCTACGCGCCGCGGGTTGCCGGGTGCCGCGCACGATGTTCGTCAGTCCGGGCGACGCGCTTGACCGCGCCGGGCTGGCGGAGCTCGGCGGCGGACCGGTGATCCTGAAGGTCGTCGCACCCGGGATCGTGCACAAGACCGACGTCGGTGGCGTGCGAGCGGCCGGGGGAGACCCGGCTGCCGTCCAGGCGGGCATCGAAGCCATCCTCGCGGAGGTCCCGCGGCGGCACGCGCGCGACCTCGAGCAGCGCCGGGATGCGCCCCAGGTGGCGTATGCGGGACTCACCGGCGGCGAACTCGAGGAGGCGATCCGGCGCGACATTCGCGGCGTCTTGGTGGCTGAGAAGGTCGAGCTCGAGGGCGAGGGGGTCGGCTCCGAGGTCATCGTCGCGCTGCGTCACAGCCGGGACTTCGGGCCAGTTGTCACGTTCGGCGTGGGGGGCGTGGACGCCGAGCTGTTCGCAGGCTCGTCCGAGCGCGGCCAGGCGGTCGCGACCGCGAGCGCGGCGCTGCGCGATGGCGCCGGCTTGCTGGCGGCGTTCCGCGCGACTCTGTCGTACCGGCGCCTCGCCGGTCTGACGCGCACCGGGGGCCGCTTGGTGAACGACGAGCAGATCCGGCGCGTCCTCGACGCCATGGTCGAGCTCGGGCAAAGGTACGGCTACGACGGCGAGGGACGGGGCTGGACCATCACCGAACTCGAGGTCAACCCGTTCGCCGCATCCCGAGGGGAACTCGTGGCGCTCGACGGCCTGCTCAGTTTCCGGGCCCGAGCTGCGCTGCCCCCCGCGCGCCCTGAGGCATCGCTCGACGCGATGCTGCGGCCGCAGAGCATGGCGATCATCGGAGTGTCCGCTCGCGGCGCGAACACCGGCCGGATCATCCTCGACAACGTCCGGGAGGCCGGGTTCGATCCCGGGCGGATGTTCGTGGTGCACCCCAGCAGCGCAGAGATCGGCGGGGTCCGTTGCGTGCCCAGCATCCGCGACCTGCCCGAGCGGGTGGACCTCTTCGTCGTCGCCGTTGGCGCCGAGCAGGTGCCCTTGATCGTGGAGGAGCTGGGCGAGCACGACCGCGCGACGGGCGTCATCGTGATCCCGGGCGGCATGGCGGAGAAGGAGGGTGGCCGAGCCCTGGAGGAGCGGCTGCAAGCCGGCATCGCGAGGGCGCGCGCCCGAGGACAGCCGATCGTGGTGAACGGTGGTAATTGCCTCGGCATCGTCTCGCGGCCTGGGCGGTACGACACCCTGTTCATCCCGCGGACCAAGCTGCCGGTGGCCCCCGGTGAGGATTCCAGCCTGGCGATCATTAGCCAATCCGGCGCGTTCATGATCACGCGGATGAGCAAGCTGCCCTGGCTGCGCCCGCGCTACGCGATCTCGACTGGCAACCAGGCGGACCTGACCATCGGGGATTTCATGCGGCACCTCGCCGGCGACCCAGCGGTCCGCACGTTCGCGGTGTATGTGGAGGGCTTCCGTGACGCAGACGGCCTGGCGTTCGCCCGCGTGGTGGAGGAGGTCGTCGCGGACGGCCGCGACGTGGTCTTCTACAAGGCCGGCCGGACGTCGGAGGGACGGCGAGCCACCAGCGGGCACACAGCGTCGCTCGCTGGGGACTATGCGGTCTGCGAGGCGATCGTCGGGCAGGCCGGTGCGCTCGTAGCCAAGACGTTCGACGAGTACCTGGGCCTCCTGCGGGTCAGCGTTCTGGCAGGATCCCGGAACTGGCGGGGTCGCCGGGTCGCAGCCATGTCCAACGCCGGGTACGAGGCGGTGGGGATCGCCGACGGACTGCGGGGAGAGGGCTGGAACCTCGAGCTCGCGGACCTAGGGTCTGACACCCGGGCCTCGCTGCAGGCCGCCCTAGCTGGTGCTGGCGCGGACTCTCTCGTCGACGTGCACAACCCGCTCGACCTGACGCCGATGGCGGACGACGAGGCCCATGAGCGCGTGCTCCGGGCTCTCCTGGCGGATCCGGGGGTCGACTTGGTGCTGTGCTCGACGGTCCCACTCACGGCAGCGACGGCGACGTTGCCCGACGAGGTCGCATCGGAGGGGAGCCTGCCGAACCGGCTAGGCCGGGTGCTGCGTGGCACGGACAAGCCGCTGGTCGTCTCGATCGACGCCGGGCCACTCTACGACCAGATGGCGGCAGCGATCGAGCAGGCCGGCGTGCCCGTCTTCCGTTCGGTGGACGCCGCGCTGGCGGCGATGGGCCGGCTTGCCGAGCAGCGGCTGCACCCCCCAGCGCAGACCACGCGAGCAGGCAGCACGCCCGCGTGATCGGGCCTCCGCGACAGGAGGAGGCCCGCGGCTGCCAGCGCCGCGCTGATGGTCACAAAATGGCCGCTCAGCCCCGCGGTGTCCTGTCGGTCCCTGGTTTCCGAATCCGGTGCGCGATCTGCTCTCGCATCACGATGGTCGATGCAGCAGATGGTCCGCGCCCCCCGTAGGCGCCACTGCGACTTAGGGCCTGTAGCCGAAAGATCCCGTTCAGATCGTGAGGTTTGTGCCATCAAAGCTGGCATCGCGTGCCGCCACGATGGCCGCCATGAGCTTCGCGATCGCCTTGACCGATGAGCAGTGGGA
>JBKQRF010000144.1:0-33909 GCA_052144055.1 Candidatus Limnocylindrales bacterium
CACCGTGCCGGTTCAGCCAGGGTTCCTCGAAGGCGTTCGTGACCTCACGACACGGTACGGATCGCTGATGATCTTCGACGAAGTCGTCACCGGCTTTCGGCTCAAGCCCGGCGGCGCCCAAGAATACTACGGCGTGACCCCCGATCTCGCAACCTACGCGAAGGCCATTTGCGGCGGCGTGCCCGGGGGAGCCGTTGCTGGCAAAGCCGAGATCATGTCCGACATGGCATTCCGCGATGACGCCGATTGGAATCGACGACTGCGGGTTCGCCACATGGGGACATTTAGCGGCAATCCGCTCACGGCCGCCGCGGGCGTTGCCGCTACGAACGTCCTGGCCGACGGAGCCGTCCAAGACCGTGCTGCTGCGTCCGCCGATCGGCTCATCGCTGGTATGAACGAAGTGTTCCGCGAAGCCCACGTTCGCGGCTGCACCTATGGCACACGGTCCACAGTGCGGGTCATCGAGGGTGATGATCTTCCTGGCGTGCACGACCCAGCAGAGTTCACCGCGTCAGTAAGCGCGTTGCGTCTGCTGGAGAACACCCGCCAACCCCTGCTCTCGGCGATCCAGTGTGCCCAGCTCGTTGAGGGTCTCGACATCATTGGAGGCACTCACGTCTGGACGTCCGCAGTGATGACGAATGCGGACATCGACGAGGCGGTCCTCCGATTCGCGCGCGCGCTGAAGCGAGTGATCTCTGAAGGGTACTTGGCCCGACAGTAGCCACCGTCTCGTTCAATCTCGTCACCAGGCGTCCCGAAAGGAGACTACCCGTGGAGGACCGTGGTATCAGAATCGTGCACATGGGCCTCGGACCCATTGGCCTTGCCACCTGCCGAGTACTGCGAACGCGGTCGTGGGCTAACATCGTCGGTGCCGTTGACATTGATCCGCGGTTGCAGGGTGGCGATGTCGGCGAGCTGAGCCACGGCGACGCGAGCGGTGTCCGGATTGTGCCCGCCTTTGAGGACATCGGTCCGGCGGGTTCAGCGGACGTGGTGGTCCACTGCGCTGGCTCTCATCTCGACAGGGGCGCGACGGACCAGATCCTTTCGGCGCTGGCGTGGGGCGTGAGCGTCGTGTCAACGTGCGAGGAGCTCTCCTACCCGTGGTATCACCACCCAGATGCGGCACGCGCGATCGATGACGCAGCCAAGGCTTCGGGACTCACTGTGCTGGCAACGGGCGTCAACCCGGGATTCGCGATGGACGCGCTCGCGCTCTACGCGTCGGGGATCAGTGAACGGGTGACGGGCGTTCGGGTCCATCGTGCTCAGGAGGCGGGCGTCCGCCGCGAGCCGCTCCAGCGCAAGGTGGGCGCGGGGATTACACCAGGCGAGTTCGCCGCGCGCAAGAGTGCCGGAACCATTGGCCACGTCGGCCTCGTCGAGTCGGCGGCGATGATCAGCAAGGCCTTCAGGTTCGATGTTGACACGATTGCCGAGTCGCTGGAACCGGCCATCGCCACGCAGCGGCTCACGACGCAGTACTACACCGTGGAACCAGGCCAGGTCGCGGGCATCATCCACAAGGCTCGCGGGTTTAGGAAAGGTGAGGAGCTCGTCACGCTGGAGCTCGATATGTTCATCGGAGTGCCCGAGCCAGGTGACTACGTGACGCTCGAGGGCACGCCTGAGGTGAAGCTTGCAGTCGCCGGGCTGCACGGAGACACGTGCACCGCCGCCATCGCGTCTAACGCCATCCCGGCGCTTCGCCACCTCCCGAAGGGACTGGTAACCATGCTCGATGCCGCGCCGGTTCACCTGTACCCATGATCACGCTTCAGCAGGCGCGATGCTGTCGCGCAACGCAGCCGCTCGGAGGACCGTGATGGCTGCCGATCACGAGAAACCCATGGCACCCGTGCTTGACATCTCGCAAGAATCGGTCGCCGCCGCGCTCCGAGATTTCGCTCCTGCGACTTCTTTCGACCTGTCGGACCGGGTCGCTGTCCTGACAGGTGCAGCCGGCGGTCTTGGCAGGTGGTTCGCCGTCGGACTGGCAGCCGCTGGAGCGTCGTTGGTTCTGACGGATCGAGACGACACCGAGGTCAAACCCCTGGCACAGCAACTCCAGGCGTGCGGCTCGTCGGCCGTCGCCCTTTCAGCCGATCTATCCGATGCGGAGGCGCCTCATCGTGTCATCGACTTCGCGCGGGAGCGGATGGGACGCGTGGATATTCTGATCAACAACGCCGCCGTCAACAGGCGCCTGCCGATCCTAGACATCGACTCCACCATGCTGGAGTGGATCTGGACCCTCAATTTCCGCCAACCCTACCTGCTTTCCCAACAGGCTGCTCGTGTCATGATCGACCAGGGAGGCGGCTCGATCATCAATATCAGTTCAATCAACGCGCACGTTGGGGTCGAGGATGTGTCCCTATACGGCCCCACAAAGGCCGCGCTGAGCCAGTTGACCAAAGTCATGGCGATTGAGTGGTCAAGATTCGGCATCCGGTCGAATGCCATCGCCCCAGGGTTCTTTGCAACACCTATGAACGATCCGCATTGGACCCATCCCACTCGGGCCCCGTGGATCATCGACCGCATCCCTCTTTGCCGACCGGGCATGCCGGCAGAGCTGGTTGGACTCTGCGTCTTGCTGGCGTCCGACGCAGGATCCTACATTACTGGCCAGACGATCTGCGTCGACGGTGGCTTCACGGCCGGCAGCCGCTGGAACGACCCTGCCGGAAGTGGACTTGCAGCGTTTCGCAAGCATGGAGGCTTTGGTCTGCCTCGCGCATATCGTTCCGCCACAACGACGAGCGACCTACCAACAATTCCAGATGATCATCGATAGTCGCCAGGGATGTGAGCAGATGAGTGAATCGTACTTCGCGCGTGTTAAGCAGCTCACTCCCACACGCCTATGGATCAACAACCCGACGCTGGAGGAGATCGAACTCGCGCAGACGCAAGGCGCGGTCGGATGCACGACAAACCCGAGCTACGCCGGAGGGCTTCTGAAGCGCGTCCCAGCCGAAGTGCAGCCCATCATCGCATCGTTGACTGGACAGTCAGACGACGATCAGGTGGTCGCGGAACTCGCCCAGCGTCGCTTGGTCGCTCGTGTCGCCGAGAGCTTCTTGCCGCGCTTCCACGAGTCGGGGGGCCACGAGGGATTCGTGTCAATCCAGGGCTCGCCGGGGCGCGACACTGATTGGCAAGACATCCTCGCTGAGGCCGAGGTGGCGCGCACAATCGCGGCCAACGTTACCCCTAAGATTCCTGCGACCCTCCCAGGATTCAAAGCGTTCGAAGACGCCGTCCGCAGGGGATGGCCCACAATCATCACGGAGGTTTTCAGCCTCGCTCAGCTCTCGTTCGCATGTGAGGCATATGTCAGAATCACCGACCAGTCTCGATCTCGCCCTCCGTTCTTTGTGAGCCCGATCACCGGCATCCTCGGGGATCATCTCAAGCGACTCGCGGCCGACCGGGGCATCGATAGCAACCCGAGGCTACTTGAGCGCGCTGGCGTGATCCTCGCCCGCGCGTGCAACTCGTTGGTCGAGGAACGCGCCTATCCGGTCACCCTTCTCTTCGGCGGCGCACGAACGATGGAAGACTTTACCGGGCTCGTCGGAGCGCCCACGGCGGCGACGATCAACTACAGCACCGTGCATGCGATCCTCGCGGCCGATCCGGATGTCAGCGATACAATTCACCTTCCCATTGACGAAGGAGACGTGGCTGAACTCCGCACCAACTTCGCCGATTTCCGCGCTGCCTTGATGCCAGACGGACTCCGCGTCGACGAGTTCGAAGACTTCGGCCCTGTGCAGCACTTCCGTTCCAACTTCGTAGCTGGTTGGGATGCTGTCACTGCAGCGATCGCATCGGCACGAGCGGTGACGGCATGAAGCGACACTCACCCAGCAAGCGAGCCTCGTCGCACCGCGTGTCGACGGGCGAGGTCGCGTCGTTCCGCTAGAGCCAATACGCTCGGGAACCCCGCCTCGCATCCCCGGCGTGGCGTGTCAACGCGATTCTCTACCATGCCCGGCTTGTGCGAACCCTGACTCCTTCGCTCGCGCCGTTCGCTGCTGCGCCCGCCAGCCCCAGGCTGAGGACCAGCCCTAGAACGACGGTCGGGCGATCGACGAGCAGAGCAAGTCCAGGAAGCGCGCCGCGTCAGCTCCGTCTGCAACCCGGTGGTCGAACGACAGCGACAGTACCGCCGGCCTGACGCCGGGCGGGTCTTCGCGAATAACACCCACGCCGAGGATAGCGCTTTGGGGCACCGGCACGATCGGATCAAACCACTCCACTCCGAGTCCACCTAGGTTCGTGATCGTGAAGGTGGCGTCTGCGACGTCCGCAGGGACGGATCGTCCCGCACGAGCGCGCTCGACCATCGAGATTAGCGATGCGTCAAGATCCCACGGCGCGCGCCGGTCAGCGCCACGCAATACGACGGCGGTGAGGCCGCGGACCGTGTCGACTGCCACGGCAATGTTCCGTTCGTCATGAAAAATGACAGCACGCTGCTCCTCGAGCCACGAGCCATTGAGTACGTCGCTCGCCTGAAGCGTCCTCCCGACGAGACCCGCAAGCAGAGCATCCAGCGCCGGGCGCCTGCCGCCGGCGTCGCGAAGCTGATCTCGTAGGGCCAGTAGTTCGGCGAAGGCCACAGTTCGATGGATTGTTACTGCGGGCACCGTCGCCCAGGACTGCGCCATTCTCTTGGCCACAACTCGCCGAACTGAACTCAGGGGACGAATGTCAGGGCCAGGTCCGCCCGGTCCTCGCTCAGAGGTCACGCCGCCAAGGGTCCGTGCGGCCCATTCTGTCCGAATGACTTGTGGCCACTGGGCTCACGGAAGCGGGGGCAGGGCGTCAACATCTTCTTCAGCTGAGTCGACGATGTAGGCGATGGTTTCGCCCACCGGAATCGTTGCGCCCGGCACGGCCCCCGGTCGGATCCCTTTGAGATAGCCGCTGGCGGGAGCCTCGAGATCGGAGAGTGCCTTGTCGGTCTCGATCTCCAGGATAGGCTGTCCTTCGTCGACGTGGTCACCCTCAGCCACGTGCCAACTCCGGATGGTCCCCTCTTCCATGAAGTCCGTCATCTTGGGGACGAACACTTCGGTTGCCATGCGCTCTCCTACTTTCGCGGGTAGCGGGGCTCGTGATCAGGCACACGCGCCTCGACGGCTATGCGGCCACGACGCGGTGGATCGCCCGTACGACGTCGGACGTATCCGGCCAAACACCGCGCTCAAGGCTGTCGGCAAAGGGAATCGGAGAATGGCGACCGGTAACGCGCACGATCGGCGCCCGAAGGCGGTCCCATGCGCGCTCCATCGCCACCATGCCCCACTCGTTGGCCGGGCCGTAGCCTCGGCACGCCTCTGCCACAACGACGAGCCGGCCGGTCTTACGCACAGACGCGCCGATCGCATCCTCGTCAAGCGGAGCGATCGTCCGCACGTCAACGACCTCAACGCTGAGTCCCTCAGCTTCGAGCATCCGCGCGGCGAGCATCGCGTGCCAGACCATGTAGCCCGAGGCGACGACCGTCACGTCCGAGCCCGCGCGTTTCACGTCGGCAGAGGAGAGCGGGACAACGTAATCGTCGTCAGGGACGAGGCCCTTGAAGGTGTAGAGAAGCTTGTGCTCAAGGAAGATCACCGGGTTGTCATCACGGATCGCCGCCTTCATGAGTCCCTTGGCGTCGTATGGCGTGGTGGGAAGCACGACCTTCAGACCGGGGATGTGGGCGAACCAAACCTCGAGGCTCTGAGAATGCTGGGCGGCTGTGCTCTTGCCCGCGCCGCCTCCCTGCGGCATACGTAGCACCCAGGGTACCGCGCACTGGCCACCCGTCATAAACCGGAGCTTGGCCGCCTGAGTCGCGATTTGATCCATCGCGAGACCGGCGAAGTCGGCGAACATGATCTCAACGACCGGGCGCAAGCCCACAAGTGCCGCGCCGGTCGCCGCTCCCACGATGGTGTTCTCCGAGATCGGCGTGTTGCGGACGCGATCGGGGCCGAATTGGTCGAAGAGCGTCCTTGTGACACCGAAGGCTCCGCCGTGCTTCGCGATGTCTTCGCCCATGAGGAACACTGCGGGGTCTCGCACCATCTCCTCGCGGAGCGCTTCGCGGATCGCTTCCTGGTATGACAACATCGTTGCCGGGACGTCGTCGGGCACCTGTCTCATAAGGTCGGGCGACATCGTGGGAACAGCGGCACCGAGCGTCACGGCGTCGCGCGTCTGAGCAGTCATGGGTCCGGTCCCGTCCTACGCGTAGATGTAATCCATGGCCGTTGCTGGGTCAGGCTCCGGACTCGCCTTGGCAAACGCAATCGCCTCCTCTATCTCGGCCTGTACGCTCCCCGTGATCGCGTTGAGCTCATCTGCCCCCACGCCGCCTTCGTCGAGAAGCCAGGCCCGGAAGCGCGCAATCGGGTCGCGCGTGCGCCACACCTCAACCTCAGCACGGTCCCGATAGACTTCGGGCTCACCCGCGTAGTGGCCGTCGATTCGATAGGACTCGGTGACAATGAGCGTCGGGCCCTCCCCTGCCCGCGCCCTTGCCACGGCGACGGCTGCGGCGTCTCGTACAGCCAGCACGTCAAATCCGTCGACCCGTACACCCGGAACTCCATAGCCGGACGCACGGATCGAAAGGTCCTCGATGTTCACCATGTCCTCGATGCGCGTCGAAACACCAAAGTGGTTGTTCTCGAGGACAAAGACGACCGGAAGCTTCCACACTGACGCCAGATTCATCGCCTCATGCCAGTTGCCGGTATTGGCTCCGGCGTCACCAGTGAACGGAACCGCGACACGGTCCTCTCCGCGCATCTGGAACGCGAGGGCGGCACCAACGGCAAGCGGGATCCCCGACGCGACAACCGCCAGGGCACCCAAGCTTCCCGTCTCGAACGCGGCGATGTGCATCGAGCCACCCCGACCCCGACAGTAGCCCGTATCGCGACCAAGGAGCTCGGCCATCATGCGTCGCACATCGGCGCCCTTGGCAATGTTGTGGCCGTGACTACGGTGCGTGCCGGCGATCAGATCATCGGGGCGCAGCGCCATGCATACGCCAACACCGGATGCCTCCATCCCCACATATGTATGGACGGTGCCCTTAAGCTGCCCACGTTTGAACAGGTTGGTTGCCGCCAACTCAAATTGCCGGATGAGTGTCATCCGACGAAACATCTCCACGAGCACGTCCCGGCTTAAGCTCGCGTCGTTCACTTGTCTCCAATCTCTATGGCCCTATCGAGGCCCTTCACAAGTGCATACATCGCACGGTTAAGGGGTGCGCCTACACCGTGTCGGTCGGCGATCCTAAGTGCCGTGCCATTGATAGTCTCGATCTCTGTTCTCCGGCTCGCTAGGACATCGCCCAACATCGATGCGCGTCCCCCGGCATGCTCTAGCAAGTCGTGCAGGAATCCGACGCGCTCTTCTTCGTGAAGTGCAATGCCTTCCGCAAGAGCGATTCGACACGTCTCACGAACAATATCGTCCATCAACCCACACGCGAGACTCTCTCGAAGCAGATCATCGATCCCAAGCCGCGTCAGCGCGGACACGGGCAATACGGCGCAGTTCGCCACGAACTTGCCCCACTGCTCAGCGCGGATTGCTTGCTCCGGCAGCACGTGTACGGGGAACACGTCTGCCTTCAGCGCTTGTCCGACCAGTTCTGCAGCCTGAAGCCACTCATCGCGGCTCGGCCCAAGACATGTGTCCCGCACGCCCGTGTGCCGATAGTGTCCAGGTGCTACCGTGATCACGGTGTGCGTCGATATGCCTATGACCAGCGGATTCATGGGATAGATTTCGCGCAGAATCTCCTCGTTCCCGAGGCCGTTCTGCAGGGTGAGGATGATCGTCTTCGAGGTTGTCAAGGGTTGCAGACGTTGCGCCACGTCGCGTGTCCCATACCCCTTGACCATGCATAGCAGCACGTCTCCACCCCTGGCGAGTGACGACGGGTCTGTCGCAGCGTGAAGCAGGAATCGCTCGGCGAGTCCCCCCTGGCGCTCGATGATTAGGCCGTTGCTGTTGATCGCGTCTACTGTGACAAGATTGGCGTCGAACAAGGAAACATCGTGGCCATTGGACGCAAAGGCCGCTGCATAGAGACCACCCATCTGTCCGGCACCAGCGACGATGACCTTCATGCACGAGTCTCCACTCTTGTCCGGGGGTCTCCGGCGCGGTGCTCTTTCGTTTGACGGCACAACCCACGAAGGTTCACCGCCTGGACAAGGGGTTGCGCACTACAGGCGGCCGTGTCAGCTGGGTAGTGTGCTGGACCCGCAGGCCATGTTGCGCCGTGACGGAGGCCAATTCCGAGCGGCACGCGACCACACCGTGGGCTGGCCTTGTTCCGATCCACAATTCTGGCGGCCTCGAATCAGATTTCCCCAGCGAGTCGATATACGTCGCCTACATCGCGCACATGGATTCGCATCCGCTCGGCAGAAAGGGAGGCATCTCTCGCACGTATCGCCTCGCAGATGTCCTCATGCTCGTGCAGATCTTGCTCCCAGAAGCCTTCTGTGCGATCGTACACGTGCCTGGCAGCTGGCAAGATGGATCGGGAGAAAGAGCGAAGGACGCCGCCAAGGACCTCGTTATGGGCAGCGGCCGAGACAGCCATATCGAAACCCAGGCCTTCATGAGTAGGAGCTCGGTGCACTCTGACTGCCTTCGTGTATGCCCGAAGCGACGCGTCGATTGCTTCGAGATCCTCTTCGGTGCGGCGCTCTGCCGCGAGCCTGGCCGCTTCGACGAGGAGGATGCGCCGCACCTCGAGCAGGTCGCCGGTGACGCCCTTCGCGAGCGCGGCTCCCAGCTCCTGTAGCTGCTCCGTCCCAGTCTTTGATCGGGCCACAAAGACTCCCTGACCGTGTCGGACCTCTACAGCTCCCATGACTGCGAGCCCATGAAGAGCTTCACGAAGGGTTGTTCGGCTGACGCTGAGCATCTGCGTTAGCTCACGCTCGGAGGGCATTCGAGTCCCTGGCTCGAGATCGGTGATCGCTTCGAGCAACTGGCGAGCGACGGCCTCGGTGAGAGTGGGACGTTCCGTGGGCTTAAGGGGAAGAGGCGGTGGAGCGGACACGGCTATTACTGGAACAGTCTACTGCTCATAAGACCACTATACATCACCCACAGCGTTCCACTGCTATTACTCAAAGGCCGCTGACGATGGGATCCATCGCCGTGATAGCCCGACAGAACTAGGGCAAGGTAGTGGCCGGGGCGCTGACCGATGGCGACGGCGGTTGTGGCGAGCAGGACGTGATGCGGCGGCCAACTGCGCAAGATCTCGCATCGTCTGCTCGAACGAAAGCCCTGGTCGCCGGGAAGTCCGTAACAGGCAGGTGCGGTTCCAGCGAGGCTGTGGCAGCCGATCGCCCCTCGACGGCCTGCTCGTTGTGCCTTCGCCGTGCCGGCCCCTGGGCCGGAAACAGTTCCGCGAGCGGAGAGCGTCTAGGTGGGCACCTTCGTCGGTCGCCACACCCTCTTCTCGACGGAGCGGAGGCTGTAAGGACGTAGCAGGGCCGGGCTCGGCGTCACCGGACGCTCCTACAGTCCGCAACCTCGTGTACGGTTTCCAGGATGACTGTGCCCACGCTGCTCGCGTTCGGTGTGGTGCTGTTTGTCGCGACTAACGCGGACGATCTCTTCCTGCTCCTAGCCTGGTTCGCCGAGCGGCGTCAGCCGACGCGCCAGATTGTCGCCGGCCAGTTCGTCGGCCAGAGCCTCATCCTCGCCTTCAGCATTCTCATCGCCCTCGCGGTGGTGACCGTCGCCGCGGCGTGGGTCCGTGTAGCCGGCCTCTTGCCGCTCGCCTTCGGCGTGCGCAGGCTCGCTACGCTGATGCGTAGCGGTCCAACGCCGCCCGAGATGCAGCGGGCCACGACGGCCCGAGGAGTTGCAGGCGTTGGCCTCCTGACCCTGAGTACTGGGGGTGACAACCTGGGCGCCTACGCGCCGCTCTTCGCGACCCATGCCCGTGGCGACGCCGTCGGGCTTGTGGCTGTCTCGCTCGCCATGACCGGGCTGTGGTGCTTGCTCGGATGGTCTCTCGTCGCTCACCCACGGAGCGAAGCGTTCGTCCTCCGCTGCGGGACGTTCTTGGTGCCTCTGGTGCTCATCGCGATCGGCATCTCCATCCTCGCCTCTGGCTGAGGGTGTCGTCCGATGCGCATGAGGGGAGTGGCTGATCGGGCGACGAACTGCGTCTGGTTCCGCCCGAGGCTCGCAGCCAACCTCGCCGGCGTCGACGTGCGTGGAGGAACATCGAATGGGCGACCGACAAGGCCAGCAGCTTCAGGGAATGGTGTGGCGGCTCGCGCAGAAGGTAGACAAGATGCAACCAAGAGCGACACCTCGAGCGCGTCGTCCGCAATGGTGACGTGAATAGGAACAAGGCGCCGAAAGTGCTCGGCGGTTGTGTCGCTGACGTGCGATCATGAGTTTGTAGGCGGAGCGTATGGCGCGAAGTTCCTGTGCGAGCTGCTGCGCTCATCGCGGATCCGGGTCGATCCCTCGGACTGCCTCAGAACCGAGACACGCGGGCGTCGGCGAGCGGACACGGTCGCGTTGACGCGGAGGAGCGCCGCAGTGGGTAGCCTCGGTAAGCTGGTCCGGCTGCAGCGGCTGCGCCACCCGGCGTCTGGCCGGATCGTCACCGTGGCGCTCGATCACGCTCCGAGCTACGGACTGCTATCCGGGCTTGACCGGATCGAAAGCGTTCTTGCCGCGGTGACAGCCGGGGGGCCCGACGCCATCATGTTGATGAAGGGGCCGGCGACACGCCTGTACGAGCCCTACGCAGGCAAGATCCCGCTGATTCTGAAGTGCTCCACCCTTTCGCCGTACCACCCTGAACATGACGTGAGCGTGAGCAGCGCCGAAGACGGCGTGCGTCTGGGAGCTGACGCCATCGCTGTGGCCGTCACGTTCGGCTCCGACGATCAGCCGGCCCATTTGGAAGCACTGGCTGCGCTCTTGCGAGAGGCCGAACCCTTAGGCATGCCGGTGATCGCTCACGCCTACCCCAACGGCCGGAACATCCCCATCAACGAGAGGTATTCCGCACCCCGTGTCGCATACGCGTCGAGGGCCGTCATGGAGCTGGGCGCTGACATCGTGAAGACGTTCTACACGGGGTCGCCAGACACGTTTGCCACAGTGGTAGCAGCAGCCGCACCGGTGCCGGTCGTTGCCGCGGGAGGTCCGCCTCTGGCCTCGTGGGACGAAGTCCTCGACATGGCGCGGGGCGCCATTTGGGCGGGGGCGGCAGGAGTCACCTTCGGTCGAAACATCTGGCAGCGGCCGGCGCCGACGGACGCGGTCAGTGCGCTGGTGGCCGAGGTGCATGGTGCCTCAGCTGCATGAGGCGCGTCGCACCGACGTCGTTTGGCCTCGCCTGACCAACCACGTTCACATGGGGTGTGGCGGGTAAAGGAGACTACCGTATCGCGTACACATCGATCTCGCGAACCAATACGATCGCTTCGGGCCGGCCAGCCAACGCGAGCAGCAGGATCGCTTCATCGAGCGCTACGGCCTCGTCGACACCGGTGTCACGTTCGAGGTGGCACATAGCGGCAGGACGGTGTGGCGCTCAGCCACCATGACCGCGATGCTCGCCGAGGCGCGCACGGGCAGCTTCGATCTCCTCCTCACCGGCTACTCGGATCGCTGGCAGCGGAACCTGCGGCGCACTCTCGAACTCCTCGAAGACCATCTCCATCCTGCCGGCGTGGCCCTCGTCATGTGCGAGCGGCGCATCCTCAGCTCGGACCCGCATGACTGGGACGAGCTGGTCGCCGAGGCCGCCGCCGCCGAACGGTACAGCCGCCGCCTGGCGGAGAAGATCACGGATGGCTATGCCGCCAAGTTCGAGCGGGAGAACGATCAGGGCGGGTTCGCGCCTCTCGGCTTCCGGCGGCTCGACGACAAGCCGTACACCCTGGAGATCGACCCCACCGTGATCGATCAAGCGGTGCAGGTCTTCGAGCGGTATGCACTGGGCACCGTCAGCATCGCGCAACTGGCTGCTCAAAGCGGCCTCGAAGCCGAGCGCGTTCAGAAGATCCTCCGGAATCCGCTCTACAACGGCTGGATGCGCCGACACCGGGGCCCGGACGAGCAGCGCCGACCGGCGCGCTGGCGATCCGAACCGCCCGTCTGCGACGCACTATGGGCCCAAGTAGAGCGGGTCAGGCGGGCGAAGACGCGCGGGGGCGGCCCGCGCAACAGCGGACGGGTCGATCCGCTGGCGGGGCTGCTGGAATGCGTGTGCGGACGCCGCCTGCGCAGTGACGGCACGTTCGCCGACGGTCGACATCGGAAGCTGCATCCCGATCCTTGCCCTGCGTGGGGACCGCATGCGCGCCTCGCCGACGCGACATGGGAAGGGCCGATCATGGCGCAGCTCCGAGGGATCCAGCTCGACGAGGAGCTCATCGCGGAGGTCATCGCCGCGCTGGCCTCCTCCGCGCGACCGGTCAGTCTCGATCGTGCCCGGATCGGGCGCGAGATGCGGGAACTGGCACTCGACCATGTGGCAGAGCGGGTGAGCGATGCCGCCTACCTCGAGCGGCTGGGACAGCTCCGCAACGAGTTGGCGATGCTCGGGGAACCAGCGGCAGGTCCCGTCCAGGCAGAGCGGGCCGCCGAATGGTTGCGAGTCATCGGTAAGGCGTGTGTCACCGCCGACCTACCGCAGGAACGGGCTGAGCTGCTGCACGTCATCTACGAGCGGATCGTGGTCGCTGGTCCTCGGTTCGTGTCAGTGCGCCTGACGCCAGTGGCGAACGCGCACGGCCTAGCGCTGCTGCTCCCCGAGGTTGTTAAGGCGTCCCCGGCAGGATTCGAACCTGCGACCGACCGCTTAGAAGGCGGTCCCAATCGTGCGTGATTCGGCCTCAAGGACAGACACGCCGACAGCTACGCGCCCATGAGAGCCGCCTCCACGAGGGCTGCGGCAGCCCTCGCTTCGGCAGTTGTCGTGTGCGTGTATATCGCCATGGTAGTCCCGATTGAGGCATGGCCGAGTGCCTCCATAGCGATCCGGGGATGCACGCCCTGAGCGGCAAGGAGAGAGGCAGCGAAGTGGCGGGCGGAGTGGAACGGAACCACTGGTAGTCCCGCAGCGGCGGCGGCCTTCTGGAACCGATGGGTGACGGCTGAGCCATTGAGGGGGCGGCCGCTTTCACTGACGAACACCAGTCCTTCTTCGGTCGGCCGTCCTGCCGCAATGCGTTGCGCCCGCTGGCGCCTCCGGTGCTCGGCCAGTGACGCCACGAGGACCGGTGGGAGGGCGATCTGCGCTCGACTCCGGGACGACTTGAGGGCAACACGGACGTACTGACCTTGTCGGCGCGCCAACTGAGTTTCGATATTCGCCGTCGCTCCATCGAGGTCGACGTCGACCCATGCCAGACCGAGCAACTCCGCTTGGCGGAGGCCGGTGATCATGGCGGCGAGGTACAGCGGATAGAACGGGTCGTCCCGGACCGAGGCGAGGAAGGCGCGACCCTGTTCGAGCGTCCACACCGGCCGCTGGGTTCGAGGAACCCGGGGCCGGACGACGAGCCGGACCGGGTTGCGCGGGATGAGGCCGTCTCGCTCCGCTTGGTCGAGAGCGACCGCAAGGACGTTGTAGAGATGCCTGACGGTCTGGGGCGAGAGGCGGGCCACTCGCATTCGCTGGAGCACGGCGCGGATCTGTTCCGGCCCCACATCGCCTATGCGGCTGGCGGCCACGACCCCAAGGTGGAGCCGGATCATCGACTCGGCATTCGCCCACTGTTTCGGGCCGACCTGTGTTCGGTAATCGCTAAGCCACGCTCGGAGGAAGTCGCCAAGCGTCGTCTTGGACGTGGCGCGAGTGCCGCTTCGGCGGAGTTCGTCGAGGAGCGCGTGCGCGGCCTGCCTCGTGTTGTCGGCCTTCGGTGCGAACCGGACCCGGAGGATCGACGCCCCGCGTGGCCCCGTCCGGACTCCCGCCACCCATCTGCCGTCCGAGCCGCGTCTCCACACGCTCCCGGTCCCCGGATCCCGTCGCTTCGCCATCGCCTACAACATGCCTCCTAATCCACGCTTCGACACTGGCGGCCACGATCCTGACGATCCGGCCGTCGCGCACTTCAAGAAGCTCCCCAGCCCTCGCAAGTGATCGCACCGTCGAGTTGCTGAGCGCGAGTTGGGCAGACACATCGGAGATGCGACGGAGAACCACGATCTCTTCGGGGTCCCCCTGCTCTACCGGCAGTGATGGAGGCGCGCTGGCCTGCGGGGCAGCCATCCGCATGCAACGGCTATGCGGGCGCAGGACGGTCAGCCACGGCAGAGGCGGCTGCGTGACCGTGTGGTGCCGTCGCCCGCCACCGACCGACCCGGCAACAGGTCGAGCAGGTTGGGCGGTCGGCGCGCGCCCGTTCGGGAAGCGGCTCGGCGCAGCGAACGCAACGGCGGTCGCCGGTAATGCCCAAGTTCACGGGCATCGCTCTGGCCCGTCGCGGGGCGGCCGCCTGTCCGCAGCGCGCAGCGGCTGCCCGCGTCGTGGGAGCCGTCCCGTAGCCCGGCGGGTTCGTCGGGAGGTGGCGCGGGAGACTGGTCGCGCCGACCATTCAGCGGGCAGCTCCACATCCCACGCGGACCGGGGGTAGTCGTCCTCGATGGACAGCTCGCGCTCCGGCGTAGCGGCGTCGGCGGAGCCGCGATCATCGCCCCCGTCAACATCCCCCGAGCGGTTCTCGGTGACGAACGAGCCGCCGCTGGTGTGCGTGCCGGTCGGCGGGATGGTCGGAAGCAGTTCACCCAACTCGGCGTGCGTCCACGGAGCGGCAATGTCGCGTTGATGCACCTCGGAAGGTGCCTCGACGGTTAGGCCGCTCACGCTCGTCGAGGCCGAGACCTCGCCATCGACACGCGGCGGGTGATCGATGAGCCTGCGGAGAAGGTCGTCGACGCCGTGTTCGTCGTAGATCAGGCGGGCGAGGGGGATCGTGTCGTTACCGTGCTTGCGGGCCGCCAGCACCAGCAGCTTGCGGACGGCCGGGTAGACGCGACGGCCCGTGAGCCGCGTGTAGGCGGTGTAGATGACCGCAAGCTGATCCTCGCTTAACCACGCGTGGCGGTACTCGACGCGCGGGTGGGTCTCCTTCTCCTTACCCCTCTTCATGGAATCTGCCTAGGCCTAGGCCTACCCACGCGCGCGCGTAGGCCTACACGAGGGGCACGTGTTACAGGCTGGCTGTGCGCCGGTGATGTGGGCGTCAGGCCGCGAACGCCGCCTGCGGGGGATTCGGTCGCCTTGTCACCGAACGGGCGGAATCGAAACGCGTCGCGCCGGAGACATCTTCGGGCGACGTGCCGTACCCCCCGAGTCTGATTCTGACCCGTGGCTTCATCAGGCGCCGTCGTGACAGGGGACACGTCGACCGGTTCTGTCGTGCCGAACGGCACCGATTGGTCGACGTGTCCGTCGAGGTTCCGGCGGCTCATCTGTGCTGGCCCTCGGGGAGGCTGCGGTCCACCCGGCTGTCCGGTCGGCTGAGCGAACCCGAGGATCCCGTCGTCCTAGACGTCGAGGTCGACGGTCGCGCATATGCCGAGCGCCGCCATGACCTCGATGAACGCGCCGCTGGGGAGCACCTCCTGAAGGTCCTCCTCCGGGTCCTCAACGACGACATACGAGCAGTTCTCGGGGTCGTAGAGCAGGACGTTCCCAGCGTCAGTCTTGTAGACCTCAGCGTGGTCGCCGTCCTCAGCGAGCAGGACGCCGTCGAAGCGGCCGTAGTAGGTCCGGCCGTCCTCATTCGTCAGGCGAAGCCGAAACTCCTTCGTCGTCTGCCGCGTGTGGGCAGCGGACAGTTCGTTCGCCATGATCGTGGTTGTCATTGCAGTCTCCCGACCTTCCTAATTCAGGGCCTGAGCTTGCTGGCGTCGGATGAGGTCTCCTCGCTCTCGGCAGGCCCGGCAACTGCCTGAGCCGCGATCCAGAGCCGGAGGGCGGCCACGGGAACGCGTCTCGCCCGCCCCAACCTCACCGAGGGGATCGACCCCTCGGCGATCAGTTGCGCAAGGTGACTCCGAGAGCAGCCAAGTGCCTCGGCTGCCTCCTCGATCCGGAGAAGTTCTCTTTCGACCATTGGTTGACTCCTGCGTGCTGTGTTGAGCCTCAGGGTGCCACCCGCGTCCGCAGAAGTCGCCAGATTGGTATTCTGGACATATGCCGGACGGCTCCTTGGATCCCGATGTCGAAGAGACCCTCGTCACGTCCGAAGGGCAACTCGGTCGGCTCGTCGAGGGCGACATCTGGCCCACATGGGGAGACGCCGTCGGGCTACGCGACCATTGGCTGGTACGGCCCAACACGCGCCTGTCTCAGGTGATCCGAGAACCACCGCCGTCACGTGAGTTGCTGGAAGGACTCGTGAGGCTTGTTGGAGCCTCGGAAGAGGAGGTGCGTGACCATGTCCGGATCGCTGGTCCGCTGGGGGTCTGCGGTCACGGGCTTCCCGGTGGGCATGATTGGCGTCCCGTGCCAGCAGGACTGCTGGACACTGAGCGGTGGCCGCTCGACCGCGACATGGTCACGCTTGGGGCCGAGCCCGTGCCCCCGACACGCGCCCGCCTGATCGCCATTGAACCCGTCGAGGCATGGCGGTACTGGGCTGGACAGGCGGACGCGATCCTGCGCCTTGCCGCAGCACATCGGGATGGCAAGGCTGGAACTCCCGCCCACTGGAGAACATTGACGGCAAGGGGGCCGTGGGCCTCGGGAGGGGACGACACGGTCCGCGAGGGCATCAAGGGCGGAGCCTTCAAGGCGTCGGGGGCTCCGGATAGTGCACTGGCCCGCGATCTGCTCGCCGACGCTGTCGACACGTGGCTCGTACTGGCCCGGGTTCGTCCGAAGGTCTATTGGCGGGGCAGTGCGCCCATCCTGACCCTTGGCGGTGGACTCCAACTCGGCGTTCTGGGCCTGCAGCTGCTGGCTGCCACTGCAGATCAGGATGCACTAGTTAGGTGTGCGGGTTGTCCGAGATGGACTATCCCCACGCGCAGTCCCGTCGCCAACCAACGGACCTTCTGCCCAACGTGCAGAAGCAAGAGGAAGCCGCAGAAGCTCGCCAGCCGCGACTGGCGCCGCAGGCAGAAGGAGAGTGACCCGGATTGGACCAAGCAGCAGAGCGCAGCCCGGGCTGACCGGCGACGGGCGAGCCGGGCTGAAGTCGCTGCAGAGGCCGGCCCGCTACCTGAGCGTCAACCTAGAGGTTGATCCCACGTAACACGCGCCGAGTAGGGCTGGTCGGCTACATCAAGCAGCAGCGGAAGCGGTTCGGGGAGTATTGCTGGCAGGGATGTTCGGTGGCGGCCGCGAGTCCTCCGATTCTCCCGCCAACGTCAGGGCCGCGCCCTAGACTCGTCACGTCCGTCACGTTGCGCCTCGTACCGGACGGGAGCCGTTGAATGCCTCTCGATAGCAGCTTCGCCGAGACAGTCGTCTTCATCGTGGGCAGCCGCGACCGGGACGGGATGACTGTCCGCGAGCCAATCGGGACTGGCTTCATAGTTTCGGTGCCCTCGTCGACGGTGCCCGACGGGCGTTACCAGTACGTGGTGACAGCGGCCCACGTCGTTGAGAACGAACCCGGCTCGGCTGTGCGCTTCAACCGCGCCGACGGTGGCGTCTTCGATGGCCCCGTTCCGCGCTGGTACTTCCATGCAACCGAGGACGTCGCCGCAGCACCGATGGGCCTGCCAAGCGGGTTCCGCCTGCGCTACGTGCCGGAGAGCGGGTTCCTCGACAAGTGGGACCAGCAGCCCAAGCTTGGCGACAAGGTCTACTTCGTCGGATTGCTCGCCTCGATCACGGCCATGGCGGAAGCCAATGTCCCGATGGTTCGCAGCGGAACGCTGGGGAGGCTTCGCCAAGAACGCGTCCCGGTCAGACGGCCTGACGGGAGTATCCGACTCATCACGGCGCATCTCATCGACTGCCGCGCCTACGCCGGATTCAGCGGTTCGCCCTGTTTCATCGAATCTACGGCCGTTCGCCACGTGGATACCCCGGGCATCCCCGGCGGGATGATCGGCGACGTGTACTCGGAGGAGACCCTGCTGCTCGGTCTGGTGTCGGCCCACTTGGACCAATGGGAGAAGGCGACCACAGAGGGCGACATCATGGGGACGGTGAGGTCTCCCGTGAACACCGGGGTCGGAGTCGTGGTCCCGGTGGAGGCCATTCGGCAGTTGCTAGAAGACGACCCTGATCTGGCCCGGTACCGGCAGCAGCACGACGCGCGGGCCGCCGCGCGCATGGGCGGTCCCGGGTCCACCTGACCGCAAGTCCCGGACGGCCGCCGTCTGTCCGTGGGGACCACGGGCTCGATGAGTCCGTCTGGAGATGCTCGCAAGGGGGCGCCCGGCGTCTCAACCGGGAATCGTTCGTCACCAGTACAGCAGCTTGGTCCGGCGCCCCGCTGTGGTCAGGCGGACGACCACCTCGCCATGACGCTCGTCCGCATCCACCTGCAACGCGGTCCGGGTTAGCCCCGCCTTGTGGCCGGTGGCCCCGAGGGCGTGGAGGGCGGTGGGGCACTGCGCGTCGAGGCTCTGTCACCCGCCGTCGCCGGTCAGAGATACTCTGGACGTTCGATGAACAGACGCGGCGTCTCCTATGACGTGGGGCGGGTCATGGGCGTCAACTGGCGGCCGGTCTTCGACCCACAGATCGTGCACCGCGAACTGGCGATCATCAGGCACGACCTGCACTGCACCGCCGTGCGGATCTGCGGGCGGGACATCGACCGGCTGACGAGGGCTGCCGAGGATGCGCTCACTGACGGGCTTGAGGTGTGGCTCTCGCCGGAGCTATGGGACAAGAGCCCCGACGCGACGCTCGCCTACATCGTCAAGGCGGCCACAGCGGCCGAGGCACTGCGCGTGCGCTGGCCGGAGCGGCTGGTCTTCGTCGTGGGCTCGGAGCTGACGCTCTTCATGCAGGGTATCGTGCCGGGCCGCAACATCGTCGCGCGGATGGCGAACCCCTCGTTCTGGGCGAACGCGAAGGCCGGGACCCACAACGCGCCGCTCAACGCCTTCCTCGGCCGTGCTGTTGAGGCTGTGCGCCGCGTCTACCACGGTCCCCTGAGTTACGCCTCGCTCGTGTGGGAGGCGGTCGACTGGAGCCGCTTCGACATCGTGGGGGTGGATCACTACCGGCACCCGCGCATCAACGAGCAGTACGTCGAGATGCTGGCGCCGCTCTTCGCAACGGGGAAGCCGGTGGTGGTCACCGAGTTCGGCTGCCGGACCTTTCAGGGTGCCGAGAGCGCGAGCGGCATCGGCAGCTTCGGCATGGTCGACAGCCGTTCGCTCTTCCTCCACGCGCTCCCGCTCGTGGGCCGGTTCGTGCGGCCTCGACTGACCGCCGACTACGTGCGAGACGAGGAGTTACCGGCCCACGAGTTGACCGAGGCGCTCGGGATCCTCGACCGAGCAGGCGTCGACGGCGCCTTCGTCATGACCTTCGTCGCCCCCATCGCCCCATACGACGATGACCCCCGCCACGACCTCGACATGTCGAGCTTCGCCCTCGTGAAGACCTATGCGGACGGCCGCCACGGCGCGACCTATCCCGACATGCCGTGGGAGCCGAAGGCGTCGTTCCGGGCAGTGGCGGACTACTACGCCAGCGCGGCTCCGTCGCCCCGGAGCCTCTGACCCCCTTGCCATGGGGCTCGCTCTGCGGAACCTCCTGTTCACCTTCGTCGTGCCGGGTCTCGGTGGGGTGTATGCGCCGTGGTGGATCCTGACCCACGACGGCACGACCTCTCATCCCCTCGTCTGGCCAGCGGTAGTCGTCATCGCCCTCGGGACGGCCCTCTACTTCTGGTGCCTGTCGCTCTTCGCCACCATCGGGCGCGGCACACCGGGTCCGTGGGATGCTCCCCGGCGAGTCGTGGCGGAGGGGCCGTACCGCTGGGTCCGCAACCCGATCTACATCGCCGCGCTCCTCGTCGTGGTCGGGGAGGCGTGGCTCTTCCTCTCGCTCCCCCTGCTCTTGTACGCGGGTGCATTGGCGGTCAGCGTCCACCTGTTCGTGATCGGCTACGAGGAGCCGACCCTGCGTCGTCGCTTCGGCGACGAGTACGCCGCGTACCAACGCCACGTCCGGCGCTGGATCCCGCGTCCGCCGCGACGGGACTCGGCCTAGCGCGCGACCCGGCTCGTGACGGTCCCGACCAAGGATCCACCGGCCGCAGGACGGCACAGACGATGAACTGGGACTCGGAGTGGTCGTCACGGGCTCGTCGTACCAGCGCGACCGCTAATCACCTGTTCGCCCTCTCGTGACGCTTGACCCCAGACCATCCCGCACGCCCGTCCTGCGCTCGTCGAGCCGGGCGCGGGCGCCTGCTGATTGCGTGCGGCACTTCGGGCCGGTGGCGTGGAGGGCCTGCACCATATGCAGTCGTGGCGTCGTGCCTTGAGGTCCCTTCTGAGCGTGAATCGCCCCCGAATCGGGCTGTTTCGTGCGTGACCCGTCGCGTCGTTAGCGTCGTCACGCTCAGTTCGTGCGTGGGGCACTACGACGCTACCGACTGCATATGGTCGGATTCCGGCCCGCTTACGGGTGCTCTCGGCGTCGATGACGGCGGCGGCGAAGGACCCGGTCCGAGCCTCCGAAGAGGCGTGGGTGGCCCCATCGTGCCAAGCGGGGAGCAACGACGCTCTGGGGTGGCCTCTCCACGCTCGTGCGGCCTTCTGGCAGCTGGCGCTCTCGGCGTCCGTGGGCCGCGTCGTGCCCGGTCCTCCGCCGTGGGGAGGGGCGGATCGGCCGTCCCGATGGCACGTCGCGGCGCACCGCGCTCGACGACTCGACGTGGTCGACGACCCGCACAAGGCACTTGCTAGTCCCGGCAACCAGAGGTAACGAAACCGACCAGCAACCAGCAATCGGAGCCGAGCGTGCCCTATCACCGCGTCGCCATTCACCAGCCGTCGGGCTGCGTCGAGACCGTCTGGAGCCGGGTCCCGCCCGAGGCGTTCCTCGCGTGGCTCACCGTCCGCGACGACCTGCGGGCGCTCGGGTACCCGGACCGGCCTCCTGACGTCGACACGTCGACGCTGCGCCTCTGGCTGCCCCACCTCGGCGAGGCGGCCGTCCCGTATCTCCGCGACGTCGGCGACGCCACCGACTCGTTCCCCGTGCTCAGTTACGTCTGGACTCGACCCGACGGGCTCACAGCCAAGGTGATGGTCATGGGCTACGGCGACGGCGCGTTCACGAGCCGTGTGACATTCGAAGAGCCGTCGGGAGTACGGACGCTCGACCAGACCCGTCACATCGATCCCGACGTCGATCCCTCCGATGTGGGGGAAGAGATCGAGACCCTTGTCTCGGTCATCGATGCCTATCCCGGCGGCTGGGGGCCTGATCAGCCGGTCGTCACCGACTACTGCGAGTTCGTTGCCTGCGACGCGGAGATCGCCCTCGCCGAGGCGGAGGCGACAGCAGCAGGATTGCTGGCACGCCCCGTGGTGCACTGATGGGCGGCGTCATCGGGTACGTCCGTGTCTCGACCGACGAGCAAGCCGACTCGCGGGCCGGGCTGGAAGCGCAACGGGCGGCCATCCTCGCCGAAGCGCAGCGGCGGGGCTGGAACGAGTGCGACTTGACGTTCGTGGAGGACGCGGGCTACTCCGGCAAGGACCTCCACCGTCCCGGTATCGTGGCCGCCCTCGATGCGCTGCGGCATCACCGGGCCGAGGCGCTGGTCGTGTCGAAACTCGACCGCCTGAGCCGTTCGATGCTCGACTTCGCCGGGCTCATGGACCGCTCGACCCGCGAAGGCTGGGCGCTGGTGGCGCTCGATCTCGGCGTTGATACGACCACCCCACAGGGCGAAATGGTGGCGGCCGTGATGGCCGTCTTCGCGCAGTTCGAACGGCGCCTCATCGGGCAGCGCACGAAGGAGGCGCTGGCGGTGAAGAAGGCACAGGGCGTCCGACTCGGGCGTCCTCGCCTGACACCCGACTCGATCATCGCGCGGATCCGGGCTGAGCGGGCGGCTGGGCGCACCCTGCGCGCCATCGCCGACGGTCTGAACGCCGATGGCGTGCCGACCGCGATGGGCGGGAAGCGGTGGTACGTGTCGACCGTGCAGGGTGCGCTGGTCGTGGGCGAGTCAGCGGTCTAAGACCACGAGCCGGCTCGGTGCACGAGTCGCGCGACACGCTCACCCGGCACCGTGAGTCCGTCGGCGCGAGCGAGCGAGCGGTCCTCGACTACTCGGCAAGTTCTCGGTTGACGGCGTCTCGCAGGTCCTTCGCCGCATCCAAGAAGGCCTTCCGCTTGGCTTCCAACTCTCTCCGTTCGTCCGCCGCCTGCTGGCCTGACGGAAGGCCGCCCGGAGGAGCGTTCCGGTACATGTTGAGGACGAAGACCGCGCTGGAGAACTCGGTGGCGAACCGGAACAGCGCCTCCAAGCGACCGAGCACATCCGGACTGCCGAACGCCGCCACACGCGCATTGAGTCGCCGCATCACGTCATCTGGAGGGAAGTCCGGTGGCCCGGGGTCGCCGGTGAACGAGACGAAAGGAAGGGTCCGGGTGACGTAGTCCTGAGTGCGGTACACGTGCTCAAGCAGGTCCACGTAGGTCGCGGCCCTATTGGCTTGGACGCGCTCGATCCGAGACTTCTCCCGGTCCGACTTAGCCTGTGCACCCTGCAGCCTGAGCCCCGTGATCAGCCCAATGACCGGCCCGACGATGATCGCCACGATAGCGATGACGTCGGAAGCAGTGAAGGGTGGCAATTGGCTACCCGAGCAGTTCTCGCGGGCCGAGCGAGCCCAATTGGAGGCCGCGAACGGACCGTGGCCGGACGGGCATCGGCACCACGACAAGGAAGGGGTTGACGACAACGCCAACGACTAGGCACCTGCACATCGGGTCACAGGCCTTCAGTAGTGTTCCCGCACGTAGGCGTAGGCGCGGTCGTACAGGTCGCCGGTCGGTGGCAGCCCGCTGTTCTTGAGCACGAGTCGTAACTGTCGACGAACCTCGCGGTCGCCGGGCTGACTCTCCTGCCAGCCCGTGCCACGCACCGGCCGCACGATGGCGTCGATCTGACCGGCGACGTTCTCGACGATGACGGGCGTGTCGGGCGGGGCGAACTCGGCGAGGATCTGGGTGAGGGCGCCTCGGTCGGGATCGAGGATTCGGAAGCCATCAAGTCTCCCCTCGGCCTCCGCGCGCTCTGCGCCGACGATCTCGCGGGCGACTTCCAACAGGCGCTTCAAGAACTCGACCGAGTCGCGGGCAGTAGCGAGGCGGGAGCGGCGAAGATCTTCCAGCCGCTCGGAGAGCGCCCGCCACACGGGATGGGCGAGCGGACTCGCCAGCTTGCGACGGAGGCGTGCCTCCAGCGTATCGAGCACGGCGTCCACAGTGAGCGGCGTCTCGCTCGTGAGCGCATCCGCTGGGAACAGGTCGAGTTGCTGCAAGGCTCCGAACGTCTCGGCGTCGATGGCGATGGCATCGAGTGCCGCTGCGTCCACCGTGAAGCCGGTGACGTAGGTGCCGAGCAGGTCGGCCGTCTTCGCCCCGAGCCGGTGCCACAGGAGTGCGTCGGCATCCGCGACTGGCTGCAGCGAGGCGTAGACCCGGGCGAGCCAGCGATAGTCGGCCTCCATCGGCCGCAGCCGCTCACTCGGCCAGAGGAATTCGAAGAGCCCCTCGCAGCGCAGGAACGCCTCGGCGAATGCGGCACGGCACTCAGCCGTGGGGACCCGCTCCTGCGCAGCGAGGAGTTGCTCGTAGCCTGCCGATGATCGATCCACACCCGCGAAGAGCCTAAGCGCCTCATTCACCCACTCGGCGAGGAGGTCGACCAGTTCATCCACGTCGGCGGGCAGGGCCTTCTTGCGCCCGTCATTGCGGATGGCGACTGCCTTCGCCAACTCTGCCCCGAGACCGACGTAATCTACGACGAGCCCGAACAACTTCTCCTGCCCGGTGCGCGGGTTCGTCCAGCGGCGGTTGGTGCGCGTGACGGCCTGAAACAGGGTGTGTGCCCGGAGGGGCTTGTCGAGGTACATCACGCCCTCGACCGGTGCGTCGAACCCGGCGAGCAACTTGGCAGTCACGATCAGAAACTTCAGCGGGTCGGCTGGGTCGAGGAAGCGGTCGCGGACCGCGATCTCCGCTGGTCGGTCACGGTCGAAGGCGGACCACTCGGACGGGTCGTCCTTGGCGGTGGTCATGATAACCGTGGCCTCTTCGCCGGGGCCAAGCAGCGGCGTGATCGCGTCGAGGTAGCGCACGCAGAGTTCGCGGTCGAAGGCGACGACCTGCGCCTTCAAGCCGAGCGGCTCCACCCGACGCCGGTAGTGCTCCACGATGTCGGCGCAGACCGCTTCGATCCGCGACGGCGCCTTCATCAGCTGATCGACCCGGCTGGCGCGCCGGGCGAGGTAGCCGCGCTCGTCCTCGTCGAGCGTCTCGGCTGCCGCCAGTTCGGCGAACGCCTCATCGAGACCCGGCTTGTCCACGTGGAAGTCCACGAGGCGCGTCTCGACGTGGATGGGGAGCGTGGCCCCGTCGGCAATGGAGCGTTCGACGCTGTAGTGGTTGAGCACGCCTTCGGGATCCTCGGGGTCGCCGAACGTCTCCCATGTGTTGCGATCTGCGGTGGAGATGGGGGTGCCAGTGAGGCCGATGAACCGGGCGTTGGGGAGCGCCTCGCGCATGTCGGCACCAAGGCGTCCCTCTTGTGTGCGGTGGGCCTCATCCACCATCACCACGATATTGGCGCGGTCGTTGAGGAGCCCTGCATCGGCGAAGCGGAAGATCGTGGTCACGATCACGCCCCGGGCATCGTCGCGGAGGAGGCGCCGGAGGTCGTCCTTGGTCGCTGCAACCTGCATGCCCGGCAAGCCGACGGAGTCGAACTCGGAACTCACCTGCTCGATCAGGTCGAGCCGGTCGAGGACGACGAGGATGGTGGGCGCGTCGAGGTCGGCCTGCTGGCGCAACTTGGCGGCGGCGAAGGCCATCACGAGCGTCTTCCCCGAGCCTTGGTGCTGCCACACGAGGCCCTGTCGGCGGTGGGGGTCACGACAGCGCGCAACGATGGCTTCGACGGCCTCGACCTGCGGGTAGCGCGGGATGATCTTGGCCGTGTAGCCCCCTGCGGTCGAACTGCGCCGTGAGTAGAGGGTGTATGTACGGAGGATGTCGAGCAACATCTCGGGCCTGAGCAGCAACGACGCGGTGTGGAGCACGTCGGCGAGCCCGAGAAGGGGCAACGGGTCAGTGGTGCGGCCCCACGGCAGCCACATCTCGGCGGGCTGGCGGATGGCGCCGTAGCGGAACTCCTTGCCCTCACTGGCGAAGGAGAGGACGTTCGGGACGAAGAACCCGGGGGTCCGTACTTCGTAGAGCGTGTGGATGTCGTTGGCTCCGGTGAGCCATGACCTCGTCCTGCTGACAGGCGTCTTCGTCTCCGCAACGACGAGAGGGAACCCGTTCACCCAGAGGACGAGGTCGTACTGGCGCCCCTCGGTCCCCGGGTGATAGTTCACCTCGGTCGAGACAACGAGCGCGTTCGCGCGCGGGCTGTCGAAGTCGATGAGGCGGACCGGCACGTAGTCGTCGGTTCCGACGAAGCGGATGGTCTCCTGACCCCGCAGCCACTCGATCAGGCGCCGGTTCGCCTCCACGGGCCCGTCGTCGTGGACGGCGAGGATGGCAGCGCGAAGGCGCGGCAAGATCTCATCCACCCGCTCGGGACGGGAGGCGATAGCAGGATTCAGGCGGCGGAGGGCAGCCGCCACCTCGGACTCGACCAGCACCGAGTCAGGGCGGCGGTCGAGCGCCCGGCCGGGCACGAAGAGCCAGCCGAGATCGGGCCGCGTTAGCCGCTCGACGAGTGCGTCCTGAACGGCAGTCTCCTTGATCTCAGTCACGCCGCACCGTCAAGAAGCGGTCGTGGGAGGTGGAGATTTCATGCTCTCCGGCGAGGAGGTCGTCGAGAAGCGCGGTTCGAAGGCGCTCGATAGTCTCGGCTTCGCAGGTCACGGCCGCCATCGTCGCGTCAACGGCGTCGAGCGTCTGGGCAACTGACGCCTGTTGATCTATGTCAGGAACGGGAACCGGAAGGCGCTCGGCCCGGGTCGCTCCGATGTGGAAGATGTTGGTGCCCGACGCGATCTGCGCCCACCAACCGGCGGCGTGCGCGTGGCGCGCGAGATGATGAACGTAGCCCTGATCAGTCACGTTCGGTAGCGCACGAAGCCGGATTAGGGTGTTCTGAAAGCAGACCGTGCCCGCCAGTTCCTCGCTCCAGCGCGCGGATGCGCCCAACTGCGCAAGGCTCCCACATCCTTCGGTGACCAGCACGTCACCTGCCCGCAACGCATACGCGGCGGCATCGGAACTGCCGAACTCCATCAGCAGGACGCTGTCGAGTTCCAGTCGACCGTCTTTCACGTTCGCGGCACGAAGGTACGGGAGCATGTGATCCCCCTGTGCGTACCTCGGAGCCCGCTGGCGACCCATCTTCACATCCACCACGGCGCCGAGTTCAGCCGTGTCGAGGGTGAACCGAACGAACGCCTCGGCCGCGAGTCGCTGGTAGAAGGTCCGGGTCCGCCCCGCCAGTCGACGAGCAGCAGCCTCGGCGTCATCGACCGCCGCCATCAGATCGATGATGCGGCGCTGCTCGGCGAGGGGTGGGACACGGACCGAGATGGCCCGCAGTGACTCACTATTGAGCGTATCGCCCTTGACCGCCCGTCCCGAGCCGCCCCGCAGGTCGGCGTGGCCGAGCCAGAGCGCGAGGTAGCGCGGCTCGACCTCGGCGCCCCTCGGAATGATCCACGCAATCGCCTCGTTCGGGAACAGGTCCACCGCTGCGAAACCGACGCGGCCGATTGTCAGCTTGAAACTCAGTAGCAGTGAACCCTTCGGCACCCGCTTCGCCTTGCCCTCCCGCTCAGCGAGTTCCGTCACTCCTTCGCGGACTGGGCGTATGTCGCTCCCTACCATATCCGCGATGGAACAGAACGGTCGGGCGAGATCGTCGGTCCAGAAGCGCGGGTCGTTACGCGGCGGGGTTCTGCCGATCCTGATGTCGGCGATCTCCCCGAGACTGGCGTCGATCCAGCCGTCAGTCATAGCCCGCCTCGGCCAACCGTTCGGCCAGCCGCTCCTCGGCGTCGTGCAGCGCCTGTTGAGCCTCTGCCAACTTGGCGAGCGCCGTCTCGACATCGAGCACTTCGGCGGCCGCGCCCTTGATGTAGCGGCCGATGTTCAGGTCCCAGCCGTTCGCCTCGATCTCAGAGTGGGGCACCACCCGGACGCCGACGCTGTTCGGGCCGTCCTGCTCGTTCGCCGTCCGGTATGCGGCGTGAATCGCCTCCACGTCCTCGGGCCGCATCCGGTTCTGGTTGCGTCCCTTGTCGAACCGCTTCGACCCGTCCACGAACAGGACATGGCCGCGACGGTCGGGTGACTTCGTGGCGTGGAAGATCAAGAGGCATGCCGGGATCGAGGTCGAGTAGAAGAGGTTGGGCGGCAGGCCGATCACGGCCTCCAGTTGATCCGACCGGATCAGGCACTGGCGGATCTGGGCCTCGGCGCCACCTCGGAAGAGCACACCGTGCGGCATCACGACGCCGACGCGACCCGTCACTGGACGCATCGAAGCGACCATGTGCTGGACCCACGCGAGGTCGCCGAACGAGGCGGGAGGGAGGCCACAGGCAGGTCGGCCCCACGGGTCGTGGGTCCAGACGTCCACCCCCCAGTTCTTCAGGCTGAAGGGAGGATTGGTGATCACCACGTCGAACCGCTCCAGCCGTCCCGCCGCATCGAGGAACTTCGGATCGCGCAGCGTGTCACCCCGCCGCACCTTGGCGTCCTCGATGTCGTGGAGGAACAGGTTCATGCGCGCAATGGCGGAGGTGGTGAGTTGAACCTCCTGCCCGAAGAAGCGCATCTGGGCGACGGAGCCTCCCGCCTCAATCACTTCGGCGGCCGCTTCGATGAGCATGCCCCCCGAGCCGACGGCCGGGTCGTACACGGTGTCGGTGGGCTGGGGGTCGAGGATCTTCGTTAGCAGCCGGACCACTGGGCGGGGGGTGAAGAACTCGCCCGCCTTCTTGCCCGACGCATCCGCGAACTGGTGCAGCAGGTACTCGTAGGCGGCACCCAGCACGTCGTGTCCGACGCGGGAGGGGCGCAGGTCGAGCGTTGCGAACGAGGCGATCAGGTTAAGGAGCGCATGCTCGGGCAACTTCTCCCTGTTGCCCCACTGCACGTCGCCGAAGATCAGAGCGAGGGAGTCTGGGTTGGCCTGCTCGATGCGCTGGAGCATCGTCTGCAGGGCCACGCCGACGTTGTCGGTGACGCGGCGTAGGTCGCGCCAGTGGCAGCCGTCGGGGATCTGGAAGCGGTAGTTCTCGGGGAGGCGCGCGAGGTCCTCATCGCCGCCGAAGTCGGCCAGCGCCCGCTCGTGCTCCTCGTCCCACGTGTCGCTGATCCGCCGGAAGAAGAGCAACGGGAAGATGTACGCCTTGAAGTCGGCAGGATCGACCGGGCCACGCAGCGAGTTGGCCGCTGCCCACAGGCGTGACTCAAGGTCCTGCTGGGTGAGGCCCAAGGTCTCCTGCGTCATGCACCCTCCGGAGAACCGCCGTCGGTCGTCGGATTGGCCGCCTCCGCGAGTCTAACCAGTACGACGTTGGGGAGGTGACCCCTTCTCCGGCTACATGTAACCGATGGCGCGTGGAGCCATGTGGCCGTGTCTGGTGGCGTTGCCAACTGGAGAGGGCGACCGGCGGGTCGGGAATGAGACCGGGCGTCTCCACAAGCCCCCCGGTGCCGCACTGTCGTGCGACGTCTGTCGTTGGCGCAGGAGTGGCGCAACGGGGTGACAAGGTCATCCGCCAACAAGGCTCGACAGGCTCCAACGGGCGGCAGGGCCTCAGCCGTGGCTTCTTCGCGGACGTCAACCGCCTCGGCACTGAGAGCGATGGCTGGCAGCCGATCATGAACCGGAATCCGGCGGACAGCGGCCATGTGTTCCCGGCCATCGAGGCGGGGACCCGCGCGCGGGGCCTCGCAGCGCGCATCTACTCAACGGCCCGGGTATGCTGCGAGTGTGGAGCGGGAAGATCTGCCGCGCAAGCCACTCGCCGAGGCCGTCTTCGAATTCCGGTGGAAGCTCCGCGCCTACGGACCCCGTCCGAACATCGACCCGAACTACAAGCTTCTCGTCGGCTCCCTCTTCGGGCAGGTGAGGCAACAGTACCCCGAGCACGAAGAGTTGCCCGCTGCGGCCGTGCCAGACGAGATTGTTCCGCACATCATCCAACACCGATTCAGATCCCCGGGCGGTTACCCGCTATTGCAGGTGGGGCCCGGCATCTTCGCCGTCAACGAGACCGAGCGATACACGTGGAAGACGTTCAAGCCGACGGTGCTCACGGGTATGGACGCGCTCCAGAAGGCCTATCCCGGCGACCTCGGCCCCGACGGGCTAGTGCTCCGCTACATCAACACCGTGCCGTTCGACTCCAGCACGGGCGACGTTCTGAGATTCGCTCGTGAGAATCTGAACGTGAGCGTCGAGCTCCCCGAGACTCTGTTCAGACAACGACCCATCGAACCCAACCCAACCGTGTTCGGCCTGCAGATGAGTTACCGGCTGACGGACCCGCTCGGCGCCATCGCTTTCAAGATCGGTGACGCCAAGGTTCCCAATGGACCGTCTGTCGCGTGGGAAGTCATCGTCCAGTCGCAAGGGAACGAGGTGCCGGACCTTGATCACCTTGAATCATGGCTCGACCGGGCGCATGCCGTCGCCCGGTCGTCATTCTTCGCCCTCATCGAAGGGCCGCTTGAAGCGGAGTTTCGAAGGTGAGCGTCATCTACGCCGACCAGTCCGACCAAGCCGTTGTCAGCGGTTCGACGCGACCGAACGATGACTCGGCCTCATGGCTCGCCGATGCCCTGCGCCGACTAACCCATGCGCTATCTGGCGGCGGTTCGGTGCGGATCACGGGCGACGCCAGCACGACGCGAGTCATCACCCGGCCAACGCTGTTCGATGAAGACACCTCCACATACGCTCGTCCTTCCGCCACGCTGAGGGAGTTGGGGTGGGCCTACGCCCAGTGGCTGAGCGAACAGCCACGGGTGGTATCGCTCGCCAACGAGGAACACGACGACCTGTTCGTTGAGCCGCCCGATGCGTCGATCTGGGAGGGCCTACCCCCAACTCGGTGGGGACGAGCTTAGGGGCGACGTGCTCCCCCCACCCCCGCACTACGAGCCCTGCCATCCCTACTTGCTTCAGGGCGACATCGGGTACTTCCCGTTCACTCAGGTGTTGAGGCCGAGCGAGTCCACCGTCTTGCCGAGTGGCTCGATGCCACCCACGGAGAAGGGCGTCCCAGTCTTCGAAGGGATGCGACAGACGGCAGTGAATCTGGGAGGGGCCGACCACCTGTTGCGCCACTGGTACGGGCTCGGCGTGGTCGTTGATCAGACGTCGGAGCTTCGTAATAGCCCCAAGGATAGTCGGGTCACAGTCGCGGCTCTCGTCTCGGAGAACGCTTGCGGCCTTACTTGGGACGCTGCGGTGGCAGGCAGGTACGCCGGTGTGCTGGTGCTCCCTGAGGCGAGCCTCGGTTCCATTGGCGACGACTTCCCGCCGATTGACTGGCCGGGCGTGGCCGTTCTAGGCCGGAGCCTCACGACCGTCAGCAGGGGCATCGTCGAGTCGGGCCGCATGATGACCCTCACCCCGCCCATGGCGGCCTTGTTGGCCGCCAAGCTCGCTGAGATGTTCGGGGACCGGCAGTGGGCACGTATGAAGCACTTGGCGAATGTCGAGGGCCAGCAGCTGGTTCGGATCGACGATCTCGGGAAGGAGGCGGGGCCACCGCCCTCAGGCAGGTGGGCCTTGCTCCACTTCGGGAATCACGAGAGGCTACAGGTGTTCGTCAGTCCCAAGGACTAGCCGTCAGCCGTATATGGCCGTGTCTGGGGCCCAGCCGCTGACTCCTCCCTCGTCGATCAGCCCCGGGCGGCGGAGGCGCGTCGCTGATACGCGGGTGGCTCAGTGGGCAATGGCGGTCGGGAATGGGACCGAGCGCCTCCGCGAGCCTCCCAGCGCCGCAACGTCGTGCCACGTTCGTCGTTCGGATCGGAGTGGCGCAATAGGGCGACGAAGGCGTGACCGGCCCACACAGCCCGGCGCTCCTCGACGCTGGCGGGCTCTTGCCTCGCATACGATCAGGGGCGTGCAGGCTCGCAAGATCGAGACGACCGCTGATCTCGATGCCGCCATCCATGCGCTCGTGGACGGCTGGTGCGAGCGCCGCTGCCTGCGCGCCCTCGGATGGACCCTCCGGGCATGCCCACGACACTCGCCCACACCGATGACTGGGGGGACCTGCGGACGGCCCTGCGCAACGTGTTGGCCTTCGCCCGCTCAGAGTTGGCCATCGTCGCCAACATCGCGGTGGATCGGCGCCTCGGAGGACCGGAGCAGTCTCGCTAGGGCCAGCGACGCCAAGCGGGGTGCAGCGCCGCACCGGGCGGGGAACTGCCCTGCCCCGATGCGCGTCTCCGCCCTGTAGGCACCCGAGACGTAGAGCGCAGAGGAGAACCCCAATGTCGGCCACATCCCGGTTCCTCGGTCTGGGGATCGCTCTCGGTCTGGCATGCGGTCTGCTCGTCGGCGTCGGCCTGATGCAGCCGGGCCGCGCGGCCGCCACGACGCGGTCGTCCGCCCTGAGCGCGCCCTCTGGTGGCAGTGCCATCGGAGCGCCCGTCGCGCTGCCAGCTGTGACGACAGGTGGCACGACGGGGACGTCGGTGGCATCCTCGGGCTCGGCCGTCGCCTATCCGTACTACGCGGGCTCCCCGGGCCTCGCCCCCGATCACACCATCGTCGTCACTGGCAACGGGCAGGCCAACATGCAGAGCGACGGGTCGGATCGTGCCGCTGCCCAGAAGAGCGCCCTCGACGCTGCGCTGGCCGATGCCAAGGCGCAGGCCACCGAGATTGCGTCAGCGACCGGGCTCACCATCGGCGGTGTGCTCTCCGTGAGCGCCTCGGTGTCGCCCTCCTACGACATTGAGCCGATGGCCGGAGCGGCAAGCGGCTCGTCGACCATCATGTGCCCGGCCATCCCTCCGCAGGCCAGCGGGGCAGTGATCCCGGAGCCGGTCTGTCCGCCGGTGGTGCCACAGCCGGTCTACCAGCCGACGCTCAGCGTGTCGGCGACGGTCGCGTACAGCGTCGGCTGAGAGAGCCAGCTTGCAGGCCCACGGCCGTGGGCCGCCGTCGGTTGCTCTTCGACGTCGACGTGGGGCGATGGACCCCTATCGCGTTCAATGGACCGCCTGAGCGGTCGCGCAGGCTCTGAGCCTCGGAGTTGTGGAGTGCCACGAGGTTCGCCTCGGCCGGCGGTGATCAGCTGGGTGGCCCAGTCAGGCAGCAGGCCGACATCGTCGACGGTATCCGCCAAGGCGGCGAGTTCGCGGCGACGGGCGAACTCGACGGAGCGGATCGGCTCCAGCTGCATCAGCGACGCGACGCGGCGCGAGAGGTCGGGATTCACTAGGGATCTCCGGCCTTGCCGAAGATCCATGCGTACAGCGGCTCATCGAGCGCGGGCATTGCGGGGTCCTGTTCCCATCGGACCCCGTTGTCGCCAGCCACGGGCTCGCGGTGATCGACGCGACTGTAGAGGATGTCGTCCGGGATCCCGCCGGGGAACGCGTCGCACGTGAGTGTCGGTGCTCCGCGACGGAAGAACTGGCATGTCATGCAGATGGGCGCTGCGACAGTAGTCGTTGGGACCTCTCCTTACGGATACCCGGCCAGTCAGCGGGTCCAGAGACGGCGCAATTGCAAGTCTGCAAGGAAGTCGTTCACGAGCGCCATCACGACCTCGTCGCATTCGTCGTGGCCGTCCTGCCTTCGATCACGGGCCGCCTGCAGCGTATTGCCGAAGTCTGTCCATGTGCTGGCGCCGAAGGTCACGCCGCCGGAGTCCATGCTGAGCAGCCCCGGAATCGTCGCCCCAGCGGCACGCGGGTCGATGTCATCGTGGTCCCGGCCGCGATGTATACGCAGTTCGCCGTTCCGAGTGGGCTTGACGAGCAGCAAGAGGTATGACGCCTTCGCGTGCTGCTCATTCAGAATGCGGTGGTAGCAGACGTACTTGTTCAGCTGCTCGACGCTGAGTCGCGCCCCGACCTTCAGTTCGATGAACACGCGCACTGCGTCCGACTCTAGGTGGACGTCGGGCTGGATGCGGCCGAGGTCCTGAGAAGCTCTGAGCGAGAGAGACCGCACACCCGGCTCACTGGGATCGAGCCCGAACGGCTCCAGACACGCGGCCCGCAGCGACGACGGCGCGATCCGAAGAAGAACGTTCAGCAGGTAGTTGAGTGGCACCTCTTGGGAGCGCAACTTGCGGTCCACGACGTCGACGCCTGACTTGCCTCCAGCCTCTACTTCGTCGAGCGTCCGGGCGGTCTGCCGCAGGTGCTGCGGCTCCCAGTAGTAGTGCTTGACGTATCGGTAGGTAAGTTCAGGCCACGTCTCGACCGGCGGATCTCCCCGAAGGTCACGCCCCATTCCTGCGCCTCCCTCGACGATGCCAACCTCCCGTCGGCGGCCGCTCATCCTTACCCCCGTCCGAACTCGCGGTCAACTCTTCTGCCCATGTGTCGAGATGTACGTGCTGGCGATCACCATCACGGCGATGATCAAGGCGATGAGCACGGCGGCGGTCGGCCAGTCCACCTCTTCCCCTTTCTCCCAAGGCTGCGTCTCTGGGTCAGTGTCCGACCTGACCCAG
>JBKQRF010000145.1:0-25446 GCA_052144055.1 Candidatus Limnocylindrales bacterium
CTGCTTTCCGACACCCTGGGAGTGCTCGCGCTCGACACGTCCCGTCTGGCCGACTACTGGCCCCTCGTCTTCGTGCTGCTCGGGCTGCTCGTCCTGCTTGAGGCCTGGGCGCCCGACCGCCACTCCGTGGTGCGCGAGCCTGCCGTTGGTACAAGCCACTCCCCGGACGCGGACGAGCTCGAGCGACACGTGCAGGAGCGCCTCGATCGGCTCCTGGCGTCACGGCCGAGCGAAGCGCCGTCCCCCGCTGAGGCCGCCCCAGCAGTCAATACGCCGCAGGCCCGGCAGCCCGTCGGTGATCGGGAGTCACGGCAGGCGGACGTCGTCGCCGCCCTCCTCGAGCTCCAGGGGCTGCGGCGAAACCGGCTCATCTCGAAGCGGGAGTACCGTGCCCAGCGGTCGGAACTTGTGGCCCGCATGCGCCCGCTCCCGGTGACCCAACCCTGCCTGGAACCCGCCGCGGCAGGGGAGGGCGGCAGGGACGATGAGGGACTGCCTGAGTCGGGGTTCTGGCCGAGCCGGCCAGCCAGATAGCCAGCTCCGCAACCGGTCGAAGGTTATCCTCCGACCCTCGTCGACCATTGGCTACTCCACGGGCTCGCCCATGCCGGACCGAACGAGCTCGGTGAGCGACGCGATGGCGGCTAACTCGTCGTCGCCCTCTGCGGTGATCCGCACGCGGTGGCCCTGCTTCACACCGGCGGTCAGCATGGTCAGGATGCTCTTCGCATCGCCCGGCTTCGAGTCTCGGGTGAGGTTCTGGATCTGGACACGCGATCGGAACCCAGCCGCAGCCTTGACGAACACGGACGCCGGGCGCGCGTGCAGCCCAGACGGGTTGCGGACCTCGAGCTCGATCTCCTGCATGAGGTTCCTCCTGTGGCTCTTCGGATCCGATCTGCGCGCTCCTGGCGCGATATGTTGCCCGATTCTCGGAGGGGATAGTGGTAGCTGCTGGCGGGCACCGCCCCTGGGCGAGCGCCGTCATCTCAATGAGATCCCGAGCTGTCGTGGCCGCCTTTGGACGTGGATCATCCGATCCGCTGAAGAGCTACTCTCGCGCCCTGAAGATGACGTCCCGAATGGGAGAGCGCCGTCCTTCAGCCCACGTCTCGCGGCCACGGATCGCGCCTATCAGGGCAGCAGCGTTGTCACCGTGGAAGCAGGTCCGTCCGCGCCCCACTGCGCGCGCGACGTGGGCGTCCGACCCGCCGACCATGGCGAAGCCGCAGCGCGCAGCCAGCCGTTCGACTCGTCGCCGCCAGCCGGGCACCCACGCGGCGACCGGGTTCATCGTCTCGAGAGCGTCGGGGCGGCAACGCGGGTCGCCGTCAGCCAACTCGACAAGCCGGCGGCCGGAGGCCGCTGTGTGGGGCGGCAGCAGCGGATGGGACACCACAGCGACCCCGCCCTGCGCATGGACAACAGCGACCGTCGCGGCGAGTGGAAGCCCGGGCGGCACCAGCGCGGTGAGACCAATCCCCAAAAGGTGCCCTTCGCGGGTGGTGATCTCCTCGCCGACCATCAGCTCGATCGGGATCTCCTCGTCGCGCGAACGAGCGACGAGCGCTTGAGCCACATCAATGCGGTCGTGATCGGTCAGAACGGCGACCTGTAGCTCACTCGCCCGGAGCGCCGCATACACCGCCGTCCATCTCCTGGCGCTCAGGGCACCGCCGCCCGGATGGATGTGTAGATCGGCGTGACCGATGGCTGGAAGAACTTGCACTCTTCGAATCATCACAGAAATGCGCGAGCGTGGCCCAGCTCGCTTCGACAGAGGACCCGGCTCGCTGTGCCCGCCGGCCGCGCCGTCGTTCCCGACGCATGTTCCACGAGGGCAGCAACTCGACTTGGGGTCCCGAATCCCGCTACCAGCACATGCAGGTAGCGGGGGAGGGGACCTCCAGCCATCAGCCGACGCCTAATAGAACAGCCGTGCGATATCTTCTACCCCCGCCGCCCGACCCGCCATCACGTTCGCAGTTTCTTATGCGGGGCTCCTGTTCGCCGAGGCGACCACCAGCCGCCGCTGATCATGGCTTGGGACGGTATCGCTGCGCTGACGCTGTTGTCCCAGCTGTCGGCGACCTGCATGGCCGTCGCGCCCAACATCCAGAGCTTTCGCAGCGCGCACGGTCAGAGCTATGCGTCCGGCCGCTGGCCCGAAACCCGCAGGCAACCGAGCACGCGGGTATCTTGCGCATCTCTGGCATCACAACGGGCACTGATCATGGTCGCTGGTCGGTAGAAGGATATGTTACATAACTTATCTTATCGGAAGCGTTCCGGAACGGTCGGAAGGCTCGCCAATCGCGACGTGACGTTGCTGGCGGAGCTGGCCTCGTCTCTGGGGCCTGATGGTCTTCCTAGGACGGCGGACCCTTTGGGGCCGAAGGCCCCGGGACAGCAAGTAGGGCGTTCAGGGCGGCGAGAAATCTGGTGAGTGTTTGCTCGAGTCGTGCCTGGCTCTCGGCTAAGTCGGTGATGTTGCGGGCCAGCGTGACGAGTGACGCGGTTTGAGCGGAGATGGCGGCTGCCGCGGCGGTGAGCTCGCCTGCGGACGCGCCGGAGCGCTCGGCGTGGGCGAGCTGCGGGTCAGGGACGAGGTCATGCCCGGCCTGAGGTGCAGCCGGTTGCATGCCGAGGACGCCGATGGCGTCCGTAAGGCGGGCTAGCTTCTTCGACCCGGGGCGGATCTGTGCGCCTGCCATCACCGACTCAAGCCAGCGCGGCGGCACACCGGCAAAGCGCGCCACGTCCGCGGGCGTGAGGTTCGCCTTGCGGATCGCTCGTTGGAGGTCGAGACTCAGTCGGTTGGCCACTGCCCGTGAGGCTCAGCGAGCGTTCCCGAGATCGTCCGGCACGGCCGGGGAGGCGACGGCCAGATTCGCGCGGAGGCGCCGGAGCTGCTCGATACGCCAGAGGAGGTCGCTGTTGTGCGCCTCCGTGGGCTCAGACTCGCCGTCAGGCTGCGTTTCCGCCATCCCGGTCGGTTCGGCCGCCGCCCATATCTGTGTCACCGCCTCGGACCCGTCAACGACGTGAGCCTCGGGATCCGGCTCCGCCTCGGACTCGAGCATTGGCTCGGCTTGAGCCTCTTGCGTCGTCGGCGGTTTCGCCTCGTCCTCGACCTGGGCGTCGGGCGCTGGCCTTGGCGCGGGCGTGGACGTCGCGACCGACGTGTGCTCGCCCTCGACCCCGGCTTCGGTCTCGAGCGCCTCTCCAGCTTGTGCGGCGACCCGTTGCTGTTCGAGCGTGAGCAACTCTGCGACAAGGCCGAGCTGGCGACGGACGATCTCGCGCTCATGTTCCAGCAGGCTGAGCGAGCGAGTCAGGGCATCCTCCCGTTGCTGGAGGTTTATGTTGACCGCGCTCAACATCTCGATCTCGTTCATGCTCGCACGATAGGCCGCTTGCCAGGGTGAGGGGATGCGCAGGAAGGACTCCTCAGCAGCGCCATTGGTACCGGAGCCGCAGCGCCGTCTCGCGGCAGTGGCTGTGAGCCGTCGGTCGCAGCTCAGGACTGCCCTGGCGTCAGTGCACCCGCTTCTCGTAGCCGCTCCAGAACGGCTCACGCAGCGCCCTCTTCAGGATCTTGCCTGTACCAGTCTTCGGCAGGTCCTCGCGGAACACGACTTGCCTCGGTACCTTGAAGCCCGCCAGCCGCCCTCGGAGGAAGGCGATTACGTCGTTGGCCGTCGCGGTCACGCCGGGTTTGAGCGCGACGATTGCCACAGGGGTCTCACCCCAGGCTTCGTCGGGAGCCGCCACCACCGCCGCCTCGAGCAGCCCGGGGAACTCCGCGAGCGCGCGCTCGATCTCGACCGACGAGATGCTCTCGCCCCCACTGATGATCACGTCCTTCAGGCGGTCCTTGATCGTGATGTAACCGTGCTCGTCGATTGTGGCCATGTCGCCGGTATGGAACCACCCGTCTCGGATCGCCGCCGCAGTCTCCTCCATGTCCCGGTAGTAGCCGTCCATGACGACGTTCGAACGGACGACGACCTCGCCGATCTGCTCGTTGTCCGGCTTGACATCGGTCCCCTCCCCCGTCACGACGCGGATTTGGACACCGGGCAAAGGCCAGCCCGTGGTCGCCTGCCGCTCGAGCCGTTGCTCCACTGGCTCGGTCTCCAGGAGATGTCGCCGCGGCCAGGCGATGGTCACCACGGGCGAGGTCTCGCTGAGGCCGTATCCGGACACGGCCTGCACGCTAAGCCTCTTCTCGAGCGAGCGAATCAGTGTGGGCGACGATGGCGCACCGCCGACCAGCAGGCGCCGCAGGCTCGAGAGGTCGTACTTGCCGAGGTCCGGGCTGTTCAGCACGGCGTTGAAGATCGTTGGGACGGCCAGCAGGTAGGTGACGTGATGTCGCTCCACGAGCGACATCAGGGTTGCGGGGTCGAAGCGGCGCAGCATGACGTGCTGGCCGCCCACAAGCGTCATCCAGTGCGGTGCCCCCCAGCCGTTCACGTGGTAAAGCGGGACCACGTGAAGGATCGTGTCCACGTCGGTGACACCGAGCGACAGGGCGGTCTGGAGGCCGTGCAGGTAGAGCGCGCGGTGGGTTAGCGCCACGCCCTTCGGTCGGCCCGTGGTCCCGCTCGTGTAGAAGAGCTCGGCCACCGCGTTCTCGTCGACCTCCGTCGGCGGTTCGTCGGCGGATGCGCTGGCCAGCAGCGTCTCGTACTCGTAGTCGGCGACTCCCCGTGCCTCGCTCTCCATGACGACGCAGGCGGGGCGTGCGGCAAGTCCCGGCACGATCCGGTTGACGAGCGGCGCGAAGTCGGCGTGGTAGAAGACGACCTTCGACGCGGAGTGGTCAAGGATGAACGCGATGTCGTCCGGCGTGAGTCTTAGGTTAATTGGGTTGAGCACGCCACCTGCCTCGATGACGCCGTAGTACGCCTCGAGCAGTTGGTGCGTGTTGTACGAGATGAAGCTCACGCGGTCGCCGGGCATAAGCCCTAGGCCGCGGAGCGCGCTGGCAAGCCGGTGCGTGCGCTCGGCGTACTCTCGGTAGGTGAAGCGGCGTTCGCCGTCGATGACGCCGACTCGCCCGGCGAAGTACGCCGCCGCCCGGTCCCGGAACTCCAGCACGGAGAGGGGCACGATCATTCTGGCCTCCTCCAGGATTTGGGTCTCGCCAGCCGGCAGGACACCGGAACGGCGGCTCGCGGCGCGGAGGATAGGCCGAGCGATCGCCCGGTGTTGCCGTACTGTCGTCCCGACACTTGATCAACCGCGCCGGCGCGCCAGCTCCTCGAGCCGGGCGTCGGAAATCCCGAAGTGGTGGGCGACTTCGTGACGCACCGTGGCGGCAACGCCCTGCGCCAGCCCCTCAGGGTCGCGAAAGATACGCAGGTGCGGGCCCCGGAAGATGGTGATCTTGCTCGGCGCGGCCGCATCGCTCGCCCCGTAGGCTGTCCGCGGCACGCCCGTGTAGAGCCCGAGCAGCCCGGGTGCGCGCGCCTGCGCGAGCTGGCCCGACGTGGGCTCGTCTTCGACTACCACGGCCACCGTGTCGAGACGATCGCGGAAGATTGCCGGCAGGCCATCGAGCGCAGCCTCCACCAGTGACTCGAAGGCGTCGAAGGAGAGGACGTGCAACGGTTCGGTCGGCATCAGCCCTGCTGGACCGGAACGGCTCGTGCAGCCGCGCGCAGTTCGCCCGCCAGTTGCGGCGCCACGCGTCCTCGAACCCGCACGTCCGTGGCTCGGTACTCGATGTCGACTGTGCCGCGCTCCCGGATCCGCGCGATCAGCTCGCCGACCGTGTAGGGCACGATAGCGTCGATGTCCTCCCAGAGGTCGGCCAACTGCGCCGACAGGCGCGTCCGCAGGGTGTCGATTCCGTACCCCGTCAGTGCCGAGATCAGGACGGCGTCCCCGATCATCGGCGCCGGGTTTGCCTCCTCGCGAGCGCCCGACTCGAGCAGGTCGGCCTTGTTGTAGATCACCAGGCGCGGTTTCTCGTCCGCGTCCAGCTCACCGAGCACCAGCTGCACTGTGGTTCGGTGCTCGGCGACGTGCGGGTCGAACGCATCCACCACCTCCAGCAGGACGTCGGCTCGTGTCACCTCCTCGAGGGTGGCGCGGAAGGCGTCGACTAGCTGGTGCGGGAGCTTGTGGATGAAGCCGACTGTGTCGGTGACGATCGCGGACTGTCCGTCCCCCAGCCTCACGGCGCGGCTAGTCGGGTCGAGGGTCGCGAAGAGCCGGTCTTCGGCCACGGCGGCCTCCGATCCGACGAGGGCGTTCAGCAGCGTGGACTTGCCCGCGTTCGTGTAGCCGACGATCGCCACGGTGGGGACCAGCCGCCGGTCGCGTGACCGGGAGGCGACCTCGCGCTGGCGACGCACATCCTCCAGTCGTTCCCGAAGGCGGCGGATCCGTTCCCGGATCAGGCGCCGGTCGGTCTCAAGCTGCGACTCGCCGGGGCCGCGCGTGCCGATGCCACCGCCTGTCCGCGACAGGTGCGTCCACAGCCGAGTCAGCCGAGGCAGCTGGTACTCCAGCTGGGCAAGTTCGACCTGCAGACGGCCCTCGTGCGTCCGGGCGTGCTGGGCGAAGATGTCGAGGATGAGTCCGCTGCGATCGAGGACCTTGCAGCCCACGACCTCCTCGAGCGAGCGCTGCTGGTTCGGCGTGAGTTCGTCGTCCGCGATCAGCAGCGTGAAGCCCGTCTCTGAGCGGGCCTGCACGAGCTCCTGGGCCTTGCCTTTGCCTAGGTACCAGGTCGGATCGGGCACGCGGCGCGTCTGCCACTCGGCGCCCACCACCTCGGCACCAGCCGTGTCTGCCAGCGCGGCCAACTCGCTCACGGATTCCTCCGCCGTCCAGCCAGGCTCCGCCCCGGTGTCGACGGCAACGAGGAACGCTCGCTCGCGCGGTGGTTCGAGTTCGATGAGTCGGGCCATGGTCCTCCGGTTGGTCGGTTGCCGGCAACTGTACCGCACCCGTGCTTGCGGTCCGGCGACCGGGTTCCCCAAGTCGACAGTTTGGAGCCCCCCGCCCGACGGGAGCGACCTCTCGGCTACGGTTCGGACGACTTCAGGAACTGGCGCACGGCCTGCAGGGTCTCGGGGTACGGGTCTTGCACCGCGTCGACCCAGCGGATCCCCGGCTCGGCCCGGAACCAGGTCCGCTGACGCCGGGCATACGCCCTGGTTCGCACGATTGTCTCGGCCAGCGCCTCGGCGGCAGTCCGCCGGCCCCGTGCCACATCGACCGCCTCGCGGTATCCGATCGCGCTGAGGGCCGGCAGCGCCGGGTCGAACCGCGCGGCCAGCCCGCTCGCTTCCCGAATCAGCCCGCCCGCGTACTGCCCAGCGGCGCGGTTGGCGATCCACGTCCGGTGTGTCGCGTGCGCAACGGCGAGCCCCAACCACAGCACGGGCCCCGGGTAGCCGAGCGGCTCGGGCGGCAGCTGGTCACCCTCGGCGGCGACTCGTTCTAGGGCACGCACCACGCGACGGGGATTGGCCAGGTCGGTCCGCACGGCCACGCTGGGCGCCTCGCGCCCCAATCGGGCGACGAGCGCGGCCAGCCCCTCTGCCGCAAGTTCCGCTTCAAGCTGCGCCCGCAGCAGCGGGTCGTGGGGTGCGTTCCAGAGCGGGACACCGCGGGCGACGGCGCGCAGGTACAGGCCTGTGCCGCCGACCAGCAGGGCGATCCGGCCGCGGCGAGCGATCCCCGCTAACGCGTCGAGTGCGTGCCGCTGGTACAGCGAGACGCTAAAGGGCTCGTCCGGGTCGACGAGGTCCAGGCCGTGGTGGGGCACGCTGGCACGTTCGGCGCGCGACACCTTGGCCGTGCCGATATCCATGCCTCGGTAGACCTGCCGCGAGTCCGCCGAGACGATCTCGACGTTGCCGATGGCGGCGGCGAGGCGCAGGGAGAGGCGCGTCTTGCCTGTGGCGGTCGCGCCGGCGATCACGACGAGCGGCGGGAGTGCGGGACCGAGCCCGCTCCCCTCCTCCGCCGAGACGCCGGCTGACACGGAGGGCACGGTGTCAGGTGCTCGCGTCGACGAGCGTGCCCGTCAGTGAGTACGGCCCCGCGCGTTCGACCCGCACGTCAACGAGCCTCCCGACCAGGTCCGCAGGCCCAGTCAGGTGTACGAGCTTATTCTCACGGTTGCGGCCGCCAAGCCGAATGTGCCCTTGGGGAGCCGGGGCGCCAGCGGGTTCGTCGCCGTGATCGTGCCCGCGCGGTCGGTCGATGCCGTCGACCAGCACCTCCGTCGTCCGTCCAATCCAGGCACGGTTGCGCGCCCAGCCGATCCGCTCCTGCAGCGCGAGCAGTTCGTTGAGGCGGCGCCGCTTGTCGTCGGGAGGCACGTCGTCGGGGAGACTGGCGGCTGGCGTGCCCGGTCTGGGCGAAAAGGCGGCCGCGAAGACGGTATCGAACCGGACATGTTCGAGTAGGGCGAGCGTCTCCCGGAATTGCTCCTCAGTCTCACTGCAGAACCCGACGATGACATCGGTTGTCAGACAGATCCCGGGCACGGCCGCACGCAGCCGCTCCACGAGGTTCAGGTACGAGGCGACGGTGTACTGCCGGCCCATCCGTCGTAGAACGGTGTCGGAGCCTGATTGGACGGGCAGATGGAGATGCTCGCAGACCGCCCGGCACTCGGCCATCGCCGCGATGAGTCGGTCGCCGAGGTCCCACGGGTGGGACGTGATGTACCGCAGCCGCGGGATCGCTGGCTTGCCGTCTGCCGCGCGGATCGCGTCGATCGCCCACAGCAGCTCAGCGATGTCGGGCCGGCTGTCCAGGTCGAGTTGGTGTCCGAGCTCCCGCGCGCGCCGGATGTGGGCGAAGCGTGGCTCGGACGGCAGGTCATGTCCGTAGGAGTTGACGTTCTGACCGAGCAGCGTGACTTCGCGGTAACCAGCGGCAGCCAGGCGGCCCGCCTCTTTGACGACGTCGTCGAATGGACGGCTCCGCTCCGGCCCTCGGCTGAACGGCACGATGCAGTAGGTGCAGGTCTTGTCGCAGCCGTAGATGATCGGCAGCCACGCTTGGAGGGCACTCCGTCGTGCGACGCGGTCCCCCGACACGGCGTCCGCACGGACGGCAGGAAGTGCGTCTGCGGTGGCCGCGTTCGCGTGCCGTGCCGCAGCGTCGTGGGCGGGCGCAACGGCCTGCCCGGCGGCGGGTGCAGGTGTCGGTATGGTCAGTTGGCGCGGTTCTGCAGAAGGTGCGAACAGGCCCGGGGCGGTGGCGCTGGCGAGGCCCAGACGGGCCACCAGCTCGGGTTCCTCATCTGGGCGGAGAAAGAGATCCACGGCGGGATACCGGCGTGCGAGCCGGTGGCGGTTTTCGACGCGGACGGCGCAGCCGGTAAGGACCACGCGCAATGCCGGATTCGCCTTCTTGAGGCGGACCAGCTGCCCCTGTCGCCCGATGACTTTGGCTTCGGCGGTTTCGCGGATCGCGCAGCTGTTGATGACGATCAGGTCGGCCTCTCCGATGTCAGGCGCCTCGGCGCAGCCCGCGGCTAGCAGGGAGCCGGCCATCTGCTCAGAATCGGACTGGTTCATCTGACATCCGAGCGTCCATACGTGGAAGCGCGGCAGCGCCAGATCGTCCGTGACGAACTCGTCGAGCGTGCCCGCGGCGGGTTCGGGGTGCCGCGGCGGGGCGGAGGTCGCCCGAGCCGAGAATTCGAGGACGGGAAGCTGTCGGGTCGTCATCGTTGACTCACTCTAATGGCGGACCGGTTCGGGCCCCAACGCGGCCACGCGCCCGTGCGCGGCGTGCGGTGCCAGCGCGGCCAGCAGCTTTTCCCCGACGTCGTCTGGCACGTGGCACGCCCCCTGCGCCTGTTCGTACGTCCACGTGTCGCCGTGGAAGTCGCTGCCCCCGGTCGCTAAGAGTCCGTGCTCGGCAGCCACGCGCGCAACGGCGGCCCGCGCGGTCTCGTCGAACGAGACGTAGTACGCCTCGATCCCGCCTAGACCCCAATCACACAGCCGCTCGATCACCTCCGGCCGGTCTGGTGCCTCGCGGAAGTGCGCTAGCGACGCTAGTCCGCCAGCAGCCCTGATCGCGTCGATCGCCTCCCGCGGGTTCAGCCCCTGACGCGGCACGTATCCTGGCGCGCCGTGCGCCAGGATCCTTCTCATCGCGTCTTCCACGCTCTCTGCGTGACCGGCGGCGACCAGCGCGCGGGCGACGTGCGGTCGGCCGCGCGAAGTCACCTCCGACCCCAACGCTCTTGGCAGGTGCTCGTCCACGGGCATCCCAAGGGTGCGAAGGCGCTCTACGATCATGTCCGTGCGCTGCGCCCGCAACCGTCGCTGGTCGGCGAGTACGGCCTCGAAGGTCGCGTCATCCGGGTCCATGCCGTAGCCTAGGATGTGCAGCTCGGCTTCCCATAGCCCGGGAGCATCGTGTGCGACACCGTTGATCTCGACGCCGGGCAGCAGCCGTGGGTAGCCGTCACCCTCCCCCGCCGCGCGAAGCTCGCGATACCCATCGAGCGTGTCGTGGTCGGTGATTGAGGCCAGCGCGATCCCCCAGTCGCGCATCGCTGCTAGAAGATCGGACGGCCGGAGCACGCCGTCGGATCGCGCGGTGTGGCAGTGCAAATCGATCCGGTTACGCCGAGGGAGCGTCACGAGCGATCCACCGAGCTCGTCAGGACTCCACCATGCGGCTGACCCGCTCGACGTGGAGCGCACGGCCGGTGGACGTGTCGATGTCGATCTGGACCGCGTTGAAGACGACCGGCCCGCTCCCGACCTCGAACCTCGTAGGAAGGCCGTTGAGAAAGCGCGGCAGCACGGTGCGCGGCTCGAACCCGATCACGCTGTAGACGGGCCCGGTCATCCCGATGTCGGTCAGGTAGGCCGTTCCCCGCGGCAGGATGCGCTCGTCCCCCGTCACCACGTGCGTATGCGTGCCGCACACGGCGCTGACCAGGCCGTCGAGGTGCAGGCCGAAGGCGTTCTTCTCGCTCGTGATCTCGCAATGGAAGTCCACGATCCGAACGGCGGGGAGCTCGTCGGCTCCCTCCTCGAGCAGCTGTCGGACGGCGGTGAACGGGTTCTCGATCGGCTGCATGTAGGTGCGACCCTGGGCGTTGAGGACGGCGATCTCGCTGCCGTCGGCGGCGTGGAAGATGCCCCAGCCCCGGCCCGGAACACCCTCGTGCCCGTAATTAAGCGGACGTAGGATCCGTTCCTCGCGCTCGAGCTCCGCGTAGATCTCGCGCTTGTCCCAGATGTGGTTCCCGCTCGTGATGACGTCGACGCCGACCCCGAAGAGCGCCTGAGCGGTGGACGCGGTCAGGCCCATTCCACCTGCCACGTTCTCGCCGTTGGCGGTTACGAAGTCCAGGCTGCGCTCAGCGCGCAGCCCCGGCAACAGCCGTTCCACGCCCTCTCGCCCTGGCCTGCCGATCACATCGCCGATCATGAGTACCCGCACGGTGCCGCTTCTGGGGCGCTCAGGAGCCGGGACGAGACGATCGGCAGCCTGGACTTCGTGAACCTCGTGGCGCATCTGGGCGCTACTTGGCGTATTCCACGGCGCGAGTCTCCCGAATCACCGTGACCTTGATCTGTCCGGGGTACGTCAGCGATTCCTCGATCTTTCGCACGATGTCGCGCGCGAGACGCATCGAGGCGAGGTCGTCGATCTCTTCAGGCCGTACGAGGATGCGCACCTCGCGTCCGGCCTGGACCGCAAACGACCGTTCGACCCCCGGGAAGCTGTCAGCGATCGCCTGCAGGTCTTCGAGCCGCTTGACGTAGGCTTCCATTGACTCGCCACGTGCGCCCGGCCGGCTAGCGCTGATCGCGTCGGCGATCTGGACAATGGGTGCCTCGATGCAGGCATACTCCACTTCTTGGTGGTGCGCCGCGATCGCGTTGGTGACGCGGGGCGAGAGCCCGTTGCGTTGGGCGATCTGTCCGCCGATCGCGGCGTGTGGCCCCTCCATCTCGTGGTCGACGGCCTTTCCGATGTCGTGCAACAGGCCGCCCATCTTGGCGACCTGTATGTCCGCACCCATCTCGGCCGCGATGATTGAGGCCAGGCGGCTGGTCTCGACTGCGTGCTTCAGCACATTCTGCCCGTAGCTGGTGCGGTACTTGAGCCTGCCGAGGAGCTTGATGAGCTCGGGTGGGAGGCCCGGCACACCCGCGTCGTAGGCTGCCTGCTCGCCGGCCTGCTTCATGATCACGTCGACCTCGGCGCGTGACTTGGCCACGACCTCTTCGATGCGACCTGGGTGAATCCGGCCGTCCTGGATGAGCTTCGTCAGCGCGAGCCGAGCGATTTCACGGCGGACTGGGTCGAAGCCGCTGATGAGCACCGACTCCGGCGTGTCGTCGATGATCAGGTCGATCCCGGTCGCTTGCTCGAGCGCGCGGATGTTGCGGCCCTCGCGACCGATGATCCGCCCCTTCATCTCGTCAGACGGCAGAGGCACGACCGAGACCGTCATCTCGGCCGTGTGGTCGGACATGACCCGCTGAATCGCGGTCACCACGATCTCGCGGGCGCGGTCCTCGGCTTCCTCGCGGGCCTCCCGCTCGATCTCGCGGGCGACCCGAACGGCGTCATGCTCGGCCTCCTCGCGCACTTCCTCGAGCAGCTGCGCCTTGGCTTGCCCAGCGGTCATGCCGCTGACGCGCTCCAGCGCCGCCACCTGCTCCTGCCGCGCACGGCTCAGGGCATCGCGCTGCTCCTGCAGTTCCCGCTCTCGCTCGAGCAGTTTGCGATCTCGCTGCTCCAACATGTCGGTGCGCTGGTCCAGCTGCTCATCGCGCTGCAGGAGCCGGTGTTCCAGCACCGCCAGCTCCGCCCGCTTGGCGCGTTCCTCGTCCGATGTCTCGCGCTGGAGGCGGACCTGCTCCTCTTTCGCCTGGAGGATGAGGTCCTTCTGTTGCGCCCTCGCCTCAGCGACGATCCGCCCGGCCTTGTCCTGCGCGGCTCGCACCGCCTGGGCGGCCCACAGGCCGCGGGCCACGAATCCGAGCAGCGCCCCGCCGGGGACGAGGACGAGCACCCCCACCGCCAGGAGGACGGGGTTGTCTGGCATGTATGCCTCCCGTCCAGCCCAAAAGCTGGAAGGTGGATTGTGTAGAGTCGTGCGCCGCGCGTCCCCACCCGGGCGCGCAGCTGGCTGGGCCAGAAATCGGGCGTTCGCGACCGCAGGCCGAGCGCCCCGGCCGTTGGCTCGCGCGCGCCACATCAGTGATCCGTCGCGAAGCCTATACGTCTCCCGAAGGCGGCGTCAAACGTGGGCGATGTCGGGCGAGGATTCCGTCCCGTCCCGTGGCTAATTTGTCGGAGAGTGCCCTCCCGTGGCGGCCCACCACGCCTCCAGAGCGACTTGGCACGTGTCCGGGTCGAAGCCCTGCCGAGCCAGCAAGGCGTACGCCTTGCGGCGACGCGTCCGGGGATCGGCCTCCCGCCGCAGCGTCGGGGTGCGCCGCTGCAAGAGGAGAAGCGCGGCGTCGGCGTCTGGCTCGGCCGCCGGGCGAGATGGCCGGGACCCGGCATCTTGCGGGTCACAGGGCTCGAGCCGCGCCCGTCGCTCCGTCAGTACCGCGCCGATCACGCCCGTGTCGATCCCCTTCTGCGACAGCTCGCGGCGGAGTGCCGCCTCTCCCCGTGGATGAGCGCGGTCCCGGCTCTCCACCCAGGCCCGCGCAAAGGCCTCGTCGTCGAGGTAGCCGAGGTCGACGAGGCGCAGTAGCACCTCGTCGACGAGCAGCGCGGGATACCCGGCGTCCACGAGCCGGCGGCGCGTCTCTGCCACGCTTCGCGGGCGTACCTCCAAGAAACGGGCCGCGGCGTTCATCACCGGATCGGTCGCGCGCACGGACGCGTGGGAGTCGTGCGCCCGCGCGCGCGTCAACCGCTGCCCAGGCCCCGGACTCTTGTCCGGGCGGGAGGGTTCATGCTGGCCGGACTCCTCCGGCGCGCTCGCCGGGCTCATGCAGTTGCCGCCCGTGCCGTCCCGCACCGCGCCGCAGCGTCCGGTCGACTCACTCCGCCTCGGCGATCCCCTCGACGGGCAACTCGATGCTGGCGACCCTGGTTCGGATCTCCGTCTCCAGTTGCTGCGCCACGTCAGCGTTCTGGTGTAAGAACTCCTTGGCGGCCTCACGCCCTTGGCCGAGGCGCGTGTCTCCGTAGTTGAACCACGCCCCGGTCTTGTTGACGATGTCCGTGGCCACGCCCACGTCCAGCAGTCCGCCCTCCCGGGAAATCCCGGTGCCGTACATCACGTCGAACTCCGCGACGCGAAACGGGGGCGCCACTTTGTTCTTGACAACCTTCACCCGAACACGGCTACCGACCGGCTCCGTCCCCTGCTTGATGGTTTCGATGCGGCGCATGTCAAGTCGCACGCTGGCGTAGAACTTAAGGGCGCGCCCACCGGGCGTCGTCTCCGGGTTGCCGAACATCACGCCGATCTTCTCGCGCAGCTGGTTCGTGAAGACCAGCGCTGTGTTCGAACGGCTCACGGCGCCGGTCAGCTTGCGAAGCGCCTGGCTCATCAGCCGGGCCTGGATCCCGACAAAGGAGTCCCCCATCTCTCCTTCGATCTCGGCGCGGGGCACCAGCGCCGCGACCGAGTCGACCACAACACAATCCACGCCGCCGGACCGGATCAGGGTTTCCGTGATCTCGAGGGCCTGCTCGCCAGTATCTGGCTGGCTGACGAGGAGTTCGTCGACGTTGACGCCGCACGCCTTGGCGTATTTGGGGTCGAGGGCGTGCTCGACGTCGATGAACGCCACCACACCGCCGCGTCGTTGGGCCTCCGCAAGGACATGCTGGCACAGCGTGGTCTTGCCCGACGACTCCGGCCCGAAGATCTCCGTCACGCGTCCGCGCGGGATGCCGCCGACGCCGAGCGCGAGATCCAACGCGATGGATCCAGTGGGGATCGCGTCAACCTGCTGACGCTCGCGGGAGCCGAGTCGCATGATCGAGCCGCGCCCGAACTGCTTCTCGATCGCCAGGATCGCGGCGTCCAAGGCGCGCGTGCGCTCGCCGGCTGCCTTGTCCCCCGCCACGTCCCCGTTGCGCGTCGCGCCGGCCGCCTGACCGGGCCCCGTGATCGTCATGTTCATGCTCCCCCGTCCGGGGCCGAGGACTGCGTCAGGCTTCCTCCGACTCCTCATCAAGCCGCGGCTTCCGCCGCGGCTTGATGACCTCGACGTTCTGCGGCGGCGCGTCAAGGAGCGGCTGGATGTGGGCCTTTGACGTGGTTTCCTTCGGCTTCTTCTTGACTTCGCGGTGAGGGCGATTCTTGGTTCCCATACCTCCGCCTCCGCGGTGCACCGTCAAGGTAGGCGGTGCACGTGCACTGTGACTTCACCGCAGGTACGCGCCAGCTTGCCTGTCGCGTTCGACGGCGTCTCCGGAATCCTCTGGGACACGTCGCGCGGCTTCGACGCGCCGGAACTCGTGCAGCGTCCCGGCCTCGATCGATTGCCGGACACGTCCCATGAAGTCTATGGTGAAGGTGAGGTTGTGACAAGTTGCGAGCCGATAGGCGAGGAGCTCCTCGGCCCGGAACAGGTGCGCGAGGTAGGCCCTCGAGAACGTCCGACAGAGGCGACACGAGCAGCCGTCCAGGACAGGTCGGGGGTCGTCGAGGAACCTCGCGTTCCGGATGTTCAGCCGGCCACCTGGGACCCAGAGCGTGCCGTTCCTTGCGACGCGTGCCGGGAGCACCGAATCGAAGAGGTCGATCCCGCCGTCCACGGCGTCGAGCATGTCGAGCGGCGACCCCAACCCCATGAGGTAGCGAGGCCGCGGGTCAGCCATCAGGAGGGCCACGGCGACGTCGAGCGCCGCGCGCCGCTGGGCGGGCGTCTCGTCGCCCGCAAGCCCCCCGATGCACAGGCCGTCGAACGGGAGTGCCGCGATGGAGCTGGCGGACTCGGCCCGCAGGTCCGCTTCGAGCCCGCCCTGGACGATCCCGAATAGGGCTTGGTCCGGGCGGGAGTGTGCCGCCAGAGACCGCTCCGCCCACGCTTGCGTGCGCCGCATCGCGTCTTCCACCTGGGCGCGGCCGGATGCGTGCGGAGGGACGGGGTGGTCGAGCGCGACGGCCACGTCCGAGCCCAAGGCTTCCTGCACGGCGATCGAGTGCTCCGGGGTGAAGCGGTGCGTGGACCCGTCGAGGTGCGAGTGAAACGTCACCCCGTCGTCGTCGATCTCGCGGAGCTCAGAAAGGCTCACGACCTGGAAACCACCGCTGTCCGTCAAGATCGGCCCGTCCCAGGCCATGAACTCGTGCAGTCCGCCGAGCCGCGCGATTCGTTCGTGCCCCGGGCGAAGATAGAGGTGGTACGTGTTGGCCAGGATGATGCGCACGCCCACCTCGCGCAGGTCGTCGGGATCGAGCGCCTTCACCGTGGCGTTGGTGCCGACTGGCATGAACGCCGGCGTCTCGACCGCGCCATGGGGCAGAGTCAGCCGCCCCCGGCGGGCGCGCGTCGGTGCGCCGTGCTCCCTCGCTCCGGCAAACACCTCGAAACGGATCGGCCGCCCCGCGGGAGCCCACTTCCAGCCAGGGACGCTGTCGTGGTGGGTCGCCGCGGCCTCGGCCGGTTCGGGCTCGGCGCCGCTCACCCGGTGATCTCGACCAGCTGCAACATGCCCACCTGCGGGGCCAGTGCACGAACAAGGCGCGCGAGGAACTGGGAGGCCGTGCCGTGCCTCACCGGCAGGGTCGGACCTAGCCGGCACGAGCGTCGCGCCGGACGCATTCTGGAGCCCCTGCATAGCCGCTGGGTGCGCCGCCCGGCCGGTCCCATACCTCGACTCGCGCCATGTTTGCCACGTTCGCCCCTCCCAGGCTGTGGCGGCAGTTCCCCCACCATCACTGGTCACCGTCCGCGCGCCCACCCTCGCTCGTGACCCGGTCCCACAGCCCGGCGTCTGCCCGCTCGGCGCGGCGAGGCTGCGGCACGTCGAAGCCCAGCCTGCGCAGGTGATCCCGAGCGCGCTCCGTGGCCACGCGGCCCTGCGGTGTCCGGTCCAGGAACCCGAGCTGCAGCAGATAGGGTTCGTACACGTCCTCGACGGTCTCGATCTCTTCGCCGATCACTGCTCCTAGTGCGGCGCCGCCGACCGGCCCTGATGCGAACTTCTGCACGATCGCGAGCAGGAGGCGCCGGTCCGTCGCGTCGAGCCCTTCCTCATCGATCTCCATCTCCTGCATAGCCGCCTCGGCACGCGCGACGGTGATTCGCTCCTCGCCGCGGACCTCAACGTGATCGCGGACACGCCGCAGTAGCCGGTTCACGATCCTGGGCGTGCCTCGCCCCCGCCGGGCAAGTACCTCGACCGCGTCGTCATCGATCGCCACCCCCAGGATCGTCGCCGACCGCCGCACGATCGCCGCCAAATCGGTAGTGTCGTAGTAGTCCAGCCGGTAGATGGCCCCGAAGCGGTCGCGCAACGGGCCCCCGACGCGGCCAGCGCGGGTGGTCGCGCCGACGACCGTGAACGGCTTGAGCGACAGGCGCAGGCTCCGTGCGCTAGGCCCCCGGCCGATCATTACGTCGATCACGAAGTCCTCCATCGCCGGGTACAGGATCTCCTCGACTGCGTGGTTCAGCCGGTGGATCTCGTCGATAAAGAGGACGTCACGTTCCTCGAGATTGGTCAGGATCGCTGCGAGGTCCCCTGCCCGCTCGACCGCTGGGCCGCTCGTCGTATGGATGCTGACGCCCAGCTCCCGCGCAACGATGTTGGCGAGCGTGGTCTTGCCCAGGCCGGGCGGGCCATAGAGCAGAACGTGGTCGGCTGCTTCCCCGCGCCGCCGGGCCGCCTCGAGCAGTGTGCCCAGATTGCGCTTTACCTGTTCCTGGCCCACGTATTCGTCGAGGTGGCGAGGCCGCAGGCTCGTCTCGACGGCGGCCTCCTCAACGGCGAGCGCAGCCGATCCTACGACTCTGGGGGCGGAATCCATCGGGGCCGAGTCTAGCAGGTAGGGCGGCCGGCAGTGACAAAATAGAACATATGTCCACATTCCGCCCGCAGCGGCGGCCTACTCGCGGCTGAGCCGCCGCAGCGCCGCCTTGACGCGGTCCTCTAGCGACGCGGTCGGCGCCGCGTCCGCGACTGCGGTCTGGGCCGCGGCGCGGGCCTCAGACTGCGAGTAGCCGAGGGCCTGCAGCGCGGCCACCACCTCAGACTCGGTCGCGCCGATGGCCGGACTGTGCCCTGGAGTAGTCGCGGCCGCCATGCCCGCGGCTGAAACCTTCTCCCGCAGCTCTAGCACGATCCGGGCTGCCAGCCGTTTGCCCACTCCCGACACGGCGGTCAGGACGGCCTCGTCGCCTTGCATCACAGCGAGCTGCAGCTCCGCGACCGGGCGCGCCGACAGGATCGCGAGCGCCACCTTGGGACCCACGCCGGTCACTGTCAGGAGCAGCGCGAAGAACCCGAGCTCCTCAACTGTCCGAAACCCGTAGAGCGCCTGCGCGTCCTCGCGGACGAGGTGGTGCGTATGAAGCTTCACGCGCTCTCCCTGCCGCACGGTCGCCAGCGTGGACGGTCCGGCGAACACCCGGTATCCCACGCCCCCCGCCTCGAGGACGAGCGAGTCGGGGAAGACCGCGTCGACCGTCCCGGAGAGCGAGGCGATCACGCGGACCTCTCGAGGGGCACGGCGTTCAGGCCGCTGCCGGCCGGCTGTGGGCCAGGCAGATCGCGATCGCCAGCGCGTCGGCCGCGTCGTCGGGGCGGGGGAGGTCGGGCAGTCCCAGGACGGTCTGGACCATGCGCTGCACTTGGCCCTTCGGCGCGCGACCGTACCCGGTCACGGCGATCTTGACCTCATTGGGCGTGAACTCGAAGACCGGCAGCCCGTGCTCGGCAGCCGTCAGCAGCACGGCGCCACGAGCCTGCCCGACAGCGAACGCCGTCTGCACGTTGCGGTTGAAGAACAGCCGCTCCACGGCGACCAGGGCCGGCCGATGCATCTCGATGAGGTCGCTGATCGCGGCGCGGATCTCGAGGAGGCGCTCCGCCAGCGGACGATCGGATGGGGTCTGGATGCAGCCGTAGTCGAGCGATTTGATGCGGGATCCGGTGCGCTCCACGACCCCGTACCCGGTGGTCGCGGTGCCCGGGTCGATCCCGAGGACGATCAAGTGGTGGCCGCCTCGGCCATCACCTCGTCGGGGATCTCGAAGTTCCCGGTCACGCGCTGCACGTCCTCGTGGTCCTCGAGGTGCTCGATGAGGCGCAGGTTCCCGCGCGCCTTCGCCGCGTCTACCTCGATCGTGTTCGTGGGCTGCATGATGAGCTCAGCTGACGCGATCCGCACGCCGGCCGCTTCGAGCGCGCGCCGCACGGCCTCAAGCTCCGTGTGCCCCGTGTAGACCTCGATCGGATCTGCGTCCGTATCCACGTCCGCCGCGCCGGCGTCGATCGCCATCAGCGCGAGGTCATCCGGGTCCTGCCCTCCGAGCGGGAGCGTGATCAGGCCGCGCTGCTCGAACTGCCAAGCCACCGCCCCCGACCCGGCCAGCTGGCCGCCGTGCTTAGTGAAGATGGCACGGACATCTGCCGCCGTTCGGTTGCGGTTGTCGGTGGCCGCCTCGACGAGGATCGCCACGCCGCCGGGTCCGTAGCCCTCGTACGTAATTTCCTCGAACTGCTCCGTCTCGCCGCCGCCCGCGCCGCGCTCGATGGCGCGCTTGATGTTGTCGGCTGGCATGTTGACGCCGCGCGCCTTCTCAATCGCGAGGCGGAGTTTGAAGTTGCCGTCCGGATCCGCGCCGCCTGCGCGCGCCGCGATGGCGATGTCACGCGCTACCTTGGTGAAGACGGCACCCCTCTTGGCGTCGTTGACGCCCTTCTGGCGCTTGATCTGCGACCACTTGGAGTGCCCGGACATGGCCGGCATTCTACTAGAATGGCTGAGCCGCGCGCCCCCAGTCTCTGCCTGCCTCGAACCGTTGGAAGGTCTGCCCTCGATGAAACACGTCGAACCGAACCGCCTCCGGAACGTCGTCTTGGCCGGTCACGCCGGGTCCGGGAAGACGACGCTCGCCGAGCACCTGCTGCACAGCGCCGGGGCGATCGGCCGGCTGGGCCGCGTCGATGAGGGCACCGCGAGCTTGGATTTCGAGCCCGAGGAGCAGAAGCGGCACCTGTCGCTGGCACTCGCTGTCGCCTCGCTCGAGCACGAAGGGCATCGCGTGACGCTGGTCGACACGCCCGGATACGCTGACTTCGTGGGCGAGATGATCCAGGGCTTCGCCGCCGTGGACGCCGCGCTCATCTCAATGGACGCATCCGGATCGGTGGAGGCCGGGACGGAGAAGGCCGTGGAGGTCGGCCGAGCGACCAGGCTGCCAGCGCTGTTCGTGATCACCCGTTGTGAGCGTGAGAACGCCGATCCGGGTGCCGCTCTCGACCGGCTCCGCGAGAGTTTCGGACAGAAGGTCGCGCCGCTCTACCTCGCAATCGGCGCGGCTGACTCTCTGCGCGGGTACGTTGACCTCGTGCACCGCGTCGCCTACACGTGGCAGGGCGACCAAGTCAGCCGGTCCCCCGTGCCGTCTGAGCTCGAGGACGAGGTGGCGCGCCGGCGGGAGCAGCTCGTCGAGGCGGCCTCCGAGGCGTCCGACGACATCATGACGAAGTATCTCGAGGGCGAGGAGATCCGCGACGACGAGCTGGAGGCGTGCGTGCGGGACGCCGTGCACCGCAGCCTGATCGCGCCGGTCGTGGTCACTTCGGCCGCGCGCGGGATCGGCGTCGCCGGGCTCCTCGACGCCATCGTCGCGTATCTCCCCTCGCCTATCGACCGTGGCCCGGTGACGGGCCTCGATGCCAAAGGCGAGCCGGCCTCCGTCGCACCCGAGCCGACGGCACCGCTCCTGCTACACGTGTTCCGAACGACGGCCGACCCGTTCGTCGGCCGTCTCACCTTCTTTCGGGTCCTGTCGGGCACGATCCGAAGCCACGACCACGTGTGGAACCCGAACCGCGGTGAGGAGGAGCGGATCGGGCAGGTGCTCGCGCTGCACGGCAAGGAGCAGGAGGCTGTGGGCGAGCTCGGTGCGGGTGAGATCGGCGCGGTCGCCAAGCTCACCGCCACGCTGACCGGAGACACGCTGACGACCCGGGAACGACCGCTGACCATGCCGCCACTCGCGTTCCCGGACCCCACGCTGGCGGTCGCGATCGAGCCGCAGACCAAGGCCGACATGGACAAGATGGGCCAGGCGCTCAGCCGGCTCCTCGAAGAGCAGCCCACCGTCCGGGTCGAGCGTCAGTCCGAGACCGGGGAGCAGCTGCTATGGACCGTGGGCGAGAACCAGATACAGGTGCTGGTCGAGCTGTTGAAGCGCAAGTTCGGGGCCGCGGTCGTCACGCATCCGCCGCGCATCCCGTACCGAGAGACGATCCGCGGACACACTCAGGTCGAAGGCCGGCACAAGAAGCAGACCGGTGGCCACGGGCAGTTCGGGCACGTCTGGATCGAGATCGAGCCCAACCCGGGTGCCGGGGTCGAATTCGCTGAACACGTCGTCGGCGGCGTGGTCCCCAAGCAGTTCTTCCCGGGAGTCGAGAAGGGCGTCCGCGACGTTGCTTCGAAGGGCGTTATCGCAGGCTACCCCGTTGTCGACTTCAGGGCCACGCTGTACGACGGATCGTTTCACCCGGTCGACTCGGACGAGCTCTCGTTCCGCCTGGCGGCGACCACGGCGACCCGCAAGGGGCTCACGGACGCCAACCCGGTCCTGCTGGAGCCGATCATGGAAGTGACGATCCGGGTGCCCGAGGCCTACATGGGCGATGTGAACCGGGATCTCAACACGCGCCGCGGCCGGGTCCTCGGCATGGACAGCGAAGGGGCCTGGATCCACGTTGTGCACGCCCTAGTTCCCGAAGCCGAGCTTGCTACCTACGCCACCGAGCTCCGGGCGTTCACCGCGGGCCGGGGCACATTCTCCGCCACCCTCGACCACTACGAGGAAGTACCGCCGCACATCGCGCAGAAGGTGGTCGAGGCGCACAAGAAGGAGGAGGCAGCGGCACACTAAAGCCGGCGGGCCCAGCGCCGGATCGCGGATCGCGGCTCGTGAGGCTGGGGCTGTCTCTTGCTGTCGCGGCCCTAACGGTGAGCGTGGTCTAGCTTGGGACCTGCGAGACCCGGTTTGCAGGGCCCCAGTCAGACCGGATCGCCGCCCATCGCGTCCAGTGCTGCCCGCGCGAGGGCGATCGTCAGGGCGCCCAGGTCCGCAAGGCTCTTGCCAGCGAGGTGGCCGACCTCCTGTATCACCTGCTAGTGCTGTGTGCGGAACGCCGCCTCGAGCCTGCAGCGGCGCTCGAGGTGCTGCGGGAGCGGCGGCGCGCCTGAGCGTCGGGCCGGCCGCTCGCCGCGCCTGGCTTATGACCTTAGTGACCCGACCGCCAGGCGTCGGCGTCCCTTGCGCACTACGTGGTAGCAGCCGGCTACGGGCGGTCCCGCCGGCGACTCGGCGTCCGGGACCCGCGTCCCGTCCACCGTGACTCCGCCCTGGGCGATCGAGCGCCGAAGGTCGCCCCTCGAGGCGAACAGCCCGCTCGCCAACGCCACTTCGAACGCGGTCACCGCCTCCGGCCCGTACTCGAAACCGTCCGCATGCTCGTGCAGGACGTGCAGCACGTCCGGGTCGGTCAGTGGTTCGCCCGAGAACGCCGCCTCGCTCACGTGCCGCTGTAGCTTGGCCTGCGCAGTCCCGTGTACGCGCGCGGTCAAGTCGAACGCCAGCGCTCGCTGCGCCGGCCGATCCTCCGGATGCGCCGCCTGGTCAGCCTCCAGCGCTTCCACGGCGTCTCGCTCGAGCAGCGTCAGCGTTCGCAAGTACAGGGGCACGTCGCGGTCGTCGCTGTTCAGCCAGTACTGGTAGAAGTCGTACGGAGACGTTCGATGGGCCGCCAGGTAGATCGTCTGGCCGCCCTCGCTCTTGCCGAACTTGCTGCCGCTTGGCGCGGTCAGCAGCGGAAACGACACGCCGAACGCCCGCGGTCCGCCGTCCGGCGCCACCCCCAGCACGCGCCGTATCAGCTCGAGCCCGGCCGTGATGTTCCCAAACTGGTCGGCACCGCCCATCTGCATCTCGACGCCGTGATCGCGATACAGGTGCAAGAAGTCGGTAGCCTGCAGCGTCATGTAGCTGAATTCCGTGAACGAGATGCCGGCGCCCATGCGCAACTGCACTGAGTCCTTGTCCAGCATGTACGCGAGCGTGAAGTGCTTGCCGATCTCGCGCAGGTACTCGATCAACCCATAACGGCCCAGCCACTCGCGGTTGTCGATCATGCGGGCCGTTCGCTCGCCCGGCGAGAAGTCGAGGAACTGCCCGAGCTGGACGCGGATGGCGGCCACGTTGGCGGCCAGCGTGTCTTCGTCGAGCAGGTTTCGCTCGGCGCTCCGCCCGGACGGGTCGCCGATCATGCCGGTTCCTCCACCGACGACGGCAACCGGACTCCCTCCCGCCCGCTGCAGGTGCAAGAGTCCGAAGATAGGGATCAGGTGGCCGGCATGCAGCGAATCGCCGGTGGGATCGAAGCCGACGTAGGCGCTAATGGGGCCCCGCTCGAGCCGCATTGCCAGGCCATCGGTCATCTCCTGGAGCATGCCGCGCCAGCGAAGCTCAGCGAGGAAGTCAGTCATCACAGCCATCGGCGATGGTCACCTTGCGCGGATTCCGGGAATGGCTGGGCACGTCGTTTCCTATGCTAGAGTGCCGGCGACATGCACACCAGCGCCTCGCGTCGACAGGCACGGCGCCTCAACGGCGGCCGGAGAGGGCGCGGCAGCAGCGGTGTCGCTGGCGTCGCCGTCGCGCTCCCCCTTCTCCTCTTCGGATCCCTGCTGATCGCCGGGTTCGTCGCCTTCCTCGGGGCGCTCGGCGCGTACGGCTACTTCGGCCAAGGCCTCGCGGACCCACACGTCCTCGACAACCTGCAGTTGAACCAGGAGTCCGTGATCTACGACAGGAATGGCGTGGAGCTAGCGACCTTCGGCAGCCAGCAGCGCGTTGTCGTCCAGTTCGACCAGGTGCCGGGGATCGTGATCGACGCGACCACGTCGATCGAGGACAAGACATTCTGGACCAATAGCGGGTTCGATCCCGCCGGGATCCTATCGGCCATCCGCGACACCCTGAGCGGTACGGAGCGCGGCGCCTCCACGATCACGCAGCAGCTCGTCCGCGGGCGCCTGCTCGACCCCGCTCTCGTGGCCGACCCCAACAGGAAGATCGAACGGAAGATCAAGGAGATCATCCAGTCGATCCGGCTGACGCAGACGCTGAGCAAGCAGCAGATCATGCAGGACTACCTCAACAGCAACTTCTACGGGAATAACAGCTACGGGATCGCCGCCGCCGCGAGCAGCTACTTCGGTGTCTCGGACCTGAGCAAGCTCACCCTGGCACAGGCCGTGATCCTGGCCGCCATCCCGCAGTCGCCGACCGAATACGACCTCGTCCGCAACGCCGTCGTCCAACCGGACGGCACCCTCGTTGTCCCCATGGACAGCTCCATCGTGCAACGCCGGAACTACTACCTGCAGCTGATGGAGCAGCGGCTGCCCCTCCCGATCACGGGCTCCCAGTACACACCGGCAGCATTCGAGGCCGCCATGAAGGAGCCAGTGGTCCTCGCCTCGCAAAAGCCTCCTGTCTGGAAAGCCCCGCAGTTCGTGTGGCAGGTACGACAGGAACTGACGGACAAGCTTTGCGGCGTCGGCGTCCCCACGTGTCCGGTGCTCGAGACGGGCGGGCTGAAGATCTACACCACCCTGGACTACAAGGTCCAGCAGGTCGCCGAGAAGTGGGTGCAGGCGGCGGCCGTTGTTCCTCAGGCGAAGAACCCGGCTGCGGCGGCGAAGAAGCTGGGCCTTTCGCTGCAGCCCTGGATGCAGTACCTGGAGGGGCGCAACGTCCACAACGGGGCACTGGCCGCCGTCGACTACCAGACCGGCGAGGTCATCGCGTACGTGGGTAGCGCAAACTACTACGCGACCAACGCCACCCCGCAGTTCCAGCCGCAGTTCGACGTGCTCTCGGACGGCTGGCGACAGGTGGGCTCGTCCTTCAAGCCGTTCAACTACGTGACGGGCATCAACGACGGCACGATGACCGCAGCGACGATGTTCATGGACGTCACCACGGACTTCGGGGGTGGGTACACGCCGACCGACGCCGACTTGCTGGAGCGCGGTCCCGTGCGTCTGCGCCAAGCCCTGCAGTTCTCGCTGAACATCCCCGCGGTCAAGGCGCTCGACATCAACGGCGTCGACCACGTGTTCGACATGGCCGAGAAGTTCGGGCTGCAGTTCCAGGCCGACACGCCCACGGCCGGGCTCTCCCTCACCCTCGGCACCGAGGTGATCCACCCGATCGATCTAGCCACCGGGTACGGGACCTTGGCGAACGG
>JBKQRF010000146.1:0-4659 GCA_052144055.1 Candidatus Limnocylindrales bacterium
CTGCTTTCCGACACCCTGGGAGTGCTCGCGCTCGACACGTCCCGTCTGGCCGACTACTGGCCCCTCGTCTTCGTGCTGCTCGGGCTGCTCGTCCTGCTTGAGGCCTGGGCGCCCGACCGCCACTCCGAGGTGCGCGAGCCTGCCGTTGGTACAAGCCACTCCCCGGACGCGGACGAGCTCGAGCGACGCCTGCAGGAGCGGCTCGATCGGCTCCTGGCGTCACGGCCGAGCGAAGCGCCGTCCCCCGCTGAGGCTGCCCCAGCAGTCAATACGCCCCAGGCCCGGCAGCCCGTCGGTGATCGGGAGCCACGGCAGGCGGACGTCGTCGCCGCCCTCCTCGAGCTCCAGGGGCTGCGGCGCAACCGGCTCATCTCGAAGCGGGAGTACCGTGCCCAGCGGTCGGAACTCGTGGCCCGCATGCGCCCGTTCCCGGTGGCCCAACCCTGCCTGGAACCTGCCGCGGCAGGGGAGGGTGGCAGGGACGACGAGGGGCTGCCTGAGTCGGGGTAGCCAGGCGCGCGTGCCGTGGAGCGCCCCATGAGTCCCTCAACGTAGGGCAGCCACGCATGCGACCTTGAGCTCATGCGCTGAGCCGCGATCGCGGGAAACGGTGCGTAGACTGAAGAGGGCGTTGTGCCCGGCCGGGGGTCTCGCCGATCCGACGTTGCGGAAAGGTGGCCACGAGGCTGCGATGGCGCGCATCTTGGGCGCCGGCGTCGTTCCCCCGAATACCATGGCACAGGATCAGACGCTCCCGGAAGGCGATTCGCAGGGAGCCGCGGAAGCCGTTGTTCCGCGAACGCACTGCTCCAGAGCATTGAGCGTCGGGCCGCAACGGTGCGTGAGCGCGACCGGCGCAAGGTTGGGGAGGATGGAGAGTGGACGAGCGCTCGATGTTCATCGCGGGGATACCCAAAGCGGAGCTGCACGTCCACATCGAAGGGGCGTTGGAAGCCGAGCTGAAGGTCGAGCTTGCCGCACGCAACGGCCTCCAGCTCCCGTACTCCTCGGTCGACGAGGTGCGCGCCGCCTACGACTTCGACGACCTGTCGTCGTTCCTCGCCGCGTACTACGAAGGCATGAGCGTTCTACTGACCGAGCGAGACTTCTACGACCTCGCCATGGCGTATTTCCGGAAGGCCCGCTCGCAGAACGTGGTCTACGCCGAGGTCTTCTTCGATCCCCAAGCCCACACGACACGCGGTGTCGGGTTCGAGACTGTCATGGTGGGCCTGCTCCGCGCGCAGCGGGACGCTGAGGTCTCCCTCGGTCTGCGCAGCCAGCTGATCATGTGTTTCCTGCGGGACATGAGCGCCGCGTCGGCCGGCGATACCCTCGAGCAGTCGCTGCCGTACCGGGACCGCATCGTCGGCGTGGGTCTCGACTCGGACGAGCGCGACAACCCGCCGATCAAGTTCAAGGACGTGTTCGCACGCGCACGCGAGGTGGGTTTCCACCTCACGATGCACTGCGACGTGGATCAGGAGAACTCGGTCCAACACATCTGGCAGTGCGTGAATGACATTGGAGTGGAACGGATCGACCACGGCGTCAACGCGGTCGAGGACGCGGCGCTGGTCGAGGCGATCAATCGGCGAGGGCTCGGCCTGACCGCGTGTCCGATCTCCAACAGCCACGTCACCGACGGCCTGAAGGCGGACGAGATCAAGCGCCTGCTCGATCTCGGCGTGCGCGTGACCGTCAACTCCGACGATCCTGCCTACTTCCCCGGGTACATCAACGAGAACCTCGTGGCCCTCCAAAGAGCGGCCAACCTGACGCGGACCGAAATCGTTCGCGTCGTCAAGAACGCCTTTTCGATCAGCTGGCTTCCCGCCCACGACAGGGACAGGTATCTCAGTGACGTCGAGGCGTACGCGGCTTCGTAGGGCTGCCGCGCGCCTCAGCCCAACAGCGCATCCGCCGCTGAAATCCGCTGCGCCCAGTGCACGTGAGGCTGCGCTCTTTCGCTGCCCTTTGGCCAAGATTGGTTTGATGGCGAACACGGGCGGGCAACCCGACGCCGCAGGCGTGGCACGGGTGTGGCGGAGGCCAGCGCAGCGACACGGGCTTCGCGATGCCCGCGGGCGCTGGCGGCTGCGTCAATGCCTTGCTGCTACCTCACGCCGAACAGGCCGTCCCGATTGCCTCGATGGAGACTAGAAGTCGGCGCTGGCAGGGGTGCGCGGGAACGGAATGACGTCCCGGATGTTCGCCATCCCCGTTGCGTAGGCCACCGCCCGATCGAACCCCAGTCCGAACCCGGCGTGCGGCACGGTGCCGTACCGGCGCAGATCCCGATACCACCAATACGCCGCTGGGTCGAGCCCCGTCTCGCGGATGCGCGAATCGAGCACGTCCAGGCGCTCCTCGCGCTGGCTGCCGCCGACGATCTCGCCCATGCCGGGGGCGAGTACGTCCATCGCCGCCACTGTGCGTTCGTCGTCGTTCAGGCGCATGTAGAACGCCTTGATCTCCTTCGGGTAGTTGACGACCACGACGGGCCGCTTCACGTACTCTTCGCAGAGGTACCGTTCGTGCTCGGCCTGCAGCGCGACGCCCCATTCCACGGGGAACTCGAACGCCCGGCCCGATCGCTTCAGGACCTCGATGGCCTCCGTGTACTCCATCCGGGCGAAGCTCGACGTAACGAAGTCCTCGAGCCGCTTGACCGCTTCTCGGTCGATCCGCTCGGCGAAGAACGCCATGTCATCGGCGCGCGCGTCCAAGACCGCCTGAAAGCTGTACCGGAGCAGATCCTCGGCCAGGTCGGCATTCGCGGCAAGGTCCGCGAATGCGATCTCGGGCTCGACCATCCAGAACTCCGAGAGATGCCGACTCGTGTTCGAGTTCTCCGCGCGAAAGGTGGGCCCGAAGGTGTAGACGCGCGTCAACGCGAGGCAGTAGGTCTCGACGTTGAGCTGCCCGGAAACAGTGAGGTAGGCGGGCCTGCCGAAGAAATCTTGCGAGAAGTCAATGGCCCCCTGGGGCGTGTGCGGGAGGTTGGCAAAGTCGAGCGTCGAGACGCGAAACAGCTCTCCAGCGCCCTCGGCATCGCTGGCCGTCAGGATCGGTGTGTGCACCCAGTAGAAGCCGTGCTCGTCGAAGTAGGTATGGATCGCCATGGCCAGACAATGCCGGACCCGGGCGACCGCACCGAAGGTGTTCGTTCGCACCCGGAGGTGAGCTACCTCGCGGAGGTACTCGAACGAGTGCCGCTTCGGCGAGATGGGGTACGTGTCGGGATCGTCCACCCACCCGACCACCTCAATGCCGTCGGCGAGGAGCTCGACCGCCTGTCCTTTCCCCTGCGAGGCTGCGACCGTGCCGGTGACGGTGACGGCGCAGCCCGCGGTCAGGTGCAGGATTTCGTCGTAGTTGCCAAGCGTCATCGGAGCCACGACCTGGAGGCCATCGAAACAGGACCCGTCGTGCACTTGCAGGAAGGAGAGCCCTGCCTTCGAGTCGCGTCGCGTCCGGATCCAGCCCTGGACCGTCGCCCGCGCCCCGACCGACGTTCGGCCTGCGAGGATGTCGACGACTCGGCTTGCCTGCGGCATGCGCTACTCCCTCCGGCCCCGAGGAGCACATAGCCTCGGGCCATGATCCTGGCGACACGGGTCGCGCGGCGTGACCAGCGCAGGATGCATCATGCGGACTGGCCCTGCACCCTCGGGGCCCTTCTTCCTCTTGCCGACAACGCCGCGGCCGGGACCCCGGGTTCTGCAGGCAGGGTCTCCCGCTCGAACGCGACCATGTCAGTCGGCCAGCGGGACGTGGCGCGTCGGCGTGGCCGGTGCGAGGGCGCATTGCGTGACCATAGCCATCTGTCGGTGATCGAGTCAGGGCGCCATCAGCCACAGGACGCGGTTCCTCGTCTGCTACGCCAAGGGAGTGCCCGACAGGTCGCCAGCGTGCGGACCATCAAATGGGTTGGTGCGGCGGGGAGCAGGGCCCTGTCCGGGGTGACGTACTATCGGTATAGTCCATCCTCGCCTCGGACCGGTTCACAGTTGTGGACTCGATGCGTGCGGGGACTGGCCTGAAGACTGACGGCGGAGTAGCTCAGTGGTAGAGCAGGGGACTCATAAGCCCTTGGTCGGTGGTTCGAATCCGCCCTCCGCTACCAACCTCGGTTGACAGTGCCCTGACCCTCGTGCCGTACGCGCGACCACCACGTCGCCGGTGCGGCTGCGGCCCGTGCGCGTCGGTCGCGACAGGTGCAGCGATATCGTCGCTGGCAGGACGGGCCTATAATCCCGGGACGCCGCCGCGGTCAGCGCGGTGTGCACCGAACGGCCCGGAGGGTCATTTCCCTTGAACACGAGATTCCTCAGAAACGGCATCGTGATGCTGGTCCTCGTCGTGGGGACAGCCGCGCTGCTGTACACGGTCTTCATGCCGCCCGCCACGAGCGGCGATATCCCTTACAGCGGTGGGTCCGATTCGTTCCTCGGCCTCGTGAAGGCTGGCGACGTGGCGCAGATCGTGGAGCAGGGCACCTCGCTCAGCATCACGCTCAACGACACGGCCCACACGGTCAAGACCAGCCAGGTGCCCGGGACGCTGGGCGACACCCTGCTGGCGGACATCCGCGCCACGTGCGCGGAGTCGGGCGCCGTGGCGAACTGCATGAGCGTGCCGGTGATCCCCCAACAG
>JBKQRF010000147.1:0-21553 GCA_052144055.1 Candidatus Limnocylindrales bacterium
GGGGGCTGGACCGCTACATGCGAAACCACGGCTGCACGTTCGCCGAGGCCTTCGTCGCGCTGACGAACGGCGGTCCGATCATCCTCATCGAACCCGACACCGAATGAGGTGGCGATTCGGACCCCTGATGGAGACCCACACTCACCTCGCGGCACCGGCCGAGCGACCACTACTTGGCGACCGCCTTGATGATGGTGCTGATCTGGCCGCCGAAGAGACTGAGGGCGACGATGGCAACGATCGCGACCAGTACCAGAATCAGCGCATATTCGACGAAGCCCTGACCTTCCTCCGAACTCAAGAAGCGGGTGACCACAACTTCCCTCCCGTGATGGGCACTGGCTGTCCGGGTGCCCCACGCATGCCGCGGGCGGGTCCGACTTTCGCGGGTCGCGACTGCCGTACTCGGAACCACCGACGCCGGGCGGTGCGATCCCGCCTCGAGTGGCGCCGCGGAGGTCGCTCACGGTGCACACCCGACAAGACAACGGTCACTGATGAGAAGAGCTGACGTTCGTCCTCCTCTTGGGCAGCGCTACGCCCCCGCGAGCGCGCCGGCCCGCCTGGCTACCATCTCCTCTGCGCCCTCGTCGTAGATCGACTCGATCGCGGTCACCATGCGCTCCACGCAGAAGCGCTCGTGCACAAGGTCGTGGCCAGCGCGGCCGAGGATGTCGGCCAGCGGGTGGTCCGTCAGCAGCCGCACGAGCGCGCCGGCAAGGGCAGGCGCGTCATGCGGCGGCACCAGCAGCCCGGTGCGTCCATCCTCGACCATCTCGGGGATCCCGCCGACGTTCGACGCCACCACGGGCCGGCCCAGCGCCATGGCTTCAAGGATCGTGATCCCCTGCGCCTCGCGGTAGGACGGAAGGACCGCCACGTCGAGGGCGGCGACCACTGCCGGCACGTCGTCGCGGCGCCCCGTGAAGACGACCTTCGCGCCGGGTCGGGCGTGGCGCGTGCCGACGCAGGCGTCGCCACTGCAGTCCTCGCCGAGCAGCCCGAGCGCGCCTGCCTGCTCCTCAAGTGCCTCGCGGCGGCTCCCCTCCCCGACAATCAGCAGGCGGGCCTCCGGCACGCGGGCGACAACCAGGCACCATGCCTCGAGGAGGGTGGGGTGGCCCTTCTCGGGCTCGAGGCGCGCCACTGTCCCCACGATCGGCGTGCCCGGCGCGAACCCGTACTCGTCGGGAAGCGTGCAGCACGGCTCCTGGTGCGCGTAGCGCTCGAGGTCCACGCCGTTGTAAATGAGGCTGATCGGGGCCCCGGTCCGCTGCTCGCGCTCGAGCTTCGCCACGATCGCGTGGCTGACCGCCACCAGGCGGTCCATCTGCGGCGTGAGGCGGCGCAACAGGGCGATGTCGTCGGCGCTGCGGACCCTGCTGGAGTGCACTGTCCCCACCACGTACGGGCGGGGCATCCCGAGCTCCGCGAGCCGCAGCGCGGCGCGCGTGCCGACGACCTCTGCCCGGTACATGTGGTTGTGGATGACGTCGGCGCCAAACGCGGCGAGCGCGTCCGCCACGAGGCGCACCGCCAGCTCGTCGTCCAGCTCGTCGAGCACCGCCACGTGGAACCCCGCCGCGCGCAGCCGATGCACCGTGTTCCCGTCACTCAGCGACAGCACCAGTGGTTCGTAGCGCGTCCGGTCAAGGCGGCTCACCAAGGAGTAGACGTGCTCCTGGGCGCCGCCGCTTGTACCCGTCGCGAGGAGCTCGACCACGCGGATCCGCCGGCCGCCGGGCAGCGGAGCTCGGTCAGGTCTATCCAGACAGGGATCGCCGACCGCAGGCGCGCTCATGACCTCGGCAACTCCATCGTCATCCCGTGCGGCGCGTCACGATCAGCCGGTGGATCGGCTCGTCCACGGCGCCCCAGCGGTACTTGTAGCCTTCGTCGCCGCGCAGGAAGTCGAACACGCGCGTCCCCTCGGCCAGACCGTGGCGGAGGTAGCAGGCGACGCCCACGACACCCGGCGAGAGGGCCTGCGCCTGCGGGTCATTGCCAGCGTTGTAGTAGTAGACGGTCTCGCCGTCGTGGAACCCGACGCACATGAAGATGACGCGGCCGTCCACGCGCAGGCGTCCGATACGAAGGAGCCCATCCGGGCCCTCGAGCTCGGCCAGCCGGCGGAAGAAGCGTCGGCTCCGCGCCCCGCCCTCCGTGTGGGGGAAGAGCCCTTCCTCGCCCCAGCGCGCCTGATGGATCGCGATGAAGTCGTCGACCGCGGAGGAGGGCTCGCTCACGTTTTCGAATTCGACTGGACCGGCAGTTTCGGCGCGGCGCAGCTTGCGGCGGACCTCGTGTCGATCCTTGCTGGAGAGCGTCTGCAGGTACGTCTCCCAGTCAGGGACGTCCACGTGCAGAACCGGACACACTTCCTCGAGCTCGCGCCCGACCTCCCAGTCGCGGCGCCCCGACGCCGCGCAGAACGCCGCCTCGAGCGCCTGCAGTGCGGGGTCGTCCGAGCGCAGGCGCCGCAGGTCCACCACGTCCCAGTCGTCGGAGCCGTGCGCGGGGTCGGGCGGACCGGCCAGCGTCTCGACCACGGCCGCGGCGACTGCCGGCAGATCCGCCGGGTCGCAAAGCAGGGTCGCGTAGTCGGCGTGATAGCTGGCAGCGAAGAAGACGGCCTTGGCGCGGCCGGGAAGGGGCCTCTGGGCGGTGCGCGGCTCGTGGCGGATCGCCGTGCGCAGGATCGCGTCGTCAGGCTCGACCTCGTGGCGGTGCATGAGCGGGGCGATGCCCACGATCGCGTCAGCGTCGGGCGCAGGCCGTCGGTCGCGGCCGCCCGCAGCGGGGTCAGCCGCCCGAAGGCAAATCATGTAGTCCTGGTGAGCCGACTCGCCGTACGCGTCCCACCATGCCCGATGGAACGTCCAGCGGCTGAACGGCGTAGCGCGCACGGTGACGGACAGCAGGCGATCCCAAGCGTCGCGCGGGATCGCCTCGAACGGGACGCGCCGAGCGACGAGGGTGGAGGCCTCAGCGCCGGGGGTGTCCGCGGAACATGGCGCGACGGGGGATGTCACGTGGGGAAGCACACCTCGACAGTACCGACACGCAGCATACCGCACGTGCCTCCGGCGTCTCGTTCACGCGTCAACCAGCTGTGACCAGCGCGGTCGTCCGCGTGCAGGATGTCGAAGGTCGGTAGCAGCCGCGAGGCGCGCCCGGGCGATGGCGCGCCACCCCGACGTGCCCGCCGCCAGGAGCATGGCTGGGAGCGTCGGCCTGATGTCGCGCCCGTTCCGCTCGCGGAATCGCCCAATGGGCAGCTGTTAGGCTACGGTTCGATGAAGGGTCTGGTCCTTGCAGGGGGAACGGCGACCCGCCTCTATCCGCTCACCCTGGTCACCAACAAGCACCTGCTGCCCGTCTTCGATCGGCCCATGATCGACTACGCCATCGAGACGCTGGCCGGGATGGGGATCCGGGACGTCCTGGTGATCGTCGGCGGCAAGAGCGTGGGCGACGTGGTGGAGCTGCTGGCCGACGGGCGCGCCTTCGGGCTCGACCTGACCTACCGGTTCCAGCGGGGGGCCCTGGGGATCGCACACGCCATCGGCCTGGCGCGCCGGTTCGTCGGCGACGACGCATTCTGCACGGTGCTCGGCGACAACGTTCTGCTGGGCGATCCACTCGCCACAGCCGCAGCGGCGTTCGAGGCCAGCCCGTTTGGTGGCGGGACCCTGCTCTACGAGGTGCCCGACCCGCACCGGTTCGGCGTGGCCGAGTTCCGCCGCCCGGACGGTTCCCCGGCGGACGGGACCCACGACGATGACGTGCTGGTCGGCTTCGAGGAGAAGCCCGAGCGGCCCAAGTCGCGCTTCATCCCCATCGGGGTCTACTTTTTGAGGCCCGATGTCTTCGACGTGATCGAGCAGCTCGTGCCGTCCGAGCGCGGCGAGTTGGAGATCACCGACGTCCTCAACCACTACCTGCAGGCCGGCGGCATCTTCTGGCGACGCTATGCGGGGCGCTGGACCGACGCGGGCACGGTCGACTCGCTGATGGTGGCGAGCCGCCTTGCGGCGGACGAAGCCGAGCGCGGGCTGCTGCAGCCGCCCCGGGGCGTGGACGGCCCGCGATGACGGTGGGTGGTGCGGGTGCTCGCGTCGTCGCGCCCGAGCGACCGGCTGTCGATCGGATCTGGGCCCCCGCCCGGGAGCTGGACGACGCGGACACCGATCTCTCGTCCGACCGCTCGGTCGCGGCGTGGCCCGTCGCAGCGTCCAGGCGCCCGGACGAATGTGTGTTCCGCTCGCTCCTCGTCACCGGCGGCGCGGGGTTCATCGGCAGCGCCTTCGTGCGCAACCTGCTGCGGACCGATCCCGGGGTCTTCGTTACCGTCCTCGACAAGCTGACCTACGCGGGCAATCCCGCGAACCTCGGCCCGTGCGAGGCCGACCCCGCGCAGGCGCGCCGTTGCCGGCTTCTGGTCGGCGACATCGTCGACCCCGACGAAGTGGCCCCACTCGTCGCCGACGCCGACGCGATCGTCAACTTCGCGGCCGAGTCGCACGTGGACCGCAGCATCCAGGACCCCACCGCGTTCCTCCGCACCGGCGTGCTCGGCGTCCACACCCTCCTCGAGGCCGCGCGCGGCGCCGATCACCCCGTGCGTTTCCTGCAGGTCTCAACCGACGAGGTCTACGGCGACGTCCCCGCGGGCGCGAGCACCGAGGAGGACCCACTCCGCCCGCGCAGCCCGTACGCGGCCGCCAAGGCGGCCGGCGACCACCTCGTACGCAGCTACGTGATCACGTACGGCATCGACGCGGTGATCACGCGCGGCTCCAACACCTATGGCCCCTACCAGCACCCCGAGAAAGTGATCCCGCTCTTCGTGACGAACGCGATCGAGGGTCAGGCGTTGCCGCTCTACGGCGACGGGCTTCAGCGTCGGGACTGGCTCCACGTGGATGACCACGCCGCTGCTATCGAGCTCGTCCTCCGCCGCGGTGAGCCGGGCGCCGTCTACAACATTCCGGGCGCGGCTGAGCTGACGAACCTGGAGCTGACGCGCGGCATCCTGTCACGGCTGGGCCGGCCGGAGACACTCATCCGCCACGTGGCGGATCGGCCCGGCCACGACCGCCGATACAACATGGACGGCACGCGGATCACCGCGCTCGGCTGGTCCGGGCAGGTGCCCATCGACGAGGGGCTCACAGAGACCGTGCGCTGGTACCTGGAGCACGAGGACTGGTGGCGCCCCCTGAAGTCGGGTGAGTGGCACGGCTACTACGCTCGGCTGTACGGGGCTCGCTTAGCGGGCAGCACACCGCACGAGCCGGAGGGATCGTGAGGGTCGCCGTCACCGGCAGCGGCGGGCGGCTCGGCAGCGCGCTGGTCGCGGCGCTCGCCCGGCAGGCCCCCCTGGCACGCGTCGTCTCCGTCGAGAGCTGGTCACGGCCCGCGCTCCAACTCGACCAGCCAGAGACGCTGGCGGCGCTGGTACACGAGCGCCGGCCCGACCTGGTGTTCCACGCGGCGGCGTGGACCGACGTGGACGGGTGCGCCCGCGAGCCGGAGCTCGCGATGCGACGCAACGCGGAGGCCACAGCCGCGCTGGCAGAAGCATGCCGCTCGGGCGGCGCTGACCTTCTGTACGTCTCCACCAACGAGGTGTTCGACGGTCGGCGCACCGACGGCCAACCCTACGTGGAGGACGACCCGGTCGCTCCGGCGAACCCATACGGCGCCAGCAAGCGCGCCGGCGAGGAGGCTGTGCTTGCCGCGTACGGCGACGCGAGCACCGTCGGGCGGGACTGGATCGTCCGCACCGCGTGGCTCTACGGCCCTCCGGGCGCCGACTTCGGGGCGAAGGTCCTGGCAGGTGTCGCCGAGGCCCAGAGGAGCGGCGCCCCGCTGCGACTGGTCTTCGACGAGATCGGCTCACCTACGCGCGCCGCCGACCTCGCGGCGGGCATCGTCGATCTCGTGCGCGCCCAGCCGACCGCCGGGGTGTACCACCTGGTCAACTCCGGGCGGGCGTCACGGGCGGAGTGGGCGGCCGCGGTCCTCGACGGCGTCGGGCTGCGCGTGGTCACGGAGCGGGTCCCCGGCTCGACCTGGCGGCGTGCTTCCACCCCACCGGTCTGGGGCGTGCTGGGCACAGGCCGTGCAGCAGAATTGGGGATCATCCTGCGCGACTGGCGGGCCGCGCTCTTCGACGAGCTGCCGCGCTACCGCGCGCTGGCGGCCGGCCTGCAGGCGGACGGAATGGCGAGATGACCGGCCGGCTGGACGTAGCACCCGGGCGACTGGACGGCGTGTCGTGGGGGCGCCTGGCGTCGCACGCGGACGAACGCGGCGCCTTCCGGGAGCTTTGGCGTGCTAGCTGGTCGGAGGTGCGCTTCCTGCAGGCCAATCTCTCCACGAGCCGGGCGGGCGTGCTGCGCGGACTCCATTACCACCGGCGCCAGCTCGACCGCTGGACCGTCGCGAGCGGTCGCGTGTTCGTGGCGCTGGTCGATGTCCGCCCGCTCCTCGTCGACCCTCGCGCCGCACCGCTCGTCGAGACCCGGGAGCTGGGGCCGGACGAGTGGGTCACCATCCCCGCATGCGTGGCGCACGGCTTCTACGCCATCGAGGCCACGGACCTGGTCTACTGCGTGACCAACGAGTACGACGGCAGCGACGAGCTGGGCTTTGCGTGGGACGACCCGGACGTGGGCGTCCCCTGGCCCGAGCGCGACCCCATCCTCTCGCCACGCGACCGCTCGAACCCGCCGCTCCGGGAACTAGTGCGCTCGTTGGGCGGGTAAGTCACTGGCCGTCGGCAGACACTGCGGATGACGGACGGGGACCCGGGGGCGCCGGGCAAGGGCGCGCGGCGCGGGCGGGGCCGTATCACTGACACTACGAGAGGCGGAACGACCAATACACCAGCCCCAGGTTCACCAGCACGCTCCAGGTAATACCAAGCTGCCAGATCCAGCCCACCCCGCGGCGAGACGCCCAGATCGCGCAGAGCGCGAGCCAGAGCGGGACCGAATCGAGCAGGTAGCGGTACCCAAACTGCACCCAGCCCCCGCCGTAGTAGAGCAGCGTGGGCACCAGTACTAGCAGGCCGGTGAGAGCGATCACACGCGCCTCCGACGAGCGCAGCAATGACCACAGCCCTACCAGCAGGGCTGGGCTCGTGAGTAGCACGGACATGCCGAGGGTGCTCGGCACAAAGAAGGGGGCCGTCGTCGACAGCGCGTCGGGGCCCTTCAGGAACAGGTAGTCCAGGTTCATGGGGAGGTGAACGATGGAGAAAAGCCCCTGCGCGCGCAGCGCCTCGAGGAACGGCGGCAGGGTGGCCAGCTCGTATCCCGTCTCGAGCGGCGAGCCGAAGCGCGCCCAGTTGTACCAGAAGAAGACAAGGCCGAACGGCACCGAGGCGAGCGCGACCGTCAGCACCGGGATGAACCCCGCGCGCACCGCGCGCCGCAGCCCCGTCAGGTCGGTGGGACGTCCCGCGACCACCCAGGCGTAGTAGGGCAGCGCGAAGAGCAGCGTCGAGCGGGTGAGGAACGCCGCGCCGCCCAGCAGCCCCAGCAGCCACGGCCGGGGCTGCTCGCGCCGCGTCTCGATCAGCGCCCAGAACGTCAGGCCCATCGCCACGATCTCGGCCGTGTGCCAGACCCCGCCCCGCTCGGTGATGTTCCAGAGCACCGTGCCGAACCCGAACAGCACCGTGAGCCAGCCCCGGCCCTCCCAGCGCCGCACCCCGAACGCGCCCAGCATCGCCCAGGCCAGCGCCACGTCCACGCCGGCCAGCAGAGCGTTGATCAGCGGCTCGTCTACGATCGCCCGGCCGACGCCGATGAGCGCCACGAGGGGCATGAAGAGGAACGCGGGGAAGGGGGCGAACGGCACGTAGACGTGCCCGCCCAGCACGATGATGTCGTTGAGGGGCGAGCCCCAGTCCACGGCCAGCCACAGCCGTCCGTGCAGGAACGCGTCGGCCATCAGGAAGAAGTCGGGCCGGCCCGCGTTGAACCACTGGCCGCCGTTGAGGACGATCGGCACGGCCACGGCGTCGATCAGCGCGGTCAGGACCACCAGCAGGACCGGCACGCCGATCGCGATCCCCCATCGCATGTCGGCGGCGTGGGAATCGGACGCGTCGGCGTCGCCGTAGCCGGTCGTGTCGCCAAACGCCGGGCTCGGCAGGCCTCCGACCTGGCGGGGGCTCACGCCGGCTCGACCTCCCCGGCCGCCCCGTCGCCCCGGCTGGCCGCCCGCAGCGTGTCCAGCCCCCACCGCATCCGGCTCAGCTCGAGGCCACCTGCCAGCGAGGCCGGCACCACCGTGCACATGTGGCTGAGGATCGCGAAGGCGAGTGCCGTGGGCGCATCCACCCCGAGGGCCGTCGCGATGACCACCACACCGACCTCGAACGGTCCGATCGCCGCCGGCGCCGAGGGCAGCGCCGCCCCGATATTGGCCGCCACCGCGACAGCCACGAGTCCAGCCACCGGCAGGGAGATGCCGAGGCACGCGGCGGTCACCGCGAACAGGCCAGACGTCACGAGCCACGCGGCGACGGACAGCACGAGGGCGGCGAGCACGCGCCCCGGCGCCGCGGCGTCGAGCAAGGCGTGCAGGAACCGGCCGGCGATGCCCGCGACCAAGGCCGACGGTCCGGCGGGCGCCCGTGCGACCAGCCCATCGATCGTGCGGCGCACCAGCTCATGGGGGACCAGCGCGACCACGGCCACGATGCCGCCCGCACCCAGCGCGACTAGCGCGAGCGTGACGACGATCGCGCCGTGGACCCCGGACGCGGCGCACGCGACGGCCCCCACCGCCGCGGCGGAGATCACGTCGAGCGTCCGCTCCATGGCGATCGACCCGAGCGCGCGGCTTCTCCCCACGCCCTCGCGCCTGCCCAGCAGATGTGCTCGAACGAGCTCTCCCAGCCGCATCGGCAAGATGTTGTTGGCGAGGTAGCCGATCACCAAGTACGCGAACGTGCCCCGGTACCCCGGCCGCGGCTCGCGGGCCAGCAGCACATGCCAGCGCACCGTGCGCAGCGAGACGTCCACCGCGAATGGCAGCAGGATCAGCGGCAGCAGCTGGACCCGGCTCCGGCCGAGGACCGCGACCACCCGCCCCAGGTCGATCTCCCAGAGCAGGAAGGCCACCAAGAGGACACTGACGCCGAACCCGACGACGATCCGCGGCCGGCCGCTCATACCCGTGGCAGGCGGCGGTGCCCGACCCGCTCCGTGGTCATGGCCTTACGCCTAACGGTGAGCCGAGTCACGCCGGCCGATCCACCTCGGTGGCACGAGGGACCAGACGCACGTCCCGGTGGAGCCCCCAGCGGTGCAGCAGGTACCGGGCGACCACACCCAGCGTCCCGAACCCGTAGCGCACCGAGCGGCGAAACCCTACCGACGACGCCTCGCGGAAGTAGCGCGTGGGGACGCCCACCTCCGTGATGCGGAGCCCTGCCGCGACCACCTGGGCCACGAACTCCTGGTCGAACACGAAGTCGTCGCTGTTGCGGTCCCACGCGATCGTGCGGAGGAGCCGCGCAGAGTAGGCGCGGAACCCTGAGTGGTATTCGGAGAGCCGCAGGCCGAAGGCCAGGTTCTCCACGTCGGTCAGGAAGTGGTTAGCCAGCCACTTCCAGCGCGGCATGCCGCCGCCCAGCGGGTCACCCAGGAAGCGCGAGCCCAGCACCATGTCCGCCCGGCCCTCGAGAATCGGCGCGATCACGTCCGGGATGCGGGTGGGGTCGTACTGGTAGTCGGGGTGCACCATCACCACCACGTCGGCGCCCGCCGCTAGCGCCTCTCGGTAGCAGGTCTTCTGGTTGCCGCCGTACCCCGTGTTCTGGGGATGGACAATCACGTCGAGCCCCAGGCGCTGTGCGATCTCCACGGTCTCGTCCGAGGACACATCGTCGACCAGGATGATCCGGTCCACCACGTCACGCGGGATGTCGTGGTAGGTGCGTGCAAGGGTCTTCGCGGCGTTGTACGCCGGCATGACGACGATGACCACGGGCCCTCGTGTTGCGTGTGGCTCGGGGTGTCCCTGAGCGGGCCACGACATGCTAGCCGGTCTGTGGGGTGGGCATCCCGCCCGGGAAGACGCGGGGTTGCCCTGCGCACTACTGTTGGCGTCGGCGCCGTCGTCCATCCACCGCTGGAGTCTTGTCGATGGGAGAGCCCCTGTCCGGCGCTCGTGGCGACCCGGGCGCGACCGCGGCCGGCGGGCGATCTTGGCGTCTCTCGCCGCAGATGGCGTCGCTCGGGGCGGGCATCGTGCTCGCCGTCGCCGTTCGGCTCGTCCTCCTTCCCACCGACGGCTTCCGGCCCGACCTCGACCAGTTTGTGCTGTGGGTCCATGACATCGCCACCACGCCCCTCGGCGATGCGTATCGACAGAACCTCTCATTCCCGCCGGTCATGGCGTTCATCTTCGCGGCCCTCGGCGCCCTCGACCATGCGTTCCGCACCGCGACGACCGCGGCCGACCCGTCGGTGCGGGTTCTGATGAAGCTGCCGGCCACACTAGCCGACGCGGGGCTCGCGGCTGGGGTGGCCTGGGCACTGCGCAGTCGGCCGGGGTGGGCGGTTGCCGGTGCGCTCGGGATCCTCCTCCACCCCGCGGTGCTGTACCTGAGCGCGTGGTGGGGCCAGTTCGAATCGATCTACCTCCTGATGGCGCTCGTCGCGTACCTGCTCGCGGTCTCTGGCCGGCCCGTCCCGGCGGCCGTGGCGCTCGCGCTCAGCCTCATGACCAAACCGCAGGCGCTCCCGTTCCTCGTCCCGTTCGGGGCTTGGGTGCTCGGCCGATACGGAGTGCGTACCACCCTCGTCGCGGCGCTGGCCGGCGCGGCGACCATCGGCCTGCTGTGGCTCCCCTTCGTCGCCGCGGGCGGCCCGCTCGCTTACCTGGGCAACCTCACCACCTACCAGGGCCAGACCTTCTCGGTGATCTCACTGCGCGCGTGGAACATCTGGTGGCTCCTCCAGGAGCAGGCCGCCGGGGGATTCGTAAGCGATGCGAGCCGGATCGCCGGGCCGGTCACCCTGCGGCTGATCGGCCTCGCGATGGCCGGCATCGGGGAGGTGCTCGTCTTCTTCGCGGTGCTGCGGCGTCCGACCCCGCGCGCACTCGCCCTGGGCCTGGCGTGCGGGACCCTGGTCGCCTTCTCACTCCTCACTACCATGCACGAGCGATACGCGTATGGGGCGCTCGTCTTCCTGGCTGTGCTGCTCCCGGAGCGCGGGCCTCGGCTGGCCTGGCTCGCGTTCGGCATCCTCTTCACGCTCAACCTCGTGGCGGCGATCCCTGCCACCCCTCAGCTCGCGTCGATCCCGGTCGGCGGGGCGGTGGGCATCGCGGGGTCGTTGGGCATGCTGGCGGTGACGGCCGCCTGCCTGTGGCTGCTGCTCCGTGTCCCCGCGGGAACGGTCGCAGACTCGCGGGAGGACGGCCGCCGGCCCAGCCAGGCCGCGACGGGGATCAGCACCATGGGCAGATTCCCCAGCGAGTAGTACCAGGCGGCCGACGAGTTACGCATGGCGATTGGGTAGTCCAGCCACAGGCCGAGCAGCGGCAGACTCGCCACGCCGAGCAGCACGGCGGCGATCCACCAGGAGCGGCGGCGCACGCCGATGAACGCCAGCGGGAGTAGCGAGGGCTTGATGAACACGAGGACCGACGGCCAGGACCACAGCAGTCCTGCGGCGACGAGCGCGGTGACCCACATGTCCGAGTTGCCGTAGATCGTCTCGGAGGGCGTCTTCGGGAAGCACAGGAGGAACGCGAGCACCGGCCACGACCAGCGGGCCGGACGGAGCCGCCAGACCGCGTAGCCGACGATCCCGATCGGGATCACCCACCAGAGCCAGAACGGCAGCCAGTGGAACGGGACGAACAGGAAGAGGGCCAGGGGCGGGTACAGCACGTCGACCTCGGTCCGCACGACGTATGGCCCGCTCAACTGGTGCGGTAGGTAGAACTGCCCCGTGGCGAGCCAGTGGTCGCCAACCGACTTGTAGAACGCGAAATCCAGCCCGATCGCGTGCTGCTCGTCGATGTCCCCCCAGAGCCACACGAACTCCCAGGCGGCCAGGGCCAGGAGGACGCCGCTAGTGACGAAGATGATCCGCCTCCGGGCGACCGGGCCCGGCAGCGGCAGGCGCGCGCCTACCCCTCGCAGCCGCTCGAGTACGACGCCGCCTGGCCCGGTCATCGACCGGGCCCTCGCTCCGCACTTGGGGGATGGAGCGTAAGTCGTCCACGGAACGCCTTGACGTACCAACGCAGGTAGTGCGGCAGCCAGGCCCGCAGCCGGAAGTGGCTCTCACCCGCCGTGCGGTCGCGCCAGGTGGTGGGCACCTCAGCGAGCATGCAGCCGGCCAGTGTGGCCTTCACGCAGAGCTCCAGGGCGAGCTCGAACCCCGCTTGGCTCTCGATCGTCACCGAGCGGAGGAAGTCGCGACTGTACAGCTTGAAGTTGCTGGTCGGGTCGTGGACCGGCACGCCCGCGAACCAGTGCAGCGTCAGGCCGGCGAACCGGCTCAGGGTGCGCTTGAGGAGCGGTCCTCCGAGCTGCCGCCCCCCGGGCATGTATCGGCTGGCCGCGACCAGGTCGGCTCCGAGGCTCGCCAGACGCACCATGGGCTCGACCTCGCGGGGGTCGTCAGACCCGTCGGCCATGGTGATGAGGACGTACTCCCCGCGCGCCGCCGCGATGCCGGCCTTCATGGCGTTGAGGACGCCCCTGCCGAGGTCGTTGCGGAGCAGGCGGACCTGCGGCAGCTCGGTGGCCAGCGCTCCCACCGAGGGGACGGTCGTGTCCGCGTCGAAGTCGTAGACGACCAAGATCTCGTGGGGCGTGCGCAGCGCGGCCTCCAGCGCCCGCAACACCGGGACGACCCGGTCGCCCTCGTTGTAGACGGGCATCACCACGGACAGCACAGGCCCCCCATCGGGCGTTGACGATCCCGTCACTCCGGCACCATCGTAGGACCTTGCCGCACCGTGCGGGCCCCACTCGAAAGCGACGCGATCCCCATGCCACTGGCGCTCAGGGCCACCGCGCCGCCGAGCGCCGACGGCGCGACGGTCATCACGTGCGCGAGCACGGCGAGCGAGAAGGCCGGGGAGGCGGCGACGCCCAACGCGGTCGCCGTGCCTGCCGCAGCAAGCTCGAAGGTGCCGAGGTACCCGGGCGCCGAGGGGAGGGCCGTGCCGAGGACGGTGACCGCCGCGATCAGCAGGGCAGCGGCGGGCGCGAGCGTGATGCCGAGGGCGCGCCCCACGAGCCAGAACGTGGTTGCGTCGAGGAGCCAGCACGCGCCGCTGATCGCGAGCGCCAAGCCCGCGGCGCGGCGCTGGCGGGCCGCGTCGGCACCTGCCGCCACGAACCGGACGAAGCGCAGAACACTGGCAATCGCCCTCGACGGCAGCCCGCGCTCTACGCGCGCCAGGACCCGCCCGAGAAGCCACAGTCCTCCGGCCAAGAGGCCGGCCACGACCACGCACCCGGCGAGCGCAGCCAGACCCGCGGCCTGTATCAGCCAGGCGGGCGCGCCGATGAGGAGCGCGGCACCGAACGCGAGGACGGCCAGGCTGGCGGTGTCGAGGACCCGCTCGAGCACCACCGTGCCGAACACCACGCCGGCGTCGAGGTGTTCGGCGCGAGCCGCGAGAAACGCGCGGATCGGCTCGCCGAGCCGGGCGGGAAGGACCGCATTGCCCAAGTATCCGATCAGCAGAATGGGGAGCAGCGCGACCAGACGGATCGGCGTGGCGGGGCGCGCGATGGTGAGCAGGGCACGCCACCGGACGGTCCGCAGCACCAGCTGGAGGCCGATAACCCCGAGGATCGCGACGAGCGGGAGCGGATCGGCGCGCTGGAGACGCGTCACCGCGGACCCGACGTCCACACCGCGCAGCGCGACGAACAACGCCGCGACGCTGACGATCAGGCCGACAGGCGCGGCAAAGTGACGCCGCAGGCCCGGCCGCTGACGCGGCACCCCGCCGACGCTCACGGCCGCTCGCCGACGCACCGCGTCTGGCGTCCCAGCCGCGACCCTACCGGCACATGCACCAAGCGGTCCTGGACGTCGCCCGGAGCAGGCGTCAGATCCGGCCCGCTGCCAGCTCGTCCTGGATCCACGGGATCACCTCATCGAGCATCTCGTCGAGCGTGGTGGAGGCCTCGAACCCGAGCACCCGGCGTGCCTTGCGCACGTCCGGCACCCGCATCTGCACGTCGTGCTCAAACGGCGGGTCGCAGACGTACCGGAACGGCCGCTCGCCGTGCACCTTCCGCCAGATCGTCTCGGCCAGCTCGAGGACCGTCGTGCCCTGCGCGGTCGAGAGGTTGAAGTCTTGGTTGACTGCCCTGGGCGACTCCATCGCGAGCCGGATACCCCGCGCCAGGTCTCCGCCGTAGGTGTAGTGGCGCACCTGGTTACCCTCGCCCAGGATGTGGAGCGGGTCTTGGCCCCGCAGCACCTTCTGGACCAGATCGGGCACCACATGGCTCATCGCGAGCCGCACATTGCCGCTCATGACCTGCGCGTCGCGCAGCGCTCGGCGCTCGCCAATCCCCACGCAGTTGAAGGGTCGGAGGATCGTATAGGGCAGGCCGTGCTGCTCCCACGCGCCCTTCGCGAAGTACTCACTGGCGAGCTTCTGAAAGCCATATGTCGACCGAGGGGGCGGGCTCGTGAACTGGGCCCCCTCAGGCGTCGGGAAGACCGTTGCCGACTCGAACACCATCGAACTCGAGATCACCACGATTCGCTGCAGGTGGCCGGCCCGGCGGGCTGCCAGGGCCGCGTCGAACGTGGAGGCCAGGATCCGCTCGTTCTCGGCCAGCAGGTCGTAGGCGAACTCGTGAAAGTAGCTGATGCCGCCGATCATCGCCGCGGCGGCGACCACTTGGTCGACGTCGATGGCCAGCTCGCGCAGCAGGCCTGCATCCTTCGCATCGCCACGGACGAACCGGTATCTCGAGTGCCCGTCGTAGCTCTTGACCGTTTGACCGTACTTGCTGAAGTCGTCGAGGCCCACCACTTCGTGGCCGGCGCTGAGCAACTCGGGGACGAGATACCCGGCGATGAAGCCGGCGGCGCCGGTCACAAGTACTCGCATGACGCACCTCCACCGACGGAACCCCAGGCCGCCTGCCGATGCGCAGCCAGACGGAAGTCTCCCGTCACCCTGGTCGTCGCTCGTCCTTCGCACTGCTCCACGGCCAGAGTGAGGCTATGCCCACGTCCGAGTCTCCGGCTATGGTACTGATGGGTTGCCGGAAGCCGGCCACCACACTGACACGTCAGCAGCTTGCCGCTCCCGCCGGCTCATTCCTCTCGCCGGCGGTGTCCGGCATCACAGTGGTCTGCAAGCCCTCGGCGGTCCGCACCCTCCCACGGCGTAGGCGAGCGCATGCGCTCGCGCGTTGGTGCGGACCTAGGAGCCCAGCAACCCCCACCATAGGCTGCGGAGCCGGGTGGCTTCCCGACGCCAGGAGCTCCGGTGCGGCGCATCCCAACCGCTGGCTCGCCCGCCGGCGTTGGGACACGACACGCGAAGCTGCCGTGGCCCCTCGGGCTTCCTACCGCGCTACCGGAACCTCACGGCCGTTCCCCGGTCGGCCGGGGCCCATCTTGCCTAGGCGCTGCGAGACTCGCGGACTCACGAAGTCGCGGAGTTGCCGCTCAACCGCCGCGACCGCCAACGCAACAGCAGGTAGACCGTGAACTGGGATGGCCAGCACAGCCGCCGAGAGTGGGGTGATAGCCGGCAGGGCTAGCAGGGAGTAGTGAAACTGCGTCTCCGGCCACAGGGCAGGCGTCGCCCACCACGCGGCACGTCGACGGCCGACCGCGACCAGAGCCACAAGCGCGACCGGCACCAGGGGGAGCCAGACCCACGCGCTCCAGCCGCCGACCGACTGGCGGGACAACGTGCCCACCACGTCGTGCGACACGAAGGCGCCCCATGGCAGCACCGGCAGCGTAACTATCACCACCACGAAGGAGAGTCCAAGCGCGCGCCAGCGCCCGAGCAGCAAGAGCGGAATGGCGGCGTACACCTTGAACAGCACTGCCACCGTCCCGCCGAGCCGACTTCCGCTGACCAGCAGCGCGAGCACGATGACGTTGGGATTGCCCTCGGCAATGCCTTGGACCAGCGGCGGGAACAGTAACCACCACGCCGGCAGGCCGAGCACGCGGAGCGCATACACCGCGGCCACAGCCGACGCCAACATCATGAGGACGACGAAGGTGCCCGGGGGCAGCCACGCGAACGGCGCGAGCGGCAGCAGGCTGAGCGGCGGGCCAGCGAACAGGGTGCCGCGATAGCTGGCCGTCCAAGGGTCGCCGCCGGAAAGCCAAGCACGCGTCGCGGCCTGGTAGATCCGGGCGTCACGGCCGAGCAGGTCTGAAGGATCGACAAACAGGTACGACGCCGAAACGACCGCGAACTCCACGGCCAGCAGAGCACGGGCGATGCGCACCACCAAACGTGTCATCCGCCTTTCCTCAGGCGGTCGGAGACGACGGGGGGCTCCCAAGCACGACCTCGATCGGGTGGAGGGAACCTACGATGGCGATCGCCTGGTGGCCGACGGCGGACTCGTCCTGCCAACCACGCTGGCCGGGTATCTCGGTCTGCGCAGGCTCGTTGGCACCCCTGCGAAGCGCACCTGCGGTCAGCGATCGGGCCGATCGGGGGCGAAGCGTCAAGGACTGCCGCGTACGATGCCCGACGAGCGGGCGGCGAGTCGGGCGGCCACAGGCCTCGCATCTCTGATGTCCAGTGCCTTGGCCTCCCGAACCTGGCCCGCTGGCCGCACACCCGGACACCGACCGCGACGCGACCCAGGGGAGAAGCCGACGGGCTTGGCACGAGTACTCCACTGCGGCGCGTGCGCACCGCCGGGTGCTCGCCGGCATTCAACCGCCGCGGCCCCGCGCCGCCCCCATCCCGGCCCGTCCGTCCAGCGCCTCAAATCACAATTCGGCCCGCCACCGAGCCCCACACGTCGACAACCGGACAACCCCCGAAGTCGAGGCCGCGGTACCGGTGGTGCGGAGCCCCCACCACGAACAGGTCAGCCTCCGCGAGTACTTGCTCGAGCGGCACGAGCTTCGGGTCCCGGACGTACGGATCTGTGCACAGGACGCGGGCGCCCTCCCAGGCCAGCAGCTTGCGCAGCTTGTAGCTCAAGGATGCCCGGGTGTCGTCCGACTCGGCCTTGAACGCCATCCCGAGTATCCCCACTGTGCGACCACGCAGCTCTCCGTGGCGTGCCTTGATCTGGCCGACGAGAAAGGCGGGCATCCCCTCGTTGATCTGCATCGCCGACTGGCCCATTGGGAAGTGGTCGGGGGTGAACGCCGACAGCTGCATCGTGTCCTTGAGCAGGCAGGGCCCGGCGGCGAACCCAGGCCCAGGGAGGTCGGCCGCGCGCGGGTAGTCCTGGCGGACCGCGTCGAGAACCGCCCCATAGTCCACCCCTGCCGACTCGGCAATCATGAAGAACTGGTTCGCGATGGCGAACTTCATGTAGCGCCAGGTGTTGGTCAGGAGTTTGGCCAGCTCGGCCTCGCGCCCGGTCGTGCGGATGATCGTGCGGGTGATCCGCCGGAACAGCGCCTCCGCCCGATCCCCCGCCGCAGGCTCGTCCGCGCCCACGATCTGCGGAAGGGTCTGGAGCTCCTCGAGGGCATGACCCTCGGCGATACGCTCCGGACAGAAGGCGACGTCCACACGCCGGCCGCGGTCTCGCAGCGCCTTTGCGACGTACTCGGTGGTCCCCGGGTAGACGGTGCTGCGCAGCACAACAAGCGATCCGTCACGGATGTGTGGCGCGATCTGGGCCAGGGCACGCTCGAAGATCGTCATCGCAGGGTTGAAGAACTCGTCGATCGGCGTGCCGATGATGATGACGACGATGTCGCTGCGGCCGAGGAGGGCCGGATCCGTCGAGAACTCCAGCCGCCCTGCCTCCAGCATCTCCCGCAGCAGCGGCTCGGCTCCGGCCTCCAAGAACGGCACCTGGCCACGCTCGATGCTCGCCAGCGTCTCGGCCGAGAGATCCTCGATGCCGACGCGCAGACCTGCCCGCGCGAAGCTCAACGCGAGCGGGAGACCGACGTGGCCACCACCGCCCACGATGGCGACGTCGAGGCGGCCGGTCGCTGCGGCTCGCCTCCGCTGCACCCGCGGCTGCGCCTGCGTACCCGATGCCGGCGGACTCTTGACCGCCACAGCTAACCCTCCTGGATCCTCAGCGGCCATCTCGGAACGGCCCGGTCGAGCGACCTTACCCGCTGTGGATCCGCGCGCCTATGGTACCGAAGGACCACGGCACAGCCGCAACGTTGCGTTGACGCGCGGGCGGTGCTTCGTCACGCTGTCGCGGTGAGCTGGCAGTGCCGGACGAACCCCTATGCGCAGATGCGCCGCTACTCGCCGGAGACTGAGTTCGGTGCCCGCGGATAGGGCCAGCTCTCGCGCCGACTCGCTCGGCTCGATCGGGACTCGGGTGCGCTCCCTGGCTGAGCCCACGAGCGGGCTGCGGCTGGCAGCCGCACGGATCGGATTGCCAGCCTGGTTCGCGCTGATCGACCTTCTATGGATCGCCAACCCCGCCGCGCTCGCCATCGACGCGCGCCACTACCAGCGGGCCACCAACGCCTGGCTTGCGGGCGGCAACCCCTGGGCCGTGAGCGAACACGGGATCACGTATGCGGCCGGGCCGCACACGTTGCTCTTCTATGTGCCGACCAGCCTCCTGCCGCTGGGCGTCTCGACGCTGGTCTGGATGGCGCTCGGGTTTGCGGCGTCCGTGTGGCTGGTGCGGCGGCTGGGCCTGCAGCTCTGGTGGGTCGCGTTCCCCCCGCTCGCGCATTCGATCTGGAACGGCAACCCGCAAACGATCGCGCTCGCGCTGCTCGTCTACGGCGGACCCATTACCGCGGCGCTAGCGGTGGGGCTGAAGCTATACGCCGGAGTGCCGCTGCTAGGCCGCTGGCGCGACCTGGTCATCGCAGGGATCCTTCTGGCCATCGCGCTGCCGCTGCTGCCCTGGCGGCTCTATCTGCAGCAGGGGCTGGGCGTAAGCAACCTCTTCCAATATGCCTGGAACGGCAGTGCGTGGCGGCTCCCGATCCTGATCCCGCCCACGCTCCTGGGCCTGTGGGTGCTGCGCCGCCGCGGAGCTGAATGGTTCGCTGTGCCCGCGGTCTGGCCAGCGACCGAGTTCTACTACGTGGCGATGGCGCTGCCGGCCGTCGCGGGCTACCCGATCCTGGCCGCTGCCCTGGCCCTGCCCATGCCGCTCATGACGCCGATCGTGGTCATAGCGTACGCCGCGTGGGTGCACTGGCCGGCGCTCGCCACCCGCGTGCGGCAGCTGGCCCCGGCGTAGATCGGCGGCGATTGCCCGCCTCGCGGTGTGGCCGACCCGAGCGGATGGTCGCTCGTCGAGCGAGGAAGAGACCCGGGCCCTGCAGGGCGCGAACTCCCTGAAGAGGTAGGGATTGGTGGGCCATGGTGGGCCGCACGCGGCGCCGCTGCTGGCAGGATCGCCGAGCGGAGGCAGTAGGGCTGCAGCTGACCGGAACGTCGCGGTCAAGCACCTGTCGGCTTGTTCGCCGACGGGCTCGCCGCTACTCGCTCGGCGCACCGTGGTGGGCAGTGTCCTGCCTGTGCGAGCGCCACGGGACGTGACCAGCGGCGCGGCCCCGTTCGGCGCGCCGGTCGGGTCTGTGCGTTTCCCGGTCGTCGTGGTCCCTCCGTACCGCCGGAGGTGGTGCGTGGGCGCGACGTCTTCCGCCGTCCGATAGCTCGAAAGTCCCACCCCGGATGTACCGTACCCTTCGAAGCATGGGACTTGACCGAGGCCGGTGCGCCCGCTGCTGCCCAACAAGTGCGCGACGGTGTTCGCCGCGGTGGCCATCGCACAGCTCCCGGACCTCGCGACGTTCGTCCCCGCGGTGGCCCGCGTAGGGATCCGGGGCCGAGAACAACCTGTTCATGCGGACGCTCTACCTGTCGGTCGGTCCCGTGGGCCGGCGGCACTGAAAGCAGCCGTCATAGCGATCACCCTGCTAGCGCTGGCGCGCGTAGCCCGGCGCTTCCCGGCCTAACGGGGCCGTCCGCGGCGCTGTTGAGCGGGATCGGCACACTCTCTGGCGATCCTCCAGCCGGAGGCCGTGCATAGCATGGACGCGGTCGTATGCCGCGCGATGCGCTGTCGGGGGACAGGGGCTGATCAAGCCTGCCGTCCGGTACATCGACGGGTCGCCCATCCACCGACCATACGGCACGGGGTCGCAGAACCGGAGCCACGCTGTCTTCGGAATTCAATCCGACATCCCAACCGCCATCACGCCACCGCGCCATGCGGATCAGCGAGTTCAGCGGACTTCGGCTCCGGCACTTGCTTCGCCCATGCCGGTCGTGCGGACGGCGATACCCCACGGCGAAGGACTCGGGACTCGAGAACCACCCAGGACGACGCGGCTGCAGCGTAGGAGCTCGCGAGGAGCGCGACCACGCGTGGCCAGAGCGAAAGGCCGGCGAGAGGGCCGACGAGGATGGGCACGTGATACAGGTACAGTCCGTAGCTGATACGGCCCGTTGCCGTCAGCCAGCGCCACGCGGCGAACTGGGGGCGCGCGGCGCACCAGGCGACCACCATGACGACGGCAGGCGAGACGACTAGCGGCGCTCCCGGCAGATCGGGAGCCGTGCACAGGAACACGAGCACCGCTGCGGCACCGATGGCAGCCGCGGTCGGAATCCTGAAATCGACGCCGCGATGCATGGAGATCATCGCCACCACGCAGCCCAACAGGAGGTCTTTTGCCCGCGTGTCCGAGCCGTAATAGGCGTGCCCGTAGCTCGGGAGCGCGGCCCACTCGGCCGCGAACGACAGAGCCACGATTACCAACGCGCCTGCGATGGCGGCGCGCGGCCCCATGCGCATCAGCAGCAGCAGGACGAGTGGCCACGTGAAGTAGAACTGTTCCTCGACTGCGAGGCTCCACGTGTGCCCAAGCCCCGCCATGGGAAGGCCCGCGATGAACGCCCAGTTGCCGACGTAGAAGGCTGCGGCCAAGCCCGCTGGCAGCCAGCTCGCCACGCTGCCACTCGCGATTGCCCACCCACCTGTGGCGGCCAAGAGGACGGCCAGCCCCGGCAGAAGCCGGCGAGCGCGGCGCAGGTAGAACGCGCGCAGGTCGACGGCGCGATGGTCGGCGAGTTCGCAGAGCAGCAGAGCCGTGATCAGGTAGCCGGATAGAGCAAAGAAGAGTGAGACGCCAACGAAGCCGGCAGCGCCCAGGTATGGCACACCTGCGTGGCTAAGAAGGACCAGCAGGATGGCGATGCCGCGCAGGGCATCAAGTGACGGCCGATGGCCGAGCCGCCAACCGCTCGCTGTCGCACGCAATCTCGCCCACCTCGCTCCGGGAGGAGACCACCGCTCCTAGTCCTTCGCGGGGGCAGGGACTGACCGGAATTCAGAGTTCGGCCATGGATGCGTTGACCGTTGGCA
>JBKQRF010000148.1:0-27176 GCA_052144055.1 Candidatus Limnocylindrales bacterium
CCGTGCGCCGACAGACCCCGACGATGCGGCACGCCCGGGCCGACGGGACGCCCTCCGCGATCAGCCTCGCGAACGCCTCACGCTTGGCATACAGCGGCTTCCGCCCTCGACGACCCATCGCAACTCCCCAGCCTCATGAGTGTTGCGACGTTCGCCAGATTCCGCCTGGCCACCAGTGGGGACTTTCTCATGGCCACGGACAACCGTTACGCGGCACCCAACGGCGGATCGCGGCAGGATCCGTGGGTGCTCTCGTGCATGCTGTCCAGAGGTCCCGGAGCGCTGCGCTGAGCGCCGTCTTCGGCTGAGGGCGGGTGTCCCTTCTCCGGTCACAACCCCGGAACGGCCGACGAAGAGCCCGCAGCACGCGTTCGGCAACAGTTTCCTAACCCCATCGACGCCGTCGGCAACAGTCCGCAGCGTCCGAGCGGAGCCCGCCGCGGCTCTTCGTATGGTCCTGCCGACGAGCACACGAGCGGCTTGCCCGTCGAGAACCCGAGGGCGATCGCCACGACGCCGAGGAGAGCGACGAGCGCGGCCGGCAACTTCACCAGTTGCATCTGTTCACGTCCATGCGCCAGGTTGATCCACCATCTCAGACTGCGCAGGCTCACTGGGACGAGCCCAACTGAAAAGCGGCATGAGGCGTTATGGGACGACCAGCGCGCGGCCCACTCCTGACCTACGACGGAACGACCTACCGGCTTGCCAACGACGCGGTCGGCGATCTGCTCGCCCGCGGCGTGATCGTGCTCGACGAGGAGAACCCGGGTCAGTTCAGACTCGATCTGGAGCACGTCGTCGAGGAAATCGATCCGTTCGCCACCCCTGTTGAGCGTTTGGCGGGCGATGACGCCGACGACGCAGGCTCGGACGAGGGCCGCCGTCGGCTCCTCGCTGTGCGATTTCAGCACCACGAGTCACGGGGCGGCTGACCGGCCATACCCACGTTCCCGGATCGTGCTCACCGGCACCGCATCATCCGTGTACAGGCCCGACCGTGGAAAGGCGAGATCGAACATGCCCACAAACGACCAAGAGGTGCCCCGGCCGATGGCCCGACCCTTCGCTGTAGCCGATCCGTTCGTTTGCGTCGAGTGCGGCTTGAAGTTCCGGCAGCGCACCGATCTGCTGGCCCACTGGGAGTCCACGGGTCACGGGCCTAAGAAACAGCAGGCGGACAGCCTCGACCGGGCGCGCGCGAGCACTTCTGACGACGACGCCCCACCGCCCACCCGTGTTCACGAGGAGGAGCCCTAGCCCGCGAGGGCGTGATCGGGTACACGCCGCCCGAGCTGGCCGACGCGCTAGTCGGAGTTGGCCAAGGCGCTGCAAACGCGCTGAGGGCGCGGGGCCTTTACTCGCCGGTATCCCCGGTGCTGCTGGACGGGATCATCTCCCGGGAGGCTTGGTCGGCGATGCGAGCGAAGACGTAGCCGTCCGACAGCATGGAGAGCAGCGCCTGTAGGTAGGCGTCGCCATCGCACGGCCGCACCGCGTTGTGGGTGTCGGGGTCAGACAGCACGGCGAACGCCGTGAGGATCGCCTGACCCTCGCCGGTGGTGGCGATGGCCCTGTCCCCGCAGCTTGTGAGCGTGCCGGTCACGAGCCCGGCTGGGTCTTCGAAGTTGCTGACGATCTCGACTTTCACGCCGCGTTCTTGGCGTTGCTCTCGGTCACCTGGGCTCCACACCGACAGTACGCCGACGAAACTTCGATGCGTCGCGCGCCCGGTCCGGGTTGCCAGATCACCATGCGCCGGGGTGCGTGCCGATGCGGCAGCAGGTGGCGGATCGCCCGCGAGGCCCGCCACGTGAGCCCTGTCCGCGCGCCGCCGAGGTGGTGGCCCACCTGAGCGCGCCGGACTCCAGCGCCGCGCACGACGCGATCCACTGTCGCCTTGGTGTCGTCTACGGTGTCCGCCACGACTGCAGCCCACAGGCTGCCGTCCTTTCTCTCCACGCCCGGCATCGTCGGGTACTGGCCTGCGAATGGACGAGGGCGCAACGGCCGGTTCCGGGGCGGCCGTCTGGCGGGTGTCGCTATGCCCGATGGTGCCCTGCTGCGTGCCTGTGCGGCGTGCCACAGATCGCTCCGGCGCTGCTTCTCGGCATGCGGCCGGATCCTGCGGCAGCCATGCGGGTCGGCACGGCGCGCGGTCGAACTGACGGAGGCTGCACGCCAGCACGCTCTCTGTGCCTCCTATCGGCAGGTTCAAGTTGCCGCCACGGCTTCCCTAGCCTGAGCTTCGTTCTGTAACGTGCAGGCCGCCCGGGGTGTCCTCCGAGCGGCTTGCCCCACTCAGGAAGGTCTGCTAGACGGTGCGCCGGGCCGACATCGATCACCAGCGAGCCCGTGCACCGAACGTGGACCCTGGCCACCGTTTGGGGAGTCAGCCGACGAAGCGGCTGGCTGGCCCACACGGGGCTCGGCGGGAGAGGATGGCTTGGCCGTGGAGGCAGCCACAAGTCGCGGACAGAGGATCTCGCTGGGGAACCCTCCACGCGGACGGCCAAGCTCGCTGAGGGTGCCGCAGGCGCCGCGCTGACCCTCGCGCCCACAGTTCTGGAGGCGCGCCCAGTGCAGGGCTGCCGTGTGACCGTAGTCACTGACACCGCGTGCGTGGGTGGGAAGCTCAGAGTGCCCGTCCGGGGAGCTTGGCCCCCGTGTTCGGCTCCCCGGGCGGGCTCCACTCCGAAGTACCCCGTTGACGTCACCCGCTGGGGGATATGGGTGTGCTCCACGAGTGCGTACGGTGCGTGCTGAGGTCTCGCTGCAGGTAGTGCCCCGATTCTGACCTCAGCGGAGATCTTCAGGGAGCATGGGCGCCCCGCCAGACCGCGAGCTGGCCGGGCGCCCATGCTATTTGTGGCTCAACCGCTGAGGGAGAGGGCTTCTTGCGAAATGACTGATCCCCGTTGGCGCCCGCGACCTACCCAAACTGAGCCCACCTCCCGCTCCTGATCCGACTGCGGAACCGTCCATTGACGCCGGTGTGGCGGGCGCATCAGCGCGGCGGGAATACGAGCGGCGCCGCGCCGAGACCAACGCGGGCACGAGCCACTGGAGTTCGTGCCGGGAAGGCAGCAAGCCGAGGACGAGCCGATGACCAGCGCGGATCGCCGCAGGGAACTGCGCGCCCAGTACGAGCAGCGCCCGCGTGAGGTTGGCGTGTACGCGCTCCGCAACACCGTCACCGGCCGCATCCTCGTGGCCTCCTCGCCCGATGTCGGCAGCGTCAGCAACAGGCTTGAGTTCGCGAGGGCCACGAACGCGCCCAGTGCGCTCGATGGGCGGCTGACCGCCGAGGTGCGCCAGTTCGGCATGGACGCCTTCGTGCTCGAGGTGCTCGACCTGCTCAAGGTGACGCCCGAAATGACGCCGGCCGACGTGCAGGCCGACCTGCGGGCGCTCGAGGAGTTGTGGCGCGAGAAGCTCGCGGACACGCCGCAGTACTGAGAGCAGAGCGCTCTGCAAGCTGGCGCGGCAGTTCCGCGTGGGACAAGTGTCAAGCGCTCCCGGGACCCGGCGCGATCCGCCATCATCTGCGGCAGGCCGCCTCGCACACGCGGCTGAAGCCGCCCGCACGACCGGAGGAGCACAGCGCACAACATGGATCTCCAGACCCTCGCCAAGAGCCGGTACGTTTCACTGACGACCTTCCGGCGCGACGGCACGCCGGTTGCCACGCCTGTCTGGGTAGCACAGCAGGAGGACGAACTCCGGGTCTTCACCTATAGATCGTCCGGCAAGGCCAAGCGACTGCGGCATGACAGCCGGGTGCTGCTCGCCCCGTGCGACATGCGCGGTCACGTCACGGGGGACGTCACCGAGGGGACGGCCCGATTGCAGGATGATGCGGAGACGGCGGTGACGCTCGAGCTGATCCTGCGACGCTACGGCCTGCAGGCTCGGCTCCTGTACTGGTGGGAGGGTCGCCACGCCGGAGACAGTCCGGCCGATCGTCGAGTCGGGATCGCCATTCGCATCACTGGCTCGGTCGCGAGCTGACCTCCGACGAGCTGGGGCGCCTCATACGGCGCTCCCGGCGACGTCGCGAGCCGCGGGAGGACTGCATGCCTCTTCCAGACTGGCTACCCCGTGAGTGACACCGAGGCGGCGTGGGAGGCCGTCCGCGAGGCCCTTGAGCGGCTGCCGGGCTGGGAGGCCACCCCTCCACACTGGCATCCCGAGGAGCGCCTGTGGGCCGCGACCGCCTTCTATAAGGGCGAGATCCATCGCTTCGAGCGACGCGCTGCCGTACAGTCGCGTGGGATGACCGAGGCCGAGGCGCTGTGGGAGCTGGCCGAGGCCCTGCGGACGCGCTGATCCTGAGGATGGGTTCCGGTACCCCTGTCAGCGTTTCCGGAGCGCCCCTCCCAACTCCCAGAGAACCTAGCCTGGATCATCCCCGGTGAGTCGACGGTGGGTCGGACGATGAAGCAGTCGAGGCGCCGGCGCAGACCGAGGTGGCGGTCCGACGATGAGCGCGGTCAACCGCGTGCGGCAGCAGACGCAGGCCATGGTTGGCTTCCGAGGCCGAGACCTGCTCGTGGGTCCGGCCGAGGAACAGCTCAGTGCGGCGGCGCGACACCTCCAGCAACGCGATTGCCGGCGCGCTCAGCGAGCCTCGAACGCGCGCTTGCTCAACCCCCACCAGAAGCCCTCGATGGCCGTCCGTGGCGCGTGATCTGGCTTCACAGCCGCGCCGAGTGTCACGAAGATCGGCGCGAAGTGCTCGACCGTGGGGTGCGCGTACGGCATCCCGGGCGCCTTCTCGCGAAAGGCGAAGAGGGAGTCGAGGTCGCCGCGACTGAGTGCCTCGCTTGCCCAGCCGTCGAACTCGCGGGACCAGGCGGGCGCGTCTGCCGTGTGACCCACGTACTCGTGGATATATGGCAGACCGTGGGTCATGAACCCGGATCCGACGATGAGGACGCCCTCGTCGCGGAGCGGCGCGAGCCGCGCTCCGACCCCGAAGAGGTGCGCGGGATCGAGATCGGGCAGCGACATCTGGAGGACCGGGATGTCGGCCTCCGGGTACATCGCCATTAGGGGGACCCAGGCACCGTGGTCGAGACCGCGCATCTCGCGGTCGACGATCGGCTCGTGCGCCGACATCAGCCCCTTCACCTTCGTGGCGAGCGCTGGGGCGCCGGGCGCCTCGTATGTCATCTCGTAGTAGTGGCGCGGGAAGCCGTAGAAATCGTAGACGAGGGGGACCGTCCTAGTCGCGGACAGCGCCATCGGGGCTGTCTGCCAGTGTGCGCTGACGATAAGGATCGACTCGGGTCGAGGGAGGGTCCCGGCCCAGGACGCGAGCTCCCTCATCCAAGTTTCGTCTTCGAGGAGCGGCGGCGCGCCGTGGCCGAGGTAGAGGGCTGGGAGCGCCACGGAGTGGGCCGACTGCGGTTCCACGCCCCAGGCCGAAGGCGCAGGAGCCTGCTCGCCGATCATGCGGCACCCCCCGACTTCCTCAGCGAGGCAGCCGCTTCGGGCGCGCCGACGAGCGTGATCGCCGTTCTCCACTCGCCGCCGGCATGCATCTGTAGCGAGACATTCAGGAACGCGATCGCCTCGAGCTCTCGAGCCCGGGCGAGAGACCCGACGTAGATCGGGCGGAACCCCATCGAACGCAGGAGGTCCGCGACCTCGCGGGTCGCGGCGACGTCGTCGGTCGCGAAACGCATGAGTGTCGCCTCGGCGAGCCTCTGCGTCGCGCTGTCATCCTTGAGCACCTCTCTCAGCCGCATCGTCCTCCGCCCTCCGGGTGTTCCCCTCGATGACCCGCGTGAGCGCTAACCGTACCCGAAGGGCGAGTGGTCGGCAGCTGTCCCGTTGGAGCGGGCTGAGGCATCGGCTTTGCCGAATTCGCAGGCAGCATGTCAGCCGGGTGGGCGGACCGTTGAGGTTGTTAGGGGTTGCGAAGCCACGCGCGGGGCTGCAAACGTGACGGGCTGAGGGAATGGCAAGGTCGTTGGGCTTGCTCTCCTCGGAGAACCCTCTGCTAGGCTGAGCCCGGTACGTCGCGGGCAGGGGTGCCCCGGTTGCCGTATGCACCCAGTCCTATTGGCAGCTACGCCGTGGCTGTCCTTGATGCCCCAGGCGAGGTCGCTCGTGTCAGCGCGTTTCCAGGGTCCGTCGCGCCCGAACCTCCATAGCGCCGGACTGGCGCGCCTGGGGGCGGACTGGCGGGCTTTCGCCGGGCCGTCGTACCGCACGTACCTCGTGCTAGGACTGACCCAAGGTGCCGTGCTGGCCCTCTCGGGCACGGCCCTCAGCATCCCTCTCTTCTTGACTGTTGGCCTGGGCCCGGGACTCACGACGCTCGTGGCCTCGCTGGCGCTGATCGGGCCCGCGGCCCAGCTTGCTGTCCCCAGACTGCTGCAGCGCACCGGCGGCAATCTGCGCGGGGTGACGCTTACGGCGGCGGCGCTAGGCGAGACGCGCGGTCTCTGGTTGGCCGTGCTCACCGTGATCGGGACCGCTGGCGGGGCCAACCGAGCCGTACTGGTGGTCGGACTTGTCGCAGCGACCGCGGCCCTGGGGGTCTTCTCCGGCGTGGCCGGCGCGAACCAGCAGGCCTGGTTCGCTGCGACGCTGCCAGAAGAGCAGCGCCGCTTCGTGGCCCCGCGGGTGGTCGGCATCGGGCTCGCCGTGAGCGCCGTGCTGCTGGCCGCGATTGCCGCGCTGCTCGACCCCGCCCTGCGCGCGTACGGCCTTGCCATCTACGCCGTCCCGTTCTTCGTGGGCGGCCTGGCGGGCGTGCTCGAACTGTCCGCGCTTGCCAGCTTGCCGCGGCCCGGCCGCGTCCGCGTGGCGCGACCAGCATCGGCGACACCGCCCCCTCCCGGATGGTCCACTTTCGTGGCCGTGGCCACCCTGGCAAGCCTCGGAGCAGGGCTCTCTCCGTACTACGCCGTCTTCATCATCAGCGTGCTGCATGCCAGCGCGTCAGCCGCAGTGGCGCTATCGGCGCTCACGTCAGCGGCGGCGGTCGTGGCAGCCACGGTTGGGGCCGGGTTCCTGAATCGGGTCTCGTCGTCGCGACTGCTGCGGCTCGCCTACGTAGGCCTAGGCATCGGCTGGGTGCTCGCCCTAGCCAGCTTCCCCGAGAACCCGGCCGCGCTCCTCTGCTTCGTGCTGGTTGCGCTCCTCGTCAGCGCCGGCGGCGCCATTGTCCAGATCGCCACCAACGAGCGGCTCTTCCGTCTCGTATCAGGTCCCACGGTCTTCACCCAGCAGGGCCGGTTCGTCGGTATCACTGCCACCGCCACGGCCGCGGGCCAGGTCGCCGAAGCCGTGCTGCTGGCAGTGGCGCCGGTAGGGTACCCGGTGTTCGCAGTGCTGTTCCTCTCGTCGGGCGGGGTGCGCCTGCTGGCCGCCACGCGGCTGCCTGTCGCAGACTCCTGGTCCGACGCCACGCGCGTCATGTCCCGTGCGGAGCTCGGTCCCCGAGATGGGCCGTGATGCACCGGCCTCGACCGGGCGAAGTACAACCGCCGCGTCCTCGCGCGGCACGACGTGCCGGCGACCGGCACAACCGGGACGCTAACCGCAAACGGAGTTGAGGGTCAAGATCCGCACCCTCCAGAGCGGACCCATAGGCGGGAATCGACAACACGCCGCGCTGATCGCAGACCGGGAGATCGACTTCCTCGTCTTCTTCGGGGACCCTCTCTAGCAGCGGCGACGTGACACCGTGCCAGCCCCGCTATGCAGCGCTAGGCGCGCGTGACGTCTGCCGTCGCATACGCGGATCGGCGAAGGCACCGGGACTTCGCCACGTAATCCTTTCGCAAGGTCCCGGGTCCGAGACTGCAGCCCATGAACACGCCGGCGACCTTGGATACGCGGACCGCGCACCGGCCTGACAGTCCGGGCCGTCCCGGCGCCACTGTCCCGCCCATCACGCCCGCCGATAGGCCAGCGGCGCGCCAAGCACGCGGGAACCACGAGAAGGGAGCTTCGATGAAACGCAGAGTGATCGTTGCGGCCGTCATGGTCGCCGTCGGCGTGGGCGCCGCCGGATATGCCGCGTTCGGGCCGGGCCTCTCCAAGGACGCAGCCGCCACATACTTCACCGCCACGGCGGCCAAGACAAACGTGGTCGCGTCGGTCGTGGCGACGGGCAGCGTGTCCCCCACAGCGAGCTACGGCCTCGCCTTCGGGGCCGACCCCGATCTCATCACCAGCAGCAGCACTTCGAGCACTAGCGCTTCCAGCACGAGTAGCTCCTCCAGCACCACGAGCACCACATGGCTCGTGAATACGGTCGGCGTGAAGGTGGGCGACACGGTTACCAAGGGCGAGACGTTAGCCACCGCGGACACCTCAAGCGCGGAGCTCCAGCTGATCATCGCCAAGGCCACCCTGGCCGCCGCGCAGGCCAAGCTCTCCGCCGAGGAGGGGCACCTCTCGGCCTCGGCGCTCGCCTCGGCTCAGGACGCCCTGGCGCAGGCCACTCTTTCGTACACCGCGAGCCTGCACACGAATGCGACCAGCCTGACGCAGGGCGAGGCGGCGGTGACGAGTGCCGAGCAGGCGCTCGCCAGCGCGCAGGCCACCCTGGCTACCGACGAGGCTGGCCCGACTGCGGACGAAATCGCGACCGCCCAGGACGCCGTGAATGCAGCACAGCTCAACCTCACCTCCGCTCAAGAGTCCCAGACCAGCACGGTGGCCCAGGACAAGCTCTCCCTGCAGTCCGCGCAGCAGGCGGTCACCGACGCCCAAGTCACGCTCGCGAACGCCCAAGGACAGCTCAGCAGAGACTCGCAGGCCACTCCTGCGCCGGACGGCTCGACCATCGCCGCAGACGAGGCAGCCATCACCCAAGACCAGCAGGCCGTGACCGACGCCCAGAACAAGCTGGCCTCGGTGCAGCTTCAGATCACCTCGGCCGAGGAGCAGGCGGCCAACCAAGTCACCCAGGCGCAGGCTGCCCTGACCACCGCCCAGCGCAACTGCACGACCGACACGACCCCGTCGCAAACGACTATCACCGGCGACGAGAAGGCGGTCCAGAGCGCGCAGGACACCCTCACCTCCGCCAAGCAGAGCCTCGCCGCCGCGAAGACCCAACAGCAGGACAGCCTGGCCCAGGCTCGGCTCTCGCTCGCCTCGGCGCAACAGAGCTATGTCAGCGCCACAGGCCCAGCGAGCGCCTCCACCGTCGCCTCCGACAAGGCATCGGTGGCGACGGCGCAGGCTAGCGCAGCGTCCGCGCAGGACGCAGTCGACCACGCGACGCTAGTGACACCGGTCGACGGCGTCGTGACCACGGTCGCGGTCGAGGCGGGCGCCGTCGCTCCCTCTGGCTACGCCATCGAGGTGCAGACGAACTCGATGCAGGTCGTCGCAGCGTTCACGGAGAGCGACGTGGCCAGCCTGCAGGAGGGCCAGCCCGCCACGGTCACGATCAGCGCCACGGACTCGACCGTGCAGGGGACCGTAACCGAGATCTCGCCGACCAGCGCGACCTCATCGAGCGGCAGCAGCGTGGTGACCTACGACGTCACGGTCGCGCTGAGTAATCCGCCTGCCAAGGTCCGATCCGGCATGTCGGCGAGCGTCGCCGTCACTACCGCGTCGGCCACCAACGTCCTCGCCGTCCCGGCCACCGCCTTGTCCGGCTCCACCGGCAACTACACGGTCCAGGTGGTGGACGCGAGCGGGGCAACGAAGGCGGTCGCGGTCAAGGTCGGTCTTGTCACCAGTTCGATGGCCCAGATTGAGAGCGGCCTTACCACCGGTGAGACGGTTGTGAGCGGCACCAGCACCGCCAAGACATCGACGAGCTCGAACTCAAACTCAATCTCGAACTCGTCGTCGAGCAGTCTCAACAGCCTCAGCAGCATTACCGGGGGCGCGGCAGGCGGCCCGCCCGCGGGTGCACCGGGTGGTCAGCCATGAGCGCCCTCACGCATCCGGAGACCAGCAACCCGGGGCCAGCTCCAGCCGGCGACCCCATCATTGAGCTGCAGGAGGTGTCCCGCGTCTACGACACGGGCAAGATCCAGGTGCCTGCCCTCGTCGAGGTCGATCTCACCATCGCGCGCGGCGAGTTCGTGGCCATCATCGGCCCATCAGGTTCAGGCAAGTCCACGATGATGCACGTTCTGGGCTGCCTGGACCGGCCCACCTCAGGGCGCTACGTCCTCGACGGCACACCCGTCGACGAGCTCGACGATGATGCGCTGGCGGCCCTGCGCAGCCGCTCTATCGGGTTCGTCTTCCAGTCCTACAACCTGCTCCCTCGCACGAGCGCGCTGGAGAACGTCGCGACTCCCCTGGCCTACCAGGGCGTGGGGCACCGTGAACGGACGGCACGCGCGAAGGCCATCCTAGAACGACTCGGACTCGGCGATCGCCTCGCCCACGAGCCAGCGGAGCTCTCCGGTGGCCAGCAGCAGCGCGTGGGCATCGCCCGGGCACTCGTCACCGACCCGGCGATCCTGCTTGCCGACGAGCCCACGGGCAACCTCGACTCCCATGCGGGCTCGGAAGTCATCGACCTGTTCCACGAGCTGCACGATGCCGGCCGCACGATCGTGCTCATCACCCATGATCCGGATGTCGCCGCAGTGGCCAGCCGCCAGGTGGACATCCGGGACGGAAGGATCGCGGCATGAAGCTCACAGATCTCTTGGGGCTCGCGCTGTCACGTCTTGGGACCGGCAAGTTGCGGACCGCCCTCACCATGCTCGGCATCATCATCGGCGTCGCTTCAGTGGTGGCGCTGGTATCGGTCGCGCAGGGCGCCACCTCCGGCATCAATAGCCGCCTCGAGAGCCTCGGCACGAACCTGCTCACGGTCAACGCGGGCGGCTCGGTCAGCGGCGCCACTCGGGGCGCCTTCGGCTCGGCCACGACGCTCACCCTCGACGATGCCACGGCGATCTCGAAGCTCGTCGGAGTTGCGGGGGTGGCGCCCGAGCTCTCCACGTCGGCCCTGGTGGTCGCCGGCGCCGAGAACGAGACCACTACCGTGATCGGCACCGGCCCTGACTACCCGCTCGTGTTCGCTTATGACATCTGGCAGGGCTCCTTCCTGAACCAAGCCAGCCTGGACAACGACCTGCGGGTCGCCGTGCTCGGCGCCACCACGGCCGACGACCTCGATCTTGGCGCCTCCGCTATCGGGACCGACATCACCATCGAGGGGTATCCGTTCCGCGTTATTGGGATCCTGCAGGCCAAGGGCGGGACGGGCTTCCAGAGTCCTGACGACGAGGTCCTGATCCCGTTGAGTACTGCCCGCACCTTGTTCGTGGGCACCACGAGCGTCCGCTCGGTGGGCGTGAGTGTCGCGTCGGCCAAGCAGATGGAGACCGTCAAGTCCGAGATCACGACGCTGCTCGAGCAGCGGCACGACATCGCGACCGGCGGCACGGACGACTTCACCATCGCGGACCAGTCGCAGCTCCTCTCCACTACATCGTCGGTGAGCACGCTGCTCACGGTGCTGCTGGCCGGCATCGCCTCGATCTCGCTCATCGTGGGCGGCATCGGGATCATGAACATCATGTTGGTCTCGGTCCGCGAGCGGACCCGCGAGATCGGCATCCGCAAGGCCATCGGGGCCCGTGGCCGCGACATCCTGCTGCAGTTCCTGATCGAGGCCCTCGTGCTGTCACTGGCGGGGGGCCTTATCGGCATCATAGTGGGCGTCGCGATCTCGGTCATGATCGCCCTGCTCGCCGGCTGGGCGATCGCCTTCAACCCGCTTACCATCGCCGTCCCCGTCATCTTCAGCCTGCTCATCGGGATCGTGTTCGGGGTCTGGCCAGCGAGTCAAGCCGCCCGCCTCGACCCCGTCGTTGCCCTGAGCTACGAGTGAAATGAGCCCTCCGATGCTCGATAACCCCAGCACTCCCACACCCTTCCAGGTACCGACAGCACCACGCACGTCCGGCAGCTCGGGCGCGGGTCGCCTCCCCACGACGCTTGCCGCGATCATCGCTATCGCCGGGCTGGGGTTCGCGGCGGGGCGGCTCACAGCCCCCGTGACCACGGGCAGTGGTGCGGGTGGGGCCGGGCCGGGCGCCGGGGCAAGTGGCGTAACCGGCTTCGACCCGACGGGCGGCTTCGCGCCAAGCGGACCGGGCGGAGCCGGGCAGGGCGCAGTTGCGGGCGGCGGGGCGGCAGCGCTCAGCGGATCGGTCGAGTCGGTGTCCGGCTCGTCGCTGACGCTAAAGACACCGAGCGGTGCCAGCGTCACCGTCGAGCTGAATAGCTCAACGACCTACCACCGGCAGACAGCGGCCACAGCGAGCGATGTCAGCGCCGGCAAAGAGGTCCTGATACAGCTCTCCACTGGTGCCACCTCGTCCTCGGCGGCGCAGCCCGCCGCCTCCGGCACGCAGCCCACCGTTCGTGCCGGCGACGTCACGATCGTCGGTCAGTAACCAGGATAATGGGAGGCGATGCATGTCGAAGCTGACCCCGGTCGCCTCTGCGCGCCCGCCGGGACTCTCCGGAAACGCTGACGCCATGCGGATCCTCGTCGCGGAGGACGACCCCGGGCTGCGTGACGTCCTCGTCGAGGGGCTCCAGGACCAGGGGTACCAGGTCGACGCCGTGGAGCGCGGTGACGATGCGATCCTGCAGTTGAAGTTATACGAGTACGACGTCGCTGTCATCGACTGGCGGATGCCGGGCGCGCCCGGGATCGAGGTCGTCGCGTGGGCACGCCGCCACGAACGGCCCACGGCCCTACTTATGCTGACGGCCCGTGACGCGCCCCCGGACCGGATCCAGGGGCTGGACGCCGGCGCAGACGACTACCTCGTCAAGCCCTTCGACTTCGGTGAGCTGCTGGCACGGATCCGTGCCCTGCAGCGACGCCCGCGCGGCGTGGACGCGCCGATCGTCGTGCGCGGTGCCCTCGCGCTCGATCCTGCGCGGCACGAGATCAGCGCGCACGGCCGGCCGCTCGGGCTAACGACCACCGAGTACAACATCCTCGAGCTCCTCATGCGTCGCTCGCCGGCCGTGGTCGACCGCAAGGCCATTGCCGAGCACGCGTGGCGCGACGAGACCGATCCGCTCGGATCGAACGCCATCGACGTTCAGCTCAGCCGGCTGCGGGCGAAGCTGCCGGGCGCCGGCGTCCGCATCGTGACGGTGCGCGGCGCGGGCTACCGCTTGGAGCCGGCGTGACCACGCCGCGCGGGCAGGAGTTCCGCGCCACCTCGATCCGCGTGGCCCTCGCGGCGACGGCCGTGGTTGGCGTCTCCTATCTCCTCGTTGCGATCGCGGTCGTCGCAATCGTGAGCCGCGACTTGACCTCGCAGCTTGACGGACGGCTAACCGCGTCACTGTCTCGGATCGCGCAGGAACCGCCCCCGCCTGCCGGCGGTTTCGGTGCGCCTCCGCCGGAGCGGCCGTTCGGGGCGCCCGTCATCGTGTGGACTGTCCATTCAGACGGCGGCGTCACTACCAATACCGCCGGCGCCGTACTGCCAGCTGCGGACCGGCACGTGACCTCGCCGCGGACGATCTCGATCAACAACACCGACGTGCGGATCGCAGGGGCACCAGCCGGCGAGCAATACGTGGTCGTGGGACAGACCATGGAGAGCGTTTCACAAGCCCAGTCGACGGTGGTACTGGCAGAGTCTGTGATCGGCCCGATCCTGCTCGTGCTGGTCTTTCTGGGCGCTGTCGGCATCGGCCGGCGGGTGGCGGCACCTATCGAACGCGCCCGCCAGCGCCAACTCGACTTCACGGCCGACGCCTCGCACGAACTGCGCACGCCGTTGTCCGTGATCGAGGCGCAGACGGCCCTGGCGCTGTCGCAGGAGCGGTCCACTGGCTGGTATCGGGCAGCGTTCGAAAGGGTCGACCGCGAGAACAAGCGCATCCGCCACCTCCTGGACGACATGCTATGGCTCGCGCGCTTCGACGCCGCGCAGAGCCATTCCGCCGCCGAGCCGGTCGACGTGGGAGTCATGGCCAAGCAGACGGCCGACCGGTTCGCAGTCATCACCGAAGCGCGCCGCCTCGTGCTCACAGTCCGGGCCGAACCAGGCAGCAGCGTCGTGCTCGTCTCGCCCGATTGGCTCGACCGCCTGCTGGGCGTACTGCTTGACAACGCCTGCCGCTACTCGGCCGACGGAGGCACCGTTGACGTCATCGTCGGGCGCGAGGCCGGCCGCGTCCTCTTGTCCGTAGAAGACTCCGGGCCCGGGATCCCGGAAGCCGAACGCAGCCGCGTCTTCGACCGATTCCACCGAGCCACCGACACCCCGGGCGGGTCCGGCCTGGGGCTGGCGATCGCCGACGCGATCGTGAGGGCCAGCGGGGGGCGCTGGCGAATTGGGACGTCGGCCTGGGGCGGCGCCAGCATGGCAGTGAGCTGGCCGCGTGAGCTGACGAACGGGGACCACCCTCTTCCGAGAGAGAAGTCGACGAGTGTGCCGCGGCTGGGCTGACCGGACAGCCGAAGCAGCCGGAGCCACACAAACCGCGTCGTCTGCCAGAGGGCGGTGGCCAGCGCTTACCATGGCTAGCACGTTGCGCCAGGCTCGTTCGCTATGGCCACGCCGGGCCTTCACACGTCCAAGGCACCGCGTCGGGTGAGATCAACCGGTACTCGACAGCGAGCCCGGACCAGCGGACCGACTGCGGACCGACGCTCCTCCCCGTGTCGGACAGCCCGCACGTGGGGCTACCATGCAACCGGGATGCGTACGTGGCAACCGGCAGCGGGATCCCGCCCGACAGGCATCGGGCGGCGGATGGTCGTAACGGGCGGGGTCATAGCGGCGCTGGCGCTGGCGACCGTCACGATCGCCCTCCTGCACGGCGTCCTCGGGGTTCCGTACCCCGCCCCCGTTTACCTGCTGGCCGTACTCACGGTGGGAATGGCGTTCGGCACGATCCCGGCGGTCGTTACCTCGCTCGCGGCGTTTCTCATTTACGACTTCCTCTTCGTCCGGCCCCTCTACACGCTGACCGTCTCCGATCCGCAGGAGTGGCTCAATCTGCTGCTCTTTCTTGTGGTGGCCATCGCGATCGGAAGACTTGCCGCGCTCCTGGCAGAACGAGCGCAGGAGGCTATCGAGCGGGCCCGAGAGGCGGAGACGCTGTTCGAAATCAGCCGGGCGCTGGCGGCGAGCGGCACGGTGGAGGCTGCCGCGCCCCAAGTCCTAGCGGGGCTGGTCTCCGCCACCGGGATGGACCGCATTTGGCTCGCACTAGGGCCTGGCCCCGGTGACGAGCGCGTCGTCGCCGACACCGACCCGGCATTGCCGCGACCGACAAGCGTGTGGCGGGTCGTCCTCGAGCGAACATCATCCAGCTCGGTTCCCGGATGGGTGCGCACCCATCTCGCAGGCCTCGCCGGCCAGGGGCGCGACGCGACCGCCGCGCTCTACCGGGTGCCCATGGAGGTTGCCGGGGAGACACTCGGGTCTCTATGGTCGACTAGCGGCCCGGATCGATCGGCGCCGAATCGCTCAGAGACCCGCATCCTCTCCGCCGCCGCGGACCAGCTGGGCCAAGTGGTTCGCCGGGACCGACTTGCGGCCGAGGCGACCGCTGCCGAGGTGGCGAGACAGAGCGATCGGCTCAAGACCGCGCTGCTCGACTCAGTCTCTCACGACCTACGGACGCCGCTGGCCTCCATCCGGGCATCGGCCGGGAGTCTCCTCGACCCGGAGATCGAGTGGTCGGCGGACGAACAGCACGCGGCGCTCCGGGTGATAGACACGGAGGCCGAGCGGATGAACCGCTTGGTCCGCAACTTGTTGGACCTCAGCCGTATCGAGGGCGGCGCCCTCCATCCCGACCTGGAACCCCACGATCTGGATGAGGCCGTGGCCGGGACGCTGAGCCGGGTCCGCTCCACCGCGGAGCAGCCCGTCGTCGTTCGCGTCGCGCCGACCCTCCCGCCCGTAATGGTGGACGATCTGTACCTGGACGAGATCCTGTCCAACCTGGTCGAGAACGCTGTCCGCCACGGCGGCGACACGATCGTTGTACGTGCAGCCGAGGTCCCCGGCGCCCCTTTCGTCGAGCTAGTGGTGGAGGACAACGGACCGGGAGTACCGGACACGGCGCTGCCGCGGCTGTTCGACAAGTTCTTCCGGGTCGACGAGGCGAGAGGTGCGTCGCGGCGCGGCATGGGCGTGGGCCTGACGGTCGTGCAGGGACTGGCCCGCGCCATGGGCGGTGATGTCACGGCTGGCCGCAGCGATCTCGGAGGTCTGGCCGTCTTCGTTCGCCTTCGCCGAGCGGGGGAGGCGCCTGCTGCCCTCGGCCCGGCGGCAGCGCGCCCGTGAGCCCCACCGGTGTCAGGCTGCTGCTGATCGAGGATGACGTCCCGACCCGACGCGCTGTCGCCGCGTTCCTCGAGAAGCACAAGTACCGCGTCGACGAGGCCGGGGACGCGCGTGATGCACTGCGGCGCTGGGATGCCAACCGGGCCGACTTGGTCGTGCTCGACCTCGGCCTGCCGGATCTCGACGGTGTGGAGATCGTACGTCGAATCCGCCGAGACGCGACGACGCCGATCGTCATCCTCTCGGCTCGAGGAGAAGAGAGGGACAAGGTGGCGGCGCTCGAGGCAGGCGCCGATGACTATCTGACTAAGCCGTTCGGCACCGAGGAGTTGCATGCCCGCATCCGCGCCGTCCTGCGCCGCGCCGCGGGTCCGGCGGCTGATGTCAGGGGCTTGCTCCTGCTCGGCCCGGTGACCCTCGACGTAGCGCGTCGCGAGGTCCGCGTCGGTGGCCGGCCGGTCGAGTTGACGACCCGCGAGTACGAGCTCCTGAAAGTGCTCATGTCACAGCCGGGCCGTGTCGTCACCAGGCAGCGGCTGCTGCGGAGCGTCTGGGGTGCCGCCTACGCGGAGGAGTCCCACTACCTCCACGTCTACGTCAGCCGCCTGCGGCGCAAGCTCGCGCAGGCCGACCCCACCGGCGCAGCCGGACGCATCATCGAGGCGGATCCAGGCGTCGGCTACCGAGTCGTGGATCGCTGAGGGCTTGCCACTTCGGGCTGCTCGGCCGCCAAGAGATGGATCTCCACACCGGGCAGGAGCGCCAGGAGCTGGTCGATCACGGAGCGTCGGACGAATCTGTCGATGGCCACCCGGGGCTGATGTACCAGCACGACGTGGGTCACGCGGCGCGCATGGGCGATCGACACGAGGCCGGCCACGAGGTCGGGCGCCTCCTGGCGCACGACCTCCGCCCCGAGGTCCATGGCATAGTCGACGTTCTCCTGCAGGTCCTGCTGCCGGTCACGCGACTGGGCCACGGTTGGCGTCTCCACGGCAGCCGCGATCAGGGGCACGTGCAGGACCCCGGCCAGCGCCGCCCCGCGTCGCACGGCGCGTCGGCACGCCGGGCGGCCGTCGAGCACCACAAGCACACGCTCGCTGACGGCCGGCAGCGTCCGCAGCCCGCGTTCGGACACGAGCTCTTCGAGCTCTTCGTCGACCTGTCCCGCCACAAACCGCAGGCTCAGATCGCGCAGGGCGGCCAAATTCGGCTCCGTGAAAAACCGCTCGAGAGCGATCGCCGCGCGATCCGGTGGATAGACGTTGCCATGACGCATGCGCTGCCGCAAGGCATGCGGGCTCATGTCCACGAGCTCGATCTCGTCGGCGGCGCGCACCACCTCGTCGGGCACGCGCTCGTGGACGGGGACACCCAGGATCGTCTCCACCGCCTCGGCCACCGACTCCACGTGCTGGACGTTGCAGGTGCTGATCACGTGGATGCCTGCATCGAGGATCAGCTCGACGTCCTGCCAGCGCTTCTCCCGGGGCGAGCCGGGTGCGTTCGTGTGCGCCAGCTCGTCAATCAGAGCCTGGGCGGGGCGGCGGTTGATCACTGCCTGGGTGTCCATCTCCTCGACCACCACGCCCCGGTACTCGACGCGGGCCCGCGGCACGGCCTCGAGGCCGTCGAGGAGCGCGGCGGTATGGCGTCGTCCGTACGTCTCGACAAACCCGATCACGACGTCGGTCCCACGCTCCCGGCGGCGATGCGCCTCCTCGAGCATGCGGTACGTCTTGCCCACCCCGGGGGCCATGCCCAAGTACAGGCGGAGGCGGCCGCGTGTTCCTGGCTGCTCGGCCTGCACTCGAGCCAGCATCTCCTCTCCCGTCGGCCGCTCGGGATCCTCAGGGTGCGTCATACGCGCCGCTCCTTTCGGCCCACTACGGCCAGTGCAGCCTTCGTCATCGCAGCAGTCCGTCGAGGGCGAGGTTAACCTCGAGGACGTTGACGTTGGAGGCCCCCAGGAAGCCCAACATGGGGCCCTGGGTGTAGCGGTCGACGATGGCCTGCACCTGGGCATCGGTCATGCCGCGCGCCTTCGCCACGCGCGGCAGCTGGTAGGCCGCGGCGGCCGGGCTGATGTCTGGGTCGAGGCCCGAGGCGGACGCGGTGACGAGGTCCACCGGGATCGGGGCGTCGCCGTTCGCCTTGCGGAGCGCGTCGACCCGCTGCGCCACGGCTTGGATGAGTGCCTTTGATGTGGGACCGAGGTTCGAGCCGCCCGAGCTCGTCGCGTCGTAGCCGTTCGGGTTCGACGCCGTCACGCCTGCGGCGGACGGACGGCCCCAGAAGTATGTGGGGCCATCGAAGTACTGCCCAATCAGCGAGGAGCCCACCGTTTTCCCGTCGACGACGAGGAACGAGCCGTTGGCCTGGCTCGGGAACGCGACCTGCGCCACGGCGGTCACGGCGGCGGGGTACGCGAATCCGGTGATCACCGTGAGGAGCGCAAGGAGAGCAATCGCTGGCCAGAGCTGGGTCTTGAGGAACGTACGCATCGTCCGTCGCTCCTAGGCGAGGTGAATGGACGTGATGATCACGTCGATGAGCTTGATGCCGATGAAGGGGGCGAGGATCCCGCCCACGCCGTAGATCAGCAGGTTGCGGCGCAGCAGTTCGGCTGCTGGCGCCGCGCGGTAGGCCACACCGCGGATCGAGAGCGGCACCAGCGCAATGATGACCAGCGCGTTGAAGATCACGGCCGAGAGGATGGCGCTCTCGGGGCGGGCCAGCTGCATGATGTTGAGCGAGTTCAGCTGCGGATAGGCCACGCTGAACATAGCCGGCAAGATCGCGAAGTACTTCGCCACGTCGTTGGCGATGCTGAAGGTCGTGATCGCGCCGCGGGTGATGAGCAGCTGCTTGCCGATCGCGATGACCTCGATCAGTTTCGTGGGATCCGAATCGAGGTCGACCATGTTGGCGGCCTCCTTGCAGGCTGACGTCCCGCTGTTCATGGCGAGGCCAACGTCCGCCTGGGCCACGGCGGGCGCGTCGTTCGTGCCGTCCCCCGTCATCGCCACCAGATGCCCCTCCGCCTGCTCGGCGCGGATCCGGTCGATCTTGTCCTCGGGCTTCGCCTGCGCCATGAAGTCGTCGACCCCGGCCTCTGCGGCGATGGTCTTCGCGGTCAGTGGGTTGTCCCCAGTGACCATGATGGTCCGGATCCCCATCCGGCGGAGCTCGTCGAACCGTTCCCGCAAGCCCGGCTTCACAGTGTCCTTGAGCTCGATCACACCGAGAGCGCGGCTGTTGCGCCGGATGGCTAGCGGTGTGGCCCCTTGGCCCGCGATCTCGTCGCTGAGTGCGGCGAGTTCTGCTGGCGGCTCACCGTCGAGGCTCGCTCTGATGGCGTCAACAGCCCCCTTCAGGATCACCGTGCCGTCGACCAGGATGACTCCGCTCGTGCGCGATTGCGCCGAGAATGGCACCACCTCGGCGACCTCACCTGCCGGGGCGTCCTCTCCGCCCAGCTCCTGGAGGCGGTTTCGGGCCAGTTCGACGACCGAGCGCCCCTCGGGGGTGTCGTCCTCGAGCGAAGTCAGGAGGGCGGCCTCCACGGCCTCACGCTCGTCTGCCCCGGGGAGCGCCACGATCCGTGCCGCGAGGCGGTTGCCGAAGGTGATCGTCCCGGTCTTGTCGAGCAGGATGACGTCGACATCGCCGGACGCCTCCACGGCCCGTCCGCTCATGGCGAGGACGTTGAACCGGGCGACGCGGTCCATCCCCGCGATGCCGATGGCCGAGAGCAGGCCGCCGATGGTTGTGGGGATCAGGCACACGAGGAGCGCCACGAGGACCACGACGCCGAGGGGCGCATTCGCATACAGCCCGAACGGGCGCAACGTGACCGTCGCCAGCAGGAAGACGATCGTGAGGCCCGACAGCAGGATGAAGAGCGCGATCTCGTTGGGCGTACGCTGCCGCTTCGCGCCCTCGACAAGCGCGATCATGCGATCGAGGAACGTCTCGCCGGGGTTGGCCGTGATGCGGATCACGAGGTGGTCGCTCGTGATTGTTGTGCCGCCGGTGACTGAGCTGCGGATGTCGGTACCCGGCTCCTTGAGGACCGGCGCAGACTCGCCCGTGATGACGGCCTCGTTGACGTACGCGACGCCCTCGATGACGTCACCATCACCTGGGATCATCTCGCCCTCGCTCACGACGATGACGTCGCCTGCGCGCAGGGCCGACGATCCGACGTCCTCGATCGACCCGTCCTCGAGACGCCGGTGAGCGGTTGTCTCAGAGCGGGTCTTCCGCAGGGTCGCCGCTTGCGCCTTGCCGCGCGCCTCCGCGAGGGCCTCCGCGTACGTGGCGAAGTAGACCGTAAACCAGAGCCAGACCGCGATCTGCACCTCGAACCCGGGGGTGCGCCCGACCTCATGCGCGGCCCCATGGGTGAGGCCCGTGAGATCCCCGATCCACACGAGGGTGACCAGCGCCGCCGTGACCTCCACCACGAACATGACCGGGTTCCTGACGAGCTGGCGCGGGTCGAGCTTGCGGAGGGCGGGAACGAGGGCAGAACGCAGCAGGACTGGATCGAAGACGCCGCGGGGGGCGCGCGGTGCGCCGGCCCCGCCTGCCTGGGCCTCGCGCTCGGCGCGCTGGAAGCGCCGGCTGCCCAGCCGGGTGTCAACGACGGAGCGGAGCAACGGGCGAGCGGCCCATCCAGTGAGCGACTGCAACGTCATGGCTAGAACACCTTCCCGGCGTGCATGAGGAGCTCTTCCACGACCGGTCCCAACGAGTCAGCGGGGAAGAAGGTAAGGGCGCCCACGATGACGATCACCCCGAGGAGCAGGCCGACCCACAGGACACCCGTCGTGGGAAACGTCCCGAGCGAGGGCGCCACGGGCCGCTTGCGAGCCATCGATCCGGCGATGGCGAGGGCCGGGAGGATCTCGGCAAACCGGCCGATCAGCATGGCGAAGGCGCCGGTCAGGTTGTAGAAGGGCGTGTTGCCGTTGAGGCCCGCGAAGGCCGAGCCGTTGTTGCCGGTCTGGCTCGAGAACGAGTAGAGGATCTCGGTGAAGCCATGGGGACCCGCATTCAGGGGCCCGGCCAGGCCCACCGAGGTGGCTGTCGCGATGGCGGTGAAGATAAGGATGCTCGCGGCCATACCCAGGACGGCGAGCATCGCCATCTTGATCTCGAACGACTCGATCTTCTTGCCGAGGTACTCGGGCGTGCGGCCGACCATGAGACCGGCGATGAACACGGCCAGGATGGCGCCGAAGATGAGGTGGCCGTACAGCCCGGCGCCGATACCGCCCGGCGTGATCTCTCCGAGTTGGATCAGCGCCAGCGGCACGAGCCCGCCGATGGGCAGGAAGCTATCGTGCATGGCGATGACCGCGCCGGTGCTCGTGCCGGTGGTCGCGGACGCGAAGAGGGCGCTCGTGGCCGCCCCGAAGCGGACCTCCTTGCCCTCCATGTTGCCCAGGGCGGTGGCGATGCCGGATGGGTAGAGGGGGTTGGCGCGCATCTCGCTCCACGTGGCGACGCCGACGGCGACCACCAGGATGACCATCATGGCCGCGAAGAGGGCCCAGCCCTGCCGCTCGTCCCCGGTCATGCGCCCGAACGTGTTGGTGAGGGCGAAGGGGATGAGCAGGATCAGGAACATCTCAAGCCAGTTCGTGAGGCCGTTCGGGTTCTCGAAGGGGTGCGCCGAGTTCGCGTTGAACGGGCCGCCGCCGTTGTTGCCCAGCTCCTTGATCGACTCCTGGGAGGCGAATGGGCCGACCGTGATGGTCTGGTGGGCTCCCTGCAGGGTGGTCACGGTGGTCGAGTTGTTGAACGTCTGCACCACACCCTGGGAGACGAGGAACAGGGCCGCGACGAACGCAATGGGGATCAGGATGTACAACGTGCAGCGGGTGACATCGACCCAGAAGTTGCCGATCTTCGTCGCGGAGCGGCGCGTCAGGCCGCGCGCGAGGGCGACGGCGACCACGAGGCCCATCGCCGCGGACGTGAAGTTCCGCACCGCGAGCCCGGCCATCTGGGTCAGGTAGCTCATGGTGTTCTCGCCGGAGTAGTTCTGCCAGTTCGTGTTGGTCTCGAAACTCACCGCCGTGTTGAACGAGAGCTGCGACGGCACGGCCCCGAAGCCAGTCGGGTTGAGTGGCAGCAGGTTCTGGATGCGCTGCTGCACGTACAGGACGAAGATCCCGACGAACGCGAAGACGAGGACGGACACGGCATAGCTGGCCCAGGGCTGCTCGACTGCCGGATCAACCCGCAAGACGCGGTAGATGCCCCGCTCCACGGGGACGAACACTGGCGAGAGGAAGGTGCGCTCACCGTCCATGACGCGGCGGATGTAGCCACCCAGGGGGCGGGCCGCGAGGGTGATCGCGCCCAGCAGCGCCAGGGCCTGGATAAGCGCCTGCAGGTCGGACATGGGTCAGAACTTCTCGGGCGCCAGCAAGGTGTAGAGGAGGTACAGCGCGAGCAGGACGGCGATCACGCCGCCCACGAGGTCCTGGAAGTTCATCCCATGAGCCTCCGGCACAGCCAGACGTAGACCAGGAAGATGGCGGCCCAGAGCGCCATCAGCCCGAACATGGCCAGGTCACCCAACGTTGATGTCTCCTTCATCGGGCGTCCCACCGGGGAGCGCTTGCTTTGCGCCGGTCGCGCGCTCGATCGTTGCCAGGAGCGTCTCCATGGCAAACGGCTTGGGCAGGTACCCAGCCACCCCGAACTCGCGCAACCAGGCGCTGTGCACATGCGTTGCCGTCATCACCACCACGGGCGGCCGGCCCGCCCCCACGTACTCGGGCCCCCGCAGCAGCGACCACCCGCTCTCCCCGGGCAGGTTGATGTCGAGGATCACGAGCGATACACGCGAGGGCCCGGCCAGCGACGCCCGAGCGTCCTCGGCCGATGGCACGAGCTGGACCGCATAGCCGCGGGCACGCAGGTAGCGCACGACGGCCGCGGCGAACGATTCGTCATCCTCGACGAGCAGGATCCGCGTGACATCGGGCTCAGCCATCGAACCGGCACACGGTCAGGTCACATCCCGCGTCATCGGGCCACCACGACGGAACGAGCGCCACGCCCGCCATGCGTGCTTCGGGTGCCAGTCGTGCCAGCAGCTGTTCGCCGAACCTCAGGCCGCTAAGGGTGACCCGGCTAGACGAGCCCTGCGCGACAACTGCGATCGCCGCCCGCACATCGGCGTATTCCGCCCGCAAGCGACCCTTTGCCGCGCGTGCAACTTCCTTCCCGGTACCGCCCATACGGTGAGGGTGCGACCGGGCACCAAGAGGCAGGGGGTCCCGAGCCATGCTGACCCGCTCAACAAGGGCTCAACAACCCGTCCGACCCCGAAACCGTTCATCATCGCTGAGGGGCGCCGCCATGGGGCGCTTCGTGCCCGGCGTCAGCATGGCGGTCTGGCGCAGCGGAGATGCCGGCGCTGCCCGGGCGTGCTGCGTGAGGAAATGACGGCTGAGCCCCTCGAGCCCTTCGGGACCTATGTTGGCACCAGCACCGGCTAAGTCCTCGCCTGCGCTGATGGCCGTAGCGGCGGGTGAAGACTCGACACGGTTTAGTTGAGTGTGGGCTGATCCTGGCCGGTGTCCCGCCGGCCTTGGCGCACCAAACACGCACGCGTCGATCGGCCTGTTCATTAGTCGCGGATCCCGGCCGAGGCCATAGACTGCGAACCACTCAGCTGACGTGGGGCGCGCCTGCCAGGTCGCGGCGCGGGCGCTAACCCGCTACCAGACAAACGGGAGCAGCCGCTTCGTCCGGCGGCGATAGGCCTGGTAGCCAGCCAGGTCCCGCGCCAGCAGCCGCTCTTCGGCCGTGATGCGACGCCCATACGCCCGCCCGAACACAGTGCTCACGACGGCCACCACGGGGAGGCTGCCCGAGGTGAGACCGAAGCCGGTCCACGCCACGAGCGTGCCGAGATACCCAGGATGTCGTACGAGGCGGTAGGGACCCGCCTCCACTACCCGCTGCGCGTCCCCGGCCCGGAGAGTGCGCGAGTAGGCCGCGCCGAGTGTGCGCATGGACCAGATCCGCACGCCGAGCCCGGTAGCCTCCATCGCTAGACCCGCCGGCGCTGTCCAGCGCGCCAGGCGAGGGCCCGGCAGGCGCCGTAGCAATACCGGGAGGATCGCACCCACAACGAACGCCGTGACGATCCCACGCGTCGTGCCCTCGTCGTCATCGGAAGCGTGCAGGCTGGCCGAGCTGCCCGGCTGGCGGACAGTCGCCTCTAGCGCGAAGAACCCGGCGAGACCCGCGTATCCGGCGAGGAACCAGTGGTCTCCAGCAGGTGTGTGACGCGGTACGCGTCGAGCCATGGTCCGCATCATAGGACGACGTCCTCGTCTCTCAGCTAGGTCTCACAGAGCGGCTGGCTAACCTTTCGTCGGCGCTCGCCTCCGGCAACCCACGCCGCAGCGCGCGCCGCGCCAAGAACAAGGTGATCGGCCGCACGCTCACCCGGGGCAGTTTCTGACGCATGCTCGGGGCCGCGGCCAGCGCTAGGTCGGTCGACGGGCTCGCGGGGCGCCGGGAACGGCCGAAGAAGCCCTGATTCCAGGCCGTCTGGAGCGGGGTGCTCGGCCTCCCGCACAAGACCACTGCCGCGACGACCGGAGTTCAGCACGCTCGCCTCGGCGAGCCAACGCAGATCAATCCTGCAAACACCACCGCCGCGGAATGGTGGCAGCGATCGTGCTCGTGGACCCGTCTAGCCGGGGTCGCGGGCGGAACCCGCCCATTCGCCTCGGCTGTCCCCTGGCCTGAATGGCTCTTCCTCGGGGTCGCCGGGCGCCTGAGGATGCGCGGTGACGGCGGGCCCCGCCTGCGGCCGTCCACGAAGACGAAACGGCGACGAGTTGCCCCGCCAGGGTCGATCACGTGAGGAGGAAGTGTGCGGTGTCGGTGCGAGAGGTGACGCTGACTCACGGGCGACCGTCCCGCGGCGGACCGCAGGATCTCTTCTACGCCGCTAGCTCTACGGCGGAGATGCCCCTGATCGTGCGGGGCGAGGGGATCGAGCTTTGGGACGACCAGGGGAACCGCTACCTCGACGTCGCCTCGGGCGCCTTTCTCGCGAACCTTGGCCAAGGCAACGAGCGGGTCTTGCGGGCGATGGTCGATCAAGGCCGGCGCCTGACCTACTGCTACGTCAAGAACACGCGGCACGAGGCCAACCTGCGCCTAAGTGGCCAGCTATCGGAGCTCGCCGGTCCCGGCTTCGAGCGAGTCCACCTCTCGTCGAGCGGATCAGAGGCGGTCGAGATGGCCGTCAAGTTCCTGCGCCAGTACGTGGTGTCCGCGGGTCAGCCCGCGCGCGACGTCATCATCAGCCTGCTCCCCTCGTATCACGGCGCGACCCTCCAGACCATCGCCCTTGGGGGAGACATCGCGACGCCCGCCGTGTACGGCCCGCTGGCCACGTTTTCCGAGAAGGTGCCCGCGCCCCTCACGTATCGCGCACCGAGCCCGGAGGCGGCTGCGCAGGCCAGCGCCACGGCCCTTGAGGAGGCGATCCTGCGCGTCGGGCCGGAGCGGGTGCTCGCCTTCGTCATGGAGCCGGTCGGCGGACAGGCCAGCGGGGCGAACGTGCCACACCGCAGCTTCGTGCCTGCCGTGCGCGCCACCTGCTCTCGCTACGGAGTTTTCCTCGTCTTTGACGAGATTGTCTCCGCCTTCCGGACGGGCCGCTTCCTCGCCGCCCACTGGCAGCCCGACGCCCTGCCGGACCTCGTCGTGCTGGCCAAGGGACTCGGCGCCGGATACGCACCGATCGGCGCAGTACTCGCGCCCGCCTGCCTAGTCGACGACCTCGCGGCGCGCGAAGGGTTCAACCTCTCGCACTCGGCCAACGCGAACCCAATCTGCTGTGCCGCCGCCTCGGCAGTTCTGGACGAGGTCGCCGAGCGGGACCTCCTCGGCAACGCCGAGCGGATGGGTCAGCGCCTGCGAGCCGGCCTCGAGCTGCTGCGAGAACGGTCTCCGCTGGTGGGCGACGTGCGCGGTCTCGGCCTCCTCCAGGCAATCGAGCTCGTCGCTGACAAGGCGACGCAGGCCCGCTTCGGGCTAGGCGTCGACCCGGCCGACCGCTGCCGGCGAATCGGCGCCCGCCACGGGCTGCTCGTCTATGCCCGCCGACAGAACGCAGGCGTCTTCGGCGACTGGCTGCTGATCGCACCGCCCCTCATTCTCAGCGAGACGGTGTGTGACGAGCTGCTCGAACGGCTTGACGACACGCTCACCGAGGCGACCACTGAACTCCTTACCTGAGCGACGGGGACGCGGCAGGCACCCTAGGACATCACGAGCCCAGCCACGACGTTGCCCATGTCCACGTCCGGCCTCGTCGGTGGCGCGAGGAAGCGCGCGGCCTCTCCAAATGTCCGTCCAGTCCGACGGAGCCTCAGAGTTCGAAGCCAGACTCCAGCAACGCCATGCCTGCGTCGACCCGCGCGAGGAACCGTGGCATCCGGTTGTCCTCGTCAGCTGCGAACCAGGCCGCGATGGCCAGGCCGATCACGGCGCCCGCGAGCGCCAGGACAGCGTCGTCATCTGTCGGCCGGTGCGCGCGCTCGGCCACGAGCTCGGCGATCTCGTTCAGTGTTCGGGCGAGCTCACCGAGCATCGCAGACCGCAGTTCCGGCACCGTCCGCATCAGCGCCTCCCGCTCCCGCTGCTGGGCCAGCTCCTCGCCGGCCAACCCACCGAAGGCGGATCGGAACACAGCCCGCAGAGCCTGGGCGGCACTCAGGGCCTGTGGCCGAATGCCCTGGAGGGTTTGCTAGGCGTTTGACGCCTCCTCGGAGCCGTGGAGCAGTAGGAAACGCCAGGACCCGTCGCGCCGAACGAGCGTGCCGGTCAGGCAGT
>JBKQRF010000149.1:0-3109 GCA_052144055.1 Candidatus Limnocylindrales bacterium
CCGCCCCAGAGGGGGTCCGCGCCGTCACCGGATCGCACCCGGACGTCCAGATCTACTGCGCGGCGGTAGACCGGCAGCTGAACGAACGAGGCTACATCCTGCCCGGCCTCGGCGACGCCGGAGACCGCCAGTTCGGGACGGGGCGGAGCGGCTGATCAGGGCATGCCCGCTCGGCACGGCTTCTCGTGACCGGGCGACCTCTGCCGCAGCCACGCTCCGGCGCCGCGCCTCAGCCAAGCAATGGCCACCTCGACCGCCATTGGGGAAAGCCTGTCTTGAAAGTCACAGCGGCGGAGGCTCTGGGCGAGCCCTCGCCGCTGTGACGAACAAGCTGATTCGGCGCTTACACTCCGGCGTTGACGGCCGCGACCTTCAGTGCCTTGAAGTCCGCGACCTGGCCCTTGATGGCTCGCTCGGTAGGCAACCGCTCGATGCTGGAGGCGCCAAAGAAGCCGGCAACGCCAGGCATCCGCGCAAGCGCCGTCCCAACGTTCTGTGGCTCGTCCAGCGGGCCGCCGTGGCAGATCACCAGAATGTCGGAGCGAACGGACTTGCCGGCCTCGGCGATCGTCATCACCCGGTCGATCGCCTGGTCGAGGGTCAACGCGACCCCCGCTCCGATGGTTCCAGCGGTGGTCAGCCCCATATGGGCCACGAGTACGTCGGCCCCAGCCTTTGCCATCGCTCTTGCGTCATCGACGTTGAACACATAGGGCGAGGTGAAGAGGTCCAGCTCATGCGCAACGCCGATCGCCGCGATCTCCTTACCGTAGTCCATGCCGGTCGCTTCAAGATTGGCCCGGAAGTCCCCATCGATCAGGCCCACGGTGGGAAAGTTCTGGACGCCAGAGAACCCGATCTCCTTGAGCTGCCGGAGGAAAACCGGCATGAGGCGGAAGGGATCGGTGCCATTGATGCCTGCCAGCACCGGCGTGTCCTTGACGACCGGGAGCACCTCGGCGGCCATCTCCACAACAATAGCGTTGGCATCGCCGTAGGCGAGCAGGCCCGCCAGCGAGCCACGCCCGGCCATCCGGTAGCGCCCTGAGTTATAGATGATGATCAGGTCCGCGCCGCCGGCCTCGGCCATCTTGGCCGAGATGCCGGCGCCGGCGCCACAGCCGACGATCGGACGACCGGCTGCCACCTGCTCGTGCAGGCGACGCAAGATTTCCTCTCGGGCGAGTGCCATTCACTTTCCTCCTCATGAACGTCCGTGATTGCCTAGGGCTGCCTAGCCCTTCGCGATCATCGACAACAAACGATCCGCCATGGCGTCCGCAAACACAGGGTCGTTGATGTTGAGATCCATCTCGACCAGATCTACCTTCGTGCGATCAAGGTGGGCGCGGATCGCGTCGAACAGCGCCGCGTCTGCCGCGGGATCGTAGAAGGGCATTCCCTCGGCGTCGATCTGACTGACGCCCTTAAGAGGAACGAACAGCGCGGTCGGGCCAGTGGTCTGGTTGAGTTTTCCGGCGATGATCTCACCGAGCTTCGCGCACTCCTCAGGCGTGGTGCGCATGAGCGTCACCGAGGGATTGTGTACGAACAGGTTGCGCTGCCGGAAGCGCTCCGGTACGGTGTCCATCGGCCCGAAGTTGACCATGTCGAGGGCGCCCAGTGAGACGACCTGGGGCACGCCAGCCCGGGCCGCGGCGTTGAGGCGATCCGGCCCGGCCGATAGGACCCCACCCACCAGCTCGTCGCACCACTCCGTTGTGGTGACATCAGCGACGCCTGACACGAAGCCGTCGGAGACCAGCGCCTCCATGGATCGGCCACCGCTGCCGACCGCATGGAACACCAACACCTCGTAGCCGGCTTCCTCGATCCTTGAGCGCACCCGGTCGACGCACGGCGTTGTGACGCCGAACATCGTGGCCGCGACCAGCGGCTTCTGTTCGATCTCAGGCATGACCTGGTCGGCCATGCCGCAGATCGCTCCCGCGGCGTTCGCGAAGATGCGGCGCGAGACCCGATTGAGCCCCGAGACGTCGACGACGGAGTACATCATGGTGATGTCCTTCACATCGACGTACGGAGCCACATCACCTGAGGCCATGGTCGAGACCATGAGCTTGGGCAGGCCCACAGGGAGTGCCTGCATGGCCGTCGTCCCGATGGACGTGCCGCCCGAGCCGCCCATGCTGATGACGGCATCGAACCTGCCGCCGGCGGCGAGTTCGAGCGCGAGTGCCCGTGCCCCCAGGCCCATCACTTCCAGCGCGTGACCTCGATCGCGCTTCTCGCGGAGTTCTTCGAGCGAGCCTCCGCCAGCTTCAGCGGTGCGGACGGCTGGAATGTCGGGAGTAAACGTCGGCTCGCCAAGGACCCCCGCGTCCAAGACGAGCGTTTCGTGCCCCCGAGCGCGGATCAGGTCACGGACGTAGGCGTATTCCCGGCCTTTCGTATCCAGCGTACCAATGACTAGGATGGTCTTGGACATAACCCTCTCCTTCAAGCGCTACGAGTGCAGGCGGATCGGCCCGCCCGCTGAAGATGCGCCTCCACCACCGGTATCCACCGAGCACGGCCGCCCGCTGGTCGGGACGACGCAGGCACCACGGTCGGTTAGTCGAAATAACGTCCGCTCGAGAGCGAGCCTGACGAAGCGCGTCCGTGGCGACGTCAAACCTGTCCAGGACGGATGCGGGCGTCCGGAGCGATGCACCCTAAGCTGCCAACAGCATGTGACGCGACGGCCCTGTCGCCGCGAGTGACGGCGGTGAATCTCCCCGAAGTCGACACCCACGTTATGGACCCTTGTGCGAGGTCCGCTTCCCGAGGAATACAGGCGGCCCGATCCCCTCGTCGAAGACGTCTACGGTCATGGGAGCGACCCGGCATCGTGATATGTGTCACACGTACTGGGCTTGGCGTTCCGTGCCGTCGCGGGTCAACGGGGCGGTCGTGACCGGTGGCTTCTTGGAGTACCCGCCCTCCTTTCTCTCAGTCCATTTCGTGGGAGGCGCCGGACCTAGCCGTTGAGCCCTTCACGCCGGAACGCCTCGGTGTCCTGGAGTCGACGGCGCAGCGCATTCAGGAACCGCGCCCCGAGCTCACCATCGACGAGGCGATGGTCGGCCGAGAGGGTGAGCTTCATGAC
>JBKQRF010000150.1:0-5535 GCA_052144055.1 Candidatus Limnocylindrales bacterium
CCGGCCGACCGACTGGCTACACTCCTCGGATCGATGTCCGTGTTGCGACGTTGACTGGGACCCGCCACCTCGTCAGGAAGCGGGAGCGTGGCCACATAGGTCCGCTCGAACAGGCCGCCGTTCAGGAAGGGAATCCCGGGGCGCTCATTCCAGGGCGTCGGGCGTTCGGCCAAGGGCTTCGCCAGGGCCTCGTAGAAGAGGGGCTCGAGCACCGCCTGGTAGAAGCCGTGTCGTCCGGCGCCTTCGAACTCTCGGTACTGGCGGGACAGCCAGTCCGGCCGGTGCTCGAGGAGGCCCTTGCGCTGGAGGAAGTAGCAGAAGAGGATCTGCGTGACGATCCGCAGCGCTACGCGATCGGTTCCGCCCCCCACATCGACGCCATCGCGAACAGCGGGGTGGTTCTCGGCCGCCGCCCGCACCGCTCCAAGAACCGCCGCGTGGTGGACGGCCAGCTCCTGGTAGAAGCGGCGCGTGACGCGCTCGACGTCGAGGGCCTCATCGACCCGCGCCTGTGAGGCGGCGGGGTCAGCGGCATCCCACGCGAGGGAGCGGACCACGTCGACGTCGTGGGCCGTAGGTTGCGCCGGGTCGATGGTGAGCTTCGCGATCGACACCGACCCCGCGCCGCCCTCGATGAGCCGGGGCCGGACGATGATGGCCTGAGACCAGTCAGGGCCTGCACCTCGCACCCCGAGGATCGCCAGAGGGTGATCGTGCCGTAGCTCTCCTTGCGGAGATGGATGGGGACCTGCCCGATCCGCCGGGCAAAGGCGAGCACGAGGTCCGTCGTCTTCGCCGAGGTGCCCGGATGGGGCATCACGTCCGCCACGTTCGACGACCACACGGGTGGGTGGAAGTGCAGCGCCACCACGCGGTCGGGCCGCCCCGTGGCGGCGGCGAACATCGAGGGGAGCAGGGTCGAGGTGTTGGTGGTGAAGATCGTGCGAGCCGGACAGAGCGCGTTGAACTGGGCGAGCACGCGACCCTTCAGGGCCGGATCCTCGGGCACCGACTCACTCACGAGATCCGCCTCGGCCGCCGCCGTCGCCGGGTCGGTGGTGGTCGTGATGGCGGCGAGCGCCCGGTCACGCGTCGTGGCGTCGATGACGCCTGTTCTGACCTCCTCGTCCGCGTACCCGCGCAGCCGTCCCATCCCGACATCCAGGGCGCCTGGGTCGATGTCGTACAGGACGACCGCATACCCATGGGTGGCGCACTGGAGCCCGATCTGCTGGCCCATCGTGCCGCTCCCGATGATGAGCACCCGGCGCACGTCGTCGATGTTCACGCCTGTCCGCCTCCTCGGGTCCGGCCAGCCCAGGGCTCGGGCCCATGGCTCAGGGTAGCGAAACAGCCCGCGGCCCACTCTAGTAATCAACGCCGGATCCTGATATCGGCAGGGCAGCGTAGCGAGGCCGAGGTGGCCAAACCTACTGCCGACGTAGCGGCGAGCGCGGCTCTCCGCTACTGCCTCCCTCAGGCCAAGTGAGCCAGGATGATCTCGGCATCGGCCGGGTCGATGCGGTACCCGCCCACCGCAGCATCCCACGTGATCAAGTCGCGCTTGGCGATCCGGCGCATGAGCTTGTTCGGTCCCGACAACATGCCTGCGAAGGCGGTTCCGCTGGTCTTCCCGTAGCGGGCTCGCAGCGCGTCATCGAAGGGGACGGCCTCACCGCGCGTGGCGGCCTCGGCGACCTCGTGCACCAGCCGCCGGCTGTCGATCCCCTTGAGCCGGTGGAGCACCTCCTGCAGCTCTCGGGTACGCCAGTCCGCGGGGCGCTCATTGCGTTCGGCTGGCACCGACTCGATGGCGTCAAGTCCGGCCACCCAGCGCCGGACCATGGCGATCAACTCGTCCTGCGTGTCGGCCCTGAAATGAGATCTGCGGCATCCGTACCTCCCTCGTGATGACTCGTCAGGAGTCTATCACAGACTTGACATAGGTGGTCAACCTGTCATAGTATGGGCATGGACACCCCATCCTCCCTCCCACTTGGCCTCACCCGGGACGCTAGTCATGTGTACGGCTGGAACGACGGCCATGACGTGCGCTGGCCCCTCCCGTCGGTGACGACCGTCCTGCGAGTCGTCGACCGCAGCGGCCCAATCGCCGGATGGGCGCGGAGGGAGGTGGCCGCTTGCGCGGTCCGGAACCTGGACACCTTGATCGCGATGCGCGCCGAGGGTGGTCCGAACGCCGCGGTCAACTGGCTGAAGACCATTCCTGACTACGCGCGTGACAAGGCGGCCGATCGCGGGACACAGGTCCACCTGCTGGCCGAGCAGATCGCGCGTGGTGGGGAGCCGGAAGTCCCCGAGGAACTGGCCGGCCACGTCAACACGTACCGCACCTTCTTGCGCCAGTGGAGCCCGAAGTTCCTCGCCGTCGAGGCGATGGTCTGCTCCTTGACGCACGGCTATGGCGGCACCTGCGACGCGATCGCGGACATCGGTGGGGAGCGCTGGCTCCTCGATCTCAAGACCGGGAACGGCATCTATCCCGAGGCAGCCCTTCAACTGAGCGCGTATGGCGGGGCCCAGTTCATCGGCCGGCCGGGCGATCCACGCCGATATCGCCTGCCCCGGGCAAGTCGCTTCGGGATCGTCCACGTCCAATCGGATCGAGCGGAGCTTGTCCCGATGGCCGTCGACGGCTCGACGTTCGCGACCTTCTTGCGGGCGCTCGAGGTATGGCGCTGGACGCAGGGGCCGGCGAAGACCGTCATCGGCAAACCGATCACCAGGGAGGGATGTGCAGCATGACGACAGTCACCGTCACGATCCAAGTCGACGCCGACGGAGGGGTCAGGATCAGCGGCCCGCTCGACGCTGCCAACGGCGCCGGGGCCCCTGCCCGGCCGGAGGCGTTCCAGGACGAACTCATCCCGCTGCCGCCCGAGCCTGCTCCGGTCCGACCGATCACCGCCATCGGCCAGGCCCGCCAAGGTGCTGCAGGGACCAACGGGCTCTGCCCGGTCCACGGCGTGGCGTGGCGTGTGGTGCCGGCCGGCATCTCGAAGAAGAGTGGCAGGGCCTACGCGGAGTTTCGCGCGTGTCCCGAGCCCGGCTGCGATCAGCGACCCCGATGACCGGACCGACACGATCATGACCAGCTACGACGAGGAGGCACAAGACATGGCAGTCGGTCCGTGGAACCTGCGGACGCTGAACGACTACCCGGCCGACGAGTGCATAAGTGCGTTGCAGAAGGCCATCCGCCGGGGCGACACCGACGCTGCGTGCTTCTGGAGTCACGAGTTGAACCTGTCCGGCCTCGGGGGCTGGGCTTGGCGTCGCCTGATGGTCATCTGCTCGGAGGACGTCGGACTCGCCGAGCCGTCTGCCCCCGCGGTGATCGCCGGGCTCTGGATCATGTCGGAGGTCCTGCGGGCCAACCAGAAGAAGCCAGAAGCGGGTCAGAAGGTCGTGTACCCGCCTCTCCAACTTCAGCAGGCCGCGTGGCACTTGGCGAGACTGCCGAAGAATCGGGAGATCGCCGACATGCTCACGCTCTTCGAGGTGCGGCAGCAGCGGCACGAGTTCCCGCCGATCCCGGATGTGGCCTTGGACAAGCACACCGCCCGAGGTCGGGCAATGGGCCGGGATGCGCGCCACTTCGAAGACCGCTCGCCGGCCGGGGCCCGCTGGATCGAGAACGCAGTCCAGGTCGATGGCGACCGCTGGCAGGAGAAGTTCTACCGCGAATGGACGCCTCCCCCGCCGGGCAGCCGCGTGTCGGTCCCGCCGAACTCTCAGCAGCCGAGGATCCCTGACCCTGACCACAGCGACGACGTTGATGGCGGGTGACACGAACGGCCCGGCAGTCGCCGAGATCGACGTGCTTGCCGCGCGGAAACCGACCAGCCCGCCGAGGCTCGTCCGCGAGACGCCCGAGCCCATGGCGCAATGCCCGAGCTGCGGTGCCCGCCTGGCTCTCGGGGCCGAAGGCGCGCGCTGGACCGTGCACTCGCCCCGTGACGTGTCTGACCGCCTGATCCTCCAGCTCGCAGGACTCGAGCGGGAGGAGCTGCACGTGCTCGTGCTCGACATGAAGCACCACGTGAAGCGAGACGTGACCGTCTACGTCGGCAACGTCAGCGCCGCCCTCGTCCGGATCGGGGAGCTGTTCCGGGACGCCGTGCACGACAACGCAGCTGCCATCCTGTGCGTCCATAACCATCCGTCGGGCGATCCGACGCCCAGCCCAGACGACCTGCGCCTGACGGTCGAGATGGTGGCGGCCGGGCGCTTGCTTGACGTCCCGGTACTAGACCACATCATCGTGGCCGGCACCGCATTCGTGAGTCTGCGCGATCAGGGGGTCGTGTTCGGGAACCCTGGCGAGCGCCGCGTGGGTGAGGCGCCAGGAACGGGCACTCCCAGGTCGGGTGAGGCCAAGCGCGAGGCGATCAGATGACCTGGGCCACCTTGTCGACCGAGGGCGTCATGCGCTTCCATCCGGGCGTGCCGAGGCTGCCGGACTTGCAGAGAGCGGTCGACGGCTACGTCGAGGCGGTGCGCTTCACGCTCGCGGGCTCCGAGGCAACCATGTGGCTGAACGAGGAGGGCAAGCTCGTCGCCGAGCCGCAGCGCAACTGGAAGGCCGACATGCTCTGCCCGCTGGCCTTGGGCGACTGGACGGCGGGCGACGTCGTGTTCAGCGGCGGCGTCGGACCAGAGGGCGAGACACTGGCGCTGACCCCGGAGCAGGTCCAGGAGCTGCGGCGCGTCGACCGGGATGTGCACGTGATCCTGCTCGGCGACGAGCAGGCGATCGCGCTGATCGGCTGATGCCCCTCTTCGTCTGTCGCCACGGCGGCGCGCCCGACATCGACGCGGAGGAACGGGTCCCACGCTGCACCGCGATCGCCATCAACGGGCTCGACGCGCAGGGAGACCCCGACTGGCGCCACGAACCGAGCCAGCGCGACGATGCGGAGTGGGAGGGCAACGCACTGATCGGCTTCCGCTGCACCTCCTGCGAGGAGGCGTCCGAGATCCTGGCCGATCTCGTGCACGCTGTGGCCGACTGAGGCGTGACCAGGGTGGGCCAGTGTAGCGTGGCAGGATGGGATCCCGGACCGGATATGGCCCTCGACACCGCTGGTGCCAGCGCTGCGCCCTCGTTCCGTGTCATCCAAGGCGTGCCGCACAGGGTGCAGGGCCGGCTTCCCGCGGTCAGGAGCGCATGCTGGTACAGGGCGCCGACCGCCCGCGTCCCCGCAGGGGCCCTTGTCCGGCTCCCGGCCTGTCCACGATGCGGCCAGCGGCTCGGCTATTGTGAGACGGCCGACCGTGCACTGTTCCTGCACGTCCACGACCCGGCCTTCCGGCTGCACGTCGTGGGCAAGACTCGGTGAGCCGTGGCGGGAGGCTTGATGAAGGCGGCGCCCATGTGAAGCGTGACGCTGCCGTGTGCCCAGGCAGGTGAACGGAATGGGATCGGCGACCGGCTACCAGTGTCAGGCGTGCGGGACCCGCTTCGAGGCGGAGGAAGGCGGCGGGTTCTTCTTCGACCTGCTGCACTGCGAC
>JBKQRF010000151.1:0-10292 GCA_052144055.1 Candidatus Limnocylindrales bacterium
GCCACCGAGAGCCTCCCCTCGCTGCTGTCTGACACCACCAGCGTAGGGGGCTCTCACAGCCTGTGGATCCTCCCGCCACCCGTCCGCATCCAAGGTCCGGTGTCACGGACGTATCTGGACGCGGACACGACAACGCGCGCCTGAGCCGGGCGGCCCGGCTCACGGGGAACGTTCACCCGACGTCGTCGCGGGCAGGTCTGGCGGCGAGAAAACGAGATGGAACCATAGTGTGGGAACCGCACGCTGCGCGGCGACTCCTCGGCAATCCGACCGACCGGCCCCTCTGGATCTGTCTGCCACCGACACACAGGACAAGCCCACGCGGTGAACTCCGTGATCTACCTTCTCCAAGGCATGGCCGGTGAACGCGACATGTGGCAGAACCGCCGCGCGTTCTGCGAATGGTGCCTCGGACCGTCGACGAAGTCCGCACGCTTCGTGCAAATCTACGCGAGCATGTATGGCACGTGCTGCCTCGACCTCGGGCGGAGGGGTACGGGCGGGTGGTGTCGTCTGCCGGGGCGCCCGAGCCGCTGCTATTGCATCGCGATCCGGTTCGTGGCGGAGCGTCTGAAGTCGTGACCGGCGACAGCTTATCGCCCGATCGCGGCTCTGGCGCGCCCGGCGGGACTCGAACCCACGACCTTCAGGTCCGCAACCTCCATTTGGCCGTCCCGGCGCGTCCCACGTGGTCCCGTCTGGTGCCTTCCTGAGCACGAAACGGACCTCTCACGGGACTAGGCGGGACGGGCTGGGACGGCACGTCTCTTCTCTCCTGTGACCGGAACCGTGACCGGAGACCTACCTGGCCGAGCTATCGAGCACCCGGCCGAGAGCGTCCGCGGCCTCTTCCTGAATGCCGGCCGCAAGGTGCGAGTAGAGATCCATCGTCACCGCGAAGCTGGAGTGTCCGAGCCGCTCCTGGACCACCTTCGGGTTCGTTCCCTGGCTCAGCATCATGCTCGCGACGCCGTGTCGGAGGTCGTGTAGTCGGACCCGTGGCAGCCCGGCTCGCGCTGCGAGTCGCTCGAAGGTCCCAGTCACGCCGTCGGGGTCGAGCGGCAGCCCGTCCGCCCGAGTGAAGAGGAGGCCCGAGTCACACCAGGCTGGCCCTGCCGCGAGGCGTTCCTCAAGCTGCCTCTTCCGGTGTGTCCGCAGTGCTTCGACGGTCCCGGGGTCGAGAGCGACGCGTCGCCGCCCGGCCCTCGTTTTCGGCGGTCCCTCGGTCCACCCGTCGAGTCCGCGGACCCTCGCCCGACTGATTGAGAGCGAGCCGGCGTCGAGGTCGGGCCAGGTGAGGGCGAGTGCCTCGCCTCTGCGGAGCCCTGTCGTCGCCAGGACGCGCCAGAGGGCCGAGAGACGGTCGCTCTCGACGGACCGGAGGAATGTGGCCGTCTCCGAGGCCGTCCAGACCGTCAGTGGTCGCCGTGAGTCGCGCGGCAAGGTGTGCGCGCGGTCGGCGACGTTGCGCACGACTAGTCCATCTTCCACCGCGTCGGCGAGTGCACGGTGGAGGACCATGTGGATGTTGTGGGTCGTCTTCGCTGAGACGCCGGACGCCTCCAGGTCGGCATAGAACGTCTTGACCGTCGCGCGGGTGAGCTGCGCGAGAGCCACGCCGCCGAGGGCCGGAACAATGTGGCGCCGAACGGCGAGCTGGTAGCCGATCCACGACCCGGCCCGTAGCTGGCCTCGGACCGAAGGGAGCCAGTCGCCGAGGTAGCGCTCGACCGTCTTCCGCGACGGTTCTGGTAAGCGGGCATCGGCCCTCTGCTGCACCGCGGCCATTGCCGCGACGGCCGCGGCTCGGGTCGGTAGCCCAGAACGATGCACCTGACGCCGCGCCTCGCCCGGAGCCGAGACGTCCACGACGAAGGACCATGCCAGCCGGTCCGACCCGCAGGCCGCGCAGACCCGGCCCCTGGCGATGGACGCCGAGCAAGCCTGGCACCGTCTCGCGATTCGACCTGTTCTCACAGCCGTCCGCCTTTCCGCACTTTCGGGAGGAGCCCGAGCGCCCGCGCCCGGTGGATTGCCTTGCCTGCGGCGTGATAGCCGCTGTTTGTGGACGGGCCGGCGCCGGTGCGCTCACCGCCGTACAGCTCGGCCGCGACCGCTTCCGTGGGCGAGGGGTGGCCCGCCGAGGCGGCCGACATGTAGACCCTGGCGACACGGCGATACCAGTCCAGGTCGGGGCGAGGGCCGCGCTTCCCACCGGCGGAGACGCGCCAGGCCGCCACGCCGGCCTCAATCTCCGCCGCCTGCTCAGGCGCCATTGACGCGGCGACGTCGGCAAAGTCCGTCTGCACCTGGCGGAGGTGCTCGGCCTCGGCACGGAGCGGGATTCTCCGAAGGTCGCTTGACTTGACCGGACGCCGTGGACGGAGCCACAGCTCGCCCGTGCTGAGGGCCATTCGCTCGCCGTCCGGGTCAGGGTCGCGCAGCCGCAAGGTGACGCCCGACACGGCGAGCCGGTCATCGAAGAGTGACCACTCGACCGTGAGAACGAAGGGGCCGCGTTCGTCGGGCCAGCGTTTGCTGGTCGTGCGTGTGGAGTTCATGCCGAGAGTATGGGTCTCCGACAACACTCCGTCAACAGTTTCCGGGATAGGACAATAAGTCGCTGTCGCGACACCCGGTAGACGGCGCATGCTGTGAGGCATGGAAGCGCTCGACGGCACCGAACTCGACGACTTGAGCTTTGCCATTCGCCTCGTGCGAGCCGGTGCGGCGCGAGCGTTGCGGGAGCGGACGGGGCTGCGCCAGTCGGACGTCGCCCGACACCTCGGAGTCGGCCGAGCGCTCGTCAATCACTGGGAGAGCTGCCGTCGGGTTCCTGCCGGACGGGTCGGGGCCATGTACGGCGCACTGCTGAGGCGCTGGTCATGACCGGACCGCGGCCGACTGACTGGTCGCAGGTTCCGCTTGTCTTGTCCGTCGAAGAGGCCGCCACCCTCCTTGGAATCGGACGGAACGCCGCCTATTCCCTCGTGGCCAACAGGACCTTGCCCTCAATCCGACTCGGCAGGCGAATCGTGGTCGCTCGCCAGGCCATCGAGGACCTCCTGGCCAACGCGCCGCACGGCCTGAGCGACGTGGACGGATGGGTCGCAGACGGACGGCCGACCCGGTGAGCCGCGACGCCGTCAAGTCGCTCCGCCTCCGCTGGTGGGCCGGTCGTGACGGCGTCTCCCACGCCCACGCCGGCGGACGCACCGTCTGCGGCGCTCCCTCTCTGCCCGAGCCATGGGCCTGGGCTCGGCTGGCAGACTGTGGCGCCTGTTGCTCCGTCGCGGCGCGGCTCCGGCGTGGTGAGGACGTGCGCCGGGTCGCGCCGGAGGCCACCTGAATGGGCCGGGGTCGGTCCGCGAAGACGGTGGCCATCCTAGGCACGGCCGTGGAGGTCATCAACGCAGCGGGCGCGGCCATGACCGTCCGGCAGGTCTACTACCAGCTCGTGGCCAGGCACGTGGTCGCCAACAACCGAAGCCAGTACCAGCTCGTGTCAAACCTGCTCGTTCAGGCTCGCCGCGACGGCGTGGTCGGCTGGGACCAAATCGAAGACCGCCAGCGCAAGCCGCGCGAGGTGTCCATGTGGAGCGACCTGCCCGACTTCATCAAGACGGTTGCGGTCGCGTATCGCCGTGACGTCTGGCAGGACCAAGAGCAGCTCGTCGAGTGCTGGCTGGAGAAGGACGCCATCTCCGGCATCTTCATGGACGTCCTTCGGCCATTCGGCGTCACCCTCAACGTCGGTCGCGGCTATGACGGCTGGTCCTCAATCAACGCCGCCGCTGAGCGCAGCCCGGACGTGGTCCTCTACTTCGGCGACTTCGACCCGTCCGGTGAGGACATGGTGCGGAGCCTAGAGGAGCGGCTGAACGACCTGGGCTGCTACCCCGACATCGAGAAGGTCGCCCTCACGCTTGAGGACATCGAGCGCTACCACCTGCCGCCCGACTTCGCGAAGACAACCGACAGCCGGGCAGCAGCGTTCGTCGCTCGGTACGGCACCCGCTCGTCCGTAGAGCTGGACGCCCTTCCGGTTGACGTCCTGCGAGAGCGGGTCCAAGAGGCGGTCGAGGAGGCCATGGACCTCGACGCTCTGGCCGAGACGGAACGCCGGCAGGAAGAGGAGCAGGCGAAGCTGCTCAAGCTATTAGCTGACAAGTCATGACCGGCGAGCCCGACGCGGAAACCCTGGCCTTCCTGGAGGCACTGGACGCCGAAGAGCCCGAACCGGAGGCACTGACCGAACGCCACCGCCGGCAGGCGCTCGCGTTCCGAGACCGGCAGGTGCCGGCCGAGCCGGCCGAGTTCCGGGAGTGGACCGGCATGCCGGGCGAGTTCAGGTCGGCGCCAGAACCGCGCGGAGACCCGGAGTGGCAAGCGGGAGTGCTAGCAGCGGTGGACGGCCGGTTGGTCACGTTCCTGGAGCCCGAAGACCGCGGCACGGCCGCGCTGTCGGCCCTCGGGGAAACCGAGTACGCCGCCGACCTCATCCGGCCTGGCCGCATCGTCGTGGTGGGAGCCGAAGAGGGAGCCGGCAAGTCCTACAGCATCGACTCCGAGCTGGGCATTCGCGTCGCGGTCGCCGGCGGCGCGTTCGCGGGGACGTGGGACATCGTGCAGACGGGTGCCGTCTGCTACCTCTCCGAGATGCACGCCGACGACGACTACGACCGCGAAACGACCGTGCTCGACTCGCTGCACTTGGACCGCGCCGCGCTCACCGGGCGCTACTACCGCCTGCCGCTCATGACCGCCGCGGGCGGCCGGCCGTGTCTCACGGTGCCCGCGTGGCGCGATTGGTTCACCGGCTGGGCGCGCGACCATGGGCTTCTGTTGGCCGTCTTCGACACCGGCACCGGCGCGACGCAGGTTGACCCGTGGGGCCGCGAGATACAGGCCGTGTTCACCAACCTGCGGGCCATGCTGGAGTCCTACCCCGCGCTGGCTATCGCGCTACTGGTGCACCTGAGGAAGCCGCAGGGACACGGCGAGCGGCGCCTCTCGGACGTGCTCGGCGAGTGGGCGCGCTGGTGCGACGTGGTGGTGCTGCTAGAGCGCGACGGCGACACACGGACGAAGGTGACCGTCAGGAAGCGCGTCCGCCACGAGCGGCGCATCGCCGCGACGAAGGCCGGCGGGCTGCTTATCGACCCGGTGGACCTCGACGAAGCGAAGAGCACGAAGGTGCCGGCGGACGCGGTCCTGGCTGCCATCGTGGCCGCGCCGGGCATTGACTACCTGCGTCTTGGCAAGGTGCTCGGCGTCAGCAAGGACACCGCGGCCAACTACGCAAGGGCGCTCGAAGAGGCCGGGCTCGTGGAGACTCGGACCGAAAGGCGAGCGACCGCGCGTGGAACCCAGCGTCTCAAGGTGGTCTATGCCGTCTCACCAGGTACCGAGGCGCCGAATGGTGCCGAACGTGCATCTTCGGCACCTGTTCGGCAGCTAGACGGTGCCGAGTCGAGAAGAGGTACCGAAGCACCGAACGAACCCTATAGGGGTTCGGTGCCTCTTCTTTCGGCACCTGAGGTCCCGCCTGCCGTCCAGGCAGCACTCGACGTCTTCGGAGACGACGTGGTCGAGCCGGAGACAGGGACGTGAGCGGGCGCCGCGTTCTCTTGCGTCTCGACCTTCCGGGACGCGGCGCCTTCAGGTTCGCAGCCTCACGGCCGGCCGCTCGCGTTCGTGCTCACGCGGCGCGTTCCGAGCGTCTCCGTGCGAGTCGCGGTCACGGTTGCGGTCACGGAAGGCGCTGAGCCGTGTCCGTTCCGTGTGTCACCTGCACCCATCCGAAGCGCGCTGCTATCGACGCGCAGCTCGCCGCTGGACGGACGCTCCTGTCAATCTCCGCCGCGTTCGGCGTCGGCGCGAAGGCGTTGAGCAGGCACCGCGACCGGCACTTGTCGCCCGCGTTGCTCACATTGAGCGCCGAGTCGCGCCAGACGAGCGCTCGCAGCGCCCTGTCCCGTATCGAGGCCCTGGCGCGCCGCCTGGAGCGCGCACTCGACAGCGCCGAGGCGGACGGACGCACTGGCGCCTTCCTGAGCGCCGCTCGTGAGCTGCGCTCCAGCATCGAACTCCTGGCCCGCCTGTCCGGCGAGCTGAAGCCCGACGGTGTACAGGTTCAGGTCCTCAACCTCCAGACGTCGCCTGAGTGGGTCGAGCTGCGCAGCGCCGTGCTGCATGCCCTGGAGCCGTTCCCGGAGGCACGGGCCGCCGTCGCAGACGCCATCGCCGGCGTGCCACAAGCGCGCCCGGTCGCGGCAGGTGGCCACATCACCCGCTACCGGCCCGACGACGGCACCACGGCCCTGCACGGCGCTCGTGAGGGCACGGACGACAATGCCTGACCTGGCGCGCGACCTGGCCATGGCCGCCGACCCGGTCGCCATGGCGCGAGCCGTCGGTGTCGAGCCGTATGACTGGGCCAAGGCGGCGCTCCGCTCGCCGGCGCCCCGCGAGTGTTGGGTCGTGTCCCGCCAGGGGTCGAAGTCCACCACCGCCGCCCTCATGGCGCTCCACCTCGCCACCTACCGAGCCGGCAGCCTGGCCGTGTGCGTGTCGCCCAGCCAGCGCCAGGCGAACGAGCTGCTCGCGAAGGTGCGGCAGGCCTACAGCGCATTGGGGCGACCTGTGGGCGCGGTCTCCGAGGCCATCGCCCAGCTCACCCTTGAGAACGGCAGCCGCGTCGTGTCCCTGCCCTCGTCCGAGGCGAGCATCCGGGGCTATGCCGCCGACCTCGTGCTGCTCGACGAAGCCGCGAAGATTGAGCGCGCCCTGTACGAAGCCATCCGGCCCATGGTGGCCGTGACGGGCGGGCGCATCGTCATGCTCTCGACGCCCTGGCTGGCCGAGGGCTTCTTCTGGGAGGCGGCGACGGGCGCGGACCCCGGCTGGGTCGTGCGCACTGTGCCGTGCTGGGACATCCCCACCATCCGGCGCGACTTCCTGGACGCCGAGCTGGCCTCGCTCGGCCGCTCTGTCTTCGCTCGCGAGTACGAGTGCAGCTTCGAGAACGCGGGCGCCGGCCTGTTCACCCTGGCGCAGCTTCGCGCCCTCACCGACCCGGCGCTCCGTGCGCCCTACCCCGGAGGCTGACATGCCGAACTACGTGGCCGCCATGGACTTGGGCTCCATCCGCGACTACACGACGCTGGCCATCGTCGAGAACCTGGCTCTCGCGCCCGACGCGCCCTGGCACGGACCCGCGGGCTGGGAGCCGACGCCGAAGGTGCGCAAGGTGCTGCTCCACCTCAAGCGCTGGCCGCTGGAGCTGGCCTACGCGGTCGCCATCGAACAGGCAGCCGAGGTCCTCTCGCGCCCGCCGTGGGCGGGCTCCACGACGCTCCTGTACGACCGGACCGGGCTCGGGACGGCCGTCATGTACCAGTTCCGCGAGGCGCACCGGGAGGGGCTCTTCGACCGCGCCCCGAAGGGCCTGGCCATCACCGGCGGGGACGACGCGGGACCCGGGTCCGTCCCGAAGGTCGAGCTAGTGGACAACCTCCGCGCACTCGTGGAGACAGGCAAGCTGACGTGGCCCGCTGACCTGCCGCTCCTGGAGGACTTCCTCCGCGAAATGGCGGCGTTCGCGCCGCGTCCGACGCGCGTTCGACGGCTCCTGACCTTCGGGAACAAGGCCGACCTGGCGCCGAATGACGACCTCGTGTCCGCCGTGGCGCTGGCCGTGTGGCACCCGGGGCGCAGGTCGGACGCCCGGGCGGTCGGCCGCGACGGCGTGGTCTATGCGTCCATCGAGTACGCCCGCACGGTCGGCGGCGCGAAGGCGTGGTACTGACCGTGAGCTTCATCGACGACGCTGACAGGTTGCGCCAGGCGCGCCGCGCGAGACGGTCGCCCGCGTACAACCCGCGGCCGACGTTCCCGGCCGGACCTCTCACCGCGGTTGACCAGGCCCGTATCCGGCTCGCCTACTTCCGTTTCGAGCACGAGACGGTCGCCGCCCGCGCCGCCGCCGGCGTGCCGGAGGCCGTCGAAGCACTCCCGCGTCACACCGCCGAGCTGGAGCGTCTGGCGGCCGAGCTGCACACCCTGGAGGGCACTGTGAGCACCATCGAGAATCGCGACAAGGCAGTGAATACCTGGCGCATCGGCGTCCGAGCGGCTCAGGCTCGCCTCGCCGCGCTCATGACGGACGCGCCGAAGTACCCGGCCGACCACGTGAAGGCCGAACGGGCGCGCATCCTGGCTGAACTCCGCACCGCCGACGCGCTCGGCAGCTCGGCCGTTCAGGCGTATCTCCGGGAGGCTTCCACCGCTGCCGCTCTGCTGCGGGCGAAGGCCGAGGCCGAGGCCGACCCGGCGCGTGCCATGGCCGACGAACTCGCCGCCGCACGTCTGGCGCGTGGCAACGGAGAGGACCTCGTGCGCCATGCTCACCGCCTGATAGAGGCCGGCCAGCCCGCCGCCGCGCGGCCCTACGTCCTGGCTGTCGAGTCCATGGACGTGAAACCGAAGGCGGCCGGGCAGCTCCAGGCCGAATATCAGGCCGCCATGGCCGAGGCGGACCCGACGCTGCGGCAGGCCGCTGCCGTCGAGCGGACAGCCCGCGACGCGGCCATCGCGTTCGACATCGAGAGGCACGGCTTCCTGGCAGACGCGGGGCTCGGCCTGGCAGCCTCCGGGGAGGCTGGGACCGGCGCTCCCGGCCAGCGCTCACGTGCCGCGATTCGCGCGAAGCTGACCGCGTGGGAGGCGGACCCGGAGAGCTACTCCGAGCCGGCACCGGAAGGCCCTCGCGTGGACGGTAAGCCCGTCCCGGAGACGGCCTAGCAGTCCGGAGATTACTCTGCCGAACGGCGAGCAGGCGGCCTATCATCCTGTTGTGGGAGTGGCCGAACAAGAGCGAACGTCAGCACAGATCATCGTCGAGGAGATCCGCCGTCAGGTTGACCTCCAAGTCAAGGCAGCCGACGCGCTTGACACGAAGGCCATGGCCATCTTCGCTGGGACCGGAGCGGTGGCGGCCTTCATCTCGCCGAGAGTCACCGTGGCCGGGAATGGGCAAGCGGCAGCCGCCATCGTCACCTTCGCGCTCCTCATTGGCGCGTTGCTCTGCCTCCTCTTGGCTGTGAGGCCACGCATCGCCGGTTTCTCGAATGGCCCCGACGTCGCGGACCTCGCCGCATACGTCAATGCTCCGCCGAACGAGCTTGAGGCGGCCCTCGTCCCGAGCTTCGTGAAGGTACGGAACATCAACGAAAACGTCCTCAAGTCGAAGGGTGATTGGATTGTCTGGGCCCTTCGGAGTCTGATCGGCGCAGTGGCCGGCATGGCCGCCATGGTGGTGACAGGAGCACTCAAGTGAGGAATGAGGATCCGCGCGGCCGGCCCCCCATAGGTCCCGGCCATGACACTCGGGCCATTCCGCCGGACGAGATCAAGAAGCGGCGCGAACCCAGTCCCCCACCGGCGCCAGCTCCTCAGCCCCGTCCGGAACCGCGAAGGGAACCGCGTCCCAGCCCGCCGGATCGGCACCGCTGAGGTCCGACCTTCGGACGCGCCCGGGGCCGCTCGCTACGGGTTCACCCGCCCCGGCTCCGGCTCTGCGCCCTCGTTACAAGCGAGTCCAGGAGGTCGCCCTTCGGACTCGGGCGCCGCACGCGGTGTTCACAGACGTTGCACGTCCAGTCAGGTTCCGTCTGGGTCGGCCACTCGTGAGCCACTGGGCGGCCCCCTCGCCCGGGATTGACGAGCCAGCCGGACCTGACCCACTCAACCGCCCGACACGAGGGGCACGTCGCATCGACCTCGTATCCCATCGCGCCCACCTCACGAGGTGCCAGGGCCTCCAGGGCCGCGTCAAATGTGACCGGGCTGTGACCGGAGACTCACTGCCACCAGACGAATGCCGGCCTCTCGACCGGCTTTCGTGCTCAGAATGTGGCGCGCCCGGCGGGACTCGAACCCACGACCTTCAGGTCCGCAACCTGACGCTCTATCCACTGAGCTACGGGCGCGCTGCGGGGAGTGGCGGAGAGGGAGGGATTCGAACCCTCGGAGCAGGTTACCCCACTCAGCGGTTTAGCAAACCGCCGCACTAGGCCTCTATGCGACCTCTCCGCGCGGTCGGGATGATAGCACCCGACTCTGCGTCTCTGACTGCGGCAACTGCCTGTCGGCCCCCGGTTGGCTCACTCGCTACCCTCGGGCGTCAGTCAGCCGTCACCAGCAGCATCGGGCGACCCGCCCGGCCGGCGTACTGCGGGCGCAGGCGGGCCAGGTTGTACATCGTCTCGACGTCCACCCGGCGGGGACCC
>JBKQRF010000152.1:0-10381 GCA_052144055.1 Candidatus Limnocylindrales bacterium
CTCGGGCGTGGCGATGCGGATCTCCATGTCGCTACCCTCGCGCCGACTATGGACGCGCGCCAGCGCGGCCGCAAGGGCCAGGGGTCGCATCCTGAGGGACCGGAGACGCGGGAATCGACCGGTGCCTCAGCAGGCGAGCCCATCGGACGCTTTCAGGGGCGTCGCGTGGCTGGTCGCTACTCCGTGGAAGGTGCGATGGGTTCTGCGAAGCGGGGCAGCCCACTCTCCGGGGGAGTGCCGCTTGCGGCTAGACCGAATGGGCGCAGCCTGCTCTCGGGGACGTGCGCTGCATCGGTCAACCTCCCGTCCCGCCGCGGGGCCAGTCGGTCACGCTTCGACCGAGTGCGTCGGTTAGGCTGCCCGCCGTTTGGCCGAGATGACCACCTCGTAGAGGCGTTCATAGCGCGCGACCGTCAGCTGCAGGTCGTGCCGGGCGGCAACCGCCCGAGCCGCCTGTGCCATGGCGGCGCGTCGCGCCGGATCGCCTGACAGCTCGTCCAGGCATCGGGCCAGGTCGTCAGGATCCCCGGGGCAAAAGAGCGCTCCGTTCCGACCGGGCCGGATTAGCTCCGGGAGCGCCACGGCGTCGGCGGCAATCACCGGCAGTCCGACGGCCAGGGCCTGGAGGGTGGCGATGCTCTGCAGTTCGGCATCGCTCGGCATCGCGAAGATGTCGGCGGCGTCGAGGAGAGCGGGAAGCTCGGCTTCTGGCACGAACCCCAGAAAGTGCACGCGCCCCGTCAGCCCTAGCTGTGTCCGCAGCGTCCGAAGGCGTCCCTCCTGCACGCCCCGGCCCCCAAGCAGCAGGTGCAGTCTGGGGTCGTGGACCCGAGCCATCGCCTCCACCAGCACGTCGACTCGCTTCTCAGGGTCGAGCCGCCCGAGGTAGAGCACCAGGCACGCGTCGGCGGGCACCTGGTGAGCGTCCATGAGGTAGGACCGCCGGCTACGGGTGCCGGGGCGGAACCGCTCGAGGTCGACGCCGCACGAGATCGGGAGCGGGTCGGATGAAACGCCATGGTCGCGCAGCAGCGCGGCCGCGGCATCTGTCGGGACCGTCACCGCGTCGGCGGTTCGGAACGTGTCGCGGACGGTGCCCCACAATACCGACTCCGCGACCGACCGGACGGAGCGCGGAAGCGGCGCGTAGGCGGTGAAGTTGCGTGGCATGAAGTGGTTCGTGGCGACCACGGCGAGATCCTGCCGCTGTGCCTCGCGCAGTGCCGCGCGGCACAGCGGGAAGTGGTCTTGGACGTGCACGACCTCCGGCGCGAACTCGCGGAAGAGCTGGGCTAGGCGGTCGGCGGGACGGATGGCGATCGCCACCGGCGTCGCGCCGCGCGTAATGGGAACGCCGGCGAGCCGGTGCAGGCGCAGGCGTCCGGACTGGCACGCGTCTTCTCGCAGGGCGGGTGCCGGGCAGGCCACGAGCACGTCGTGGTCGCGCTCGGCAAGCCCCAAGGCGAGCGCCTGGGTGAACGTCGCCTGGCCGTTGACGAGCGGCGGGTAGTTCTGGCTGACGATCGCGATCTTCACCTGTCCACTGTCCGCATATGCGCCGTCTCGCCGATGCCACCCCGTCTGGCGCGAGCGACAGGTCGCCTACAGGTGTTCCGAACCGAGGTCGGTTCGGCTCGGCGCCCTGTCTTCACGGAGCTTCTTCGTCTTCGGCGATGTGCGCGGGCCGGAGCGGCGGTGCCGCCGGGCCCAACGTTCGTACGGGCCCCGCCGGGACCGGCGCTGGCGGTGCTTCGACTTGCAGCTCGTAGATGAAGCGCGGGCCGCGCAGGAGCGAGGCGGTCGCGGCCAGAACGGAGAGGACGACGGAGAGCCCGAAGGCGATGCGTAGGCCGTCCATGAAGGGGCCGGCGATCAGGTTCGGGAAGAAGCTCTTGCCCAGGACGAGCGCTCGCGAAGCCTGCGGCAGGGCGGCCAGCACCCCGGGCGGCAGCAGGGTCCCCATCGGGTTGTACCCCAAGAACGCGGCGAAGAGTGCCCCGATCGGCGGGAGGTGCGAAACCTGCCGCGCGACGGTGGCTGGGATCCCGGCGCCGGAGAGCTGGCCATAGAGGGCGCCGGGCAGGTTCGCCGCGAGACCCAGGGTCACGAGCGAGAAGATCACAGTGATGCTGAGCGTGCTGGCCACGTTCTGGAAGGTGGCGCGCATCCCCGATGCCGCCCCGCGGTGCTCCGCCGGCACCGAGTTCATGATGGCTGTGGTGTTGGGTGCGGCGAACGTGCCCATCCCGACGCCGAAGAGGATGAGGAGCAGGACGAAGCCGAGGAGGTCGAAGTTGGCGGGGAGCAGCATCATCCCGACGAAGGCCAGCGCCGTGATCAACATCCCGGCCGTCGCGAAGCCCCGCGCCCCGTAGCGGTCCGACAGGTAGCCGCTGAGCGGCCCCATGACGAGGAAGCCGACCGTCATGGGGAGCATGTAGATGCCTGCCCACAGCGGAGTGTCCTGAAAGTTGTAGCCATGCAGGGGCAGCCAGATTCCCTGCAGCCAGATGATGAGCAGGAATTGTAGGCCGCCGCGCGCCACCGACGAGAGGAACCCGGCGGCGTTGCCCGCGGCGAACATGCGGATGCGGAAGAGCTCGAGGTGAAACATCGGATCTGGCACGTGCCGCTCGACCACCACGAACGCCCCGAGGAGCAGCAGCCCAGCGAGCGACATGCCGAGGACGAAGGGGCTTGTCCAGCCCATCGTCGCTCCGCCGTACGGCTCGATCCCATACGTTAGGCCGATGAGCAGCATCGTTAGCCCGCCGGCGAAGAGCAGGTTGCCCCAGAGATCGATCCGCTGGTGCTCCCGGATCGTGGCGATCTCGTGCAGCACGAGATACGCCCAGATCGTGCCGAGCGCCCCGAGCGGGACGCTGACGAGGAAGACGGCACGCCAATCGATGGCCGCCAAGACGCCCCCCAAGATGAGCCCGAGAAAGCCGCCGCCAAGGCCAGCCACCTGGTTAATCCCCATCGCCATTCCTCGCTGGTGCGGCGGGAAGGCGTCGGTCAGGATGGCCGTGGAGTTGGCGAAGAGGAAGGCGCCCCCGATCCCCTGGATGATGCGGAAGGCGATGAGTTGGATCGCCGCCGCGTTCCCCTGGCCCTGCACGAAGAAGAGCAAGATGGACCCGGTGGTGAAGATCGCGAAGCCAGCGTTGTACAGGCGGACCCGCCCATACATGTCGGAGATGCGCCCGGCGGTCACGAGCAACGTGGCCGTCACCACCATGTAGCCGAGCAGGACCCAGAGCAGGTAGTTCGTCTCGCCCGGCGCGAGCGGATTCACCCCGATGCCGCGGAAGATCGCGGGCAGCGTGATCAACATGATGGTGCCGTTGAGCGATGCCATCAGGACGCCGAGCGTCGTGTTGGAGAGCGCGATCCACTTGTAGTCGATGTGGGCCAGACGACGCCCGCGCGGCGGCACTGACGTCATCCCCTGGGCTCCAGTTGCAGGGCCCTGGGCGAGCTTCGGATCTCGCCCGGCGGGCTAGAGGGGGTCCGCGCCGCGTCCGTCGGCTCCGGGGTGGCTTCCACTGCCTGGGGCCCGCGCTCCAGCAGGCGCTCCAGCAGTGCAGCCAGCTGCAGGCGCTCGCCGGGCGCCAAGCGCTCGATGCTCGCCACAAGGCCACTGCTCTCGACAAGCGAGCGGTCGCTCAGCGCGTCGCTGGCCCGCTCCGTCAGGCGCAGGGCAGTGACCCGCCGGTCGGCGGGATCGGCGATGCGCTCGACCAAGCCGGCTCCCTCGAGCCGGTCGACCAGCTTGGTGGCGTTGGAGGGCTTGATGCTCAGCGCGGCGCTCAGGCGGTTGATGGGGACCTCGCCCAGGTCGCGCAGGAGCCGCAGGGCGTGGAGATCGCCGAGCGCCACGCCGTACGTGCGGGCCAGCTCGCGCTGCAGGGGGTCGGCAAGTGCCACCGCGGCGAGATAGGCGCGCAGGGCCCGGCGCGTGTCGGGAGACCAGTCGGCCACAACATACTCCACGCTCGTGTATAGTCTCAGGTGAGGGAGTATAGTCGATGCCAGCCATCACGATCGCCCGGCAGTACGGAGCAGGGGGGTCGACCGTGGCCGCAATAGTGGCTGAACGACTCGGTGCCGACCTCGTCGACGGGGTGGACTGGCGCGATCCCTTCTCGTAGGACTACGAGCTCTTCGACCTGGTGCACGCCGTGCTCCCCACCCGCCTGCCGGCCCTGGTGTTCTACGCGGAACTTGCGCGCCTGTGGGGGTCTGCCTATCTGGCCTGGAAGGTGGCCCTGGCGCGCCTCGCCTTCGCGCTTCGCGAGCACGGCCGCCCCGCTCAGGAGGAGGGCTGGCGCACGGCGCTCGCCGAGATTCGACGCTTCGCCGATCCTCGCGCCTACCTGGCCGACGGGGCCGTGGCTACGCTGGACCGCGCGATCTAGTGAGCGACCGCTGTGTGGGCGTCCTGTCCCGTGGGACGGTGATCCGGGCCGCAATGGCGGTGCCGCTTGCCTGCGCGGCCATGCTATGTGAGGCTAAGCGCACGGCGGAGCTGATGCGCTGGTGAGGCAGGCAGGTAGTGCGGTCGTGGGCTAGGGGAGAAGGACGGCGATGACGAGCTCGACGGCCGAGGCCCCGGCGGATCTGCGGACCCGGATGGGTCTGCGCGATCTCGGCGCGATGACGGCCTACTGGCTCGGGCTTTCGATCACCTGGGGCAGCCTCACCACTATCGTGCTGCCCCGGCTGGTCGAACAGGCCGTGCCCGGCGCAATTAAGACGACCGCACTGTCGGGCATCGCGGCGCTGCAGGCGCTCGTGTCGATCATCGTGCAGCCCATGAGTGGGGCCGCGAGCGACCATCTCGTCACTCCGTGGGGGCGGCGGCGTCCTCTGATGGTGGCGGGCGTCGCGGTCCAGACGATCTTGATCCTGCTTCTCGTGGTCGCCCATGCGTATTGGGCCATCCTTGTCGTGATGCTCTCGATCGAGCTTGCCTCGAACACGGCCCAAGGGCCGTACCAGGGGCTGCTGCCCGACATGGTCCCGCCCGGTGAACGCGGCCTCGCCTCCGGCTTCATCGGGGCGGGCAACCTGGCCGGCAACGTCATCGGCGTGGCGCTCAGCGGTGTAGCGCTCGCGGTAGGCGACATCCCGCTGGCCGTCATCTTCTCGGCGGGCTCGCTGCTCATGGGGACCGTCATCACCGCGGCCACCATGCACGAGACCGAGGGCCGCTCGGGTGGCGGTCCGGCGCGGGCCGTCGATTGGGCGCGCGAGCTCGTCCACCTCTCGCGTTGGGCAACTCCAGTGCGGCGCATCGTGCTCGAGGTGTGGGGGCGGGACGTCCTCGAGCAGCGCGACTACCTCTGGCTGCTCGCCTCGCGGCTGGCGATCCTCATGGCGGCGGGCACGCTGCAGCCCTTCGCCTACTACTACCTCGAAGACTCCCTAGGGCTCGGGGCAAACGCGGGGCTCGCGTTCGCGCCGCTGGCTGGGGCGGTCGCCCTCGTGGCCCTCGTGTCAGCGGTCCCGGGCGGCGCGATGACCGCGCGCTGGGGGCGCGTCCGAACCGTTGCCTTAAGCGCAGTCAGCGGGACGATCGGCGCCTTGCTGTTCGCGCTCGCGCCGAACTATGCGTCGCTGTTCGCTATCGCCATCCCCTTCGGCCTGGCCCTGGGCGTGTTCCTCTCGGCCGACTGGGCGCTCCTCACTGACGTCGCACCGCTCGACCAAGCGGGTCGGTATCTCGGGCTCTCCAACACGGTGACTGCGGGCGCCGGCGTACTGGCCGTGGCGATCGGCGGGCCGATCGCGGACCTCGTCAACCGCTACCAGTTCGGCCTCGGCTACCGGGCGATCTTCGCGATAGCCGCGCTCGAGTTCGCCGTGGGCGCCTGGAGTGTCCTGCACGTGCACGAGCCGCGAGCGGGCGCGGCCGCCTTGGGAGAAGATGGGGAAGCGCTGGGCACCGGAGATGCCTGAGCAACACCGTCGCCGGCCCCACCGCCCGGCGCCGCCCGCGCTGCTCGATCCTATCCTGCAGCGCTGGGAGCAGCTTGACCGCCGGCGGCGCAGGATCCGACCGATCCGTGCCCGCGGGGTCGTGGGCATCGAGTTTGCGCGCCACGGTGGGGACCCGCTCACCCTCGCCGACGGGACTCGCGTTCGCTGGGGTGACCCGATCGGGATCCTCCATCTCGACAACCGACGTGGGCGGGAGCTCGCACAACCCGGCTGGCAGACCGGCGGGATGCCAGCCGCCCGTTTCGACCTCGCGACCCTGGCGGCCTGGGCCACCCGCCAGCCCGCAGGGCAGCGTCCCGTGGCCTACACGGGCACCACGCTCCTAGCGCCCTTGGCGAGGCGGCTTGGGTTCGAACTGCGGCCCCACCCGCGGACGGCCCGGGCGCGGCTCGACGACTGGTTCATGCGCTGGCTGATGGCGCACTGGTCGCCGGCCGGTCGGGCGCGACTGCAGCGCGGGCACACACCCTTGCGCTCGAGCGACATCTGGCTCTCCGACCGTGCTCTGCGGCAGCGCTTTACTCCCCAGCAACCTGGGGTGACCGCTGCCGATGCCGACTCAGCTGGGACCTGACCGATGGCTGCGGGCATCCACGCCGCTCGGCCCGTGCCCACACGGCCACGCTGGCGCAGGTCGCCCTGGCGTGGCTGGTCGGGCAGGGTCCCGTGGTAGCCATCCCCGGTGCCCGCACCGTGCGCCAACTCGAGGAGAACGTCGCGGCGGGCGACCTCGTGCTTACCTCGGCGAGCCGGCGCGCCTGACGGAGGAGGCAGCCCGCGTCGAGGCCGGGGCTCGCGGGTAGGGCGGCGCGGCGCCGGAGCCGAGGCCATGGAGGTGGACCCACGGCCTGAGAGCTGCCGGCGAGCGCCAGCCGTCATCCAGCCCTCACGCCTCGATGAGGCCTGCCAGGGTCCGCCATTCGGTGAGCGGCAAGGGGTCGGGCTCCGCGGTGAGCACCTGCAGGCAGACGTGATCGGCGCCTGCGGCCAGATGCGCCTCGACTCGGCGCCGGATTGCGTCGAGGTCGCCCCAGGCGACGATGGCGTCGACCAAGCGCTCGCTTCCGACGTCCGCGAAATCGGCCTCAGCAAAGCCGAGGCGGCGCAGGTTGCTGGTGTAGTTGGGCACGCGCAGGTAGAACTCGACGTGGCGCCGCGCGATTGCTCGGGCGCGCCCGGGGTCGGTCTCCAGCACCACGGCCTGCTCGGGAGCTAGCAAACGGTCGGGTCCCAGGACGAAGCGGGCGAGGCGGGTGTGCTCGGGGGTGACGAAGTAGGGATGCGCGCCCCACGTGGCATCGCGCGCGAGTGCGAGCATGCGCGGCCCGAGGGCCGCCAGCACGAGATCCTCGCGCGGCACGGGGGTCGGAGCGGCGGCCAGCGCCTCGAGGTAGTCCCGCACGACCGCCACCGGGTGCTCGAAGCGGCGCCCCGTCTGCCGCTCCACGAGGTGGGCGTGGCTCACGCCCAGACCGAGCAAGACGCGGCCCGGGTGGCGTGCGGCGAGGGCAGCGTGCCCTGCCGCGACCTCGGAGGCCGGGTTGGTCCAGACACTTAGGATGCCCGAGGCCACCACGATGCGGCGGGTGGTACCCAGGCAGGCGTCTGCCAGGGCAAAGAACTCCGGCCCGGCGCCGCCTGGCAGCCAGATGGCCCCGTAGCCGAGCGACTCGAGCTCGGCGATCGCTGCCTGCGTGCGCGCGGGGTCCCCGCGACGCAGCTGCCCGCTCCAGATCCCGACCCGGCCGAGTGCCACCGTCATAGGGCATCCCCTCTCGTGAGCAAGGTTGCCGGTGCGGCAAGTCACCATATCTTGAGCGCCCGGAGCGCTCAGGCCAATAGGCTGAGCAATCCGCATCCCAGGCCGATGGCGTCGGGCGTGGGCATCTCTGAATTGGCGAAGGTGAAGCCAGCGAAGCCAGCATCTAGATAGGGCCTGAGGATCTCGACTGCCCGCTCCGGGGTCGCCGGTACCAGCAGCGCCCGACGCTCGGGCGGCACGCGCGCCTGGTGTCAGCGCGGCCTGCGCACGCTTCATGTCCTGCCGTGCGGACCTGCTGCCGGTCATTCGACACGCGCGGAGAGCTCGCGCTCGCTACGCTTCGCGACGTGGGACTCTTGGCCCTGAAGCTCATTCTGACGCCCCTCCTCATTGGCGGAGCGAGCCTCGGCGCTCGGCGCTGGGGACCGACGGCCGGGGGGTGGATCGTGTCGCTGCCTCTGACGTCCGGACCGGTCGCGCTCTTCCTGGCGCTTGATCGGGGACCGACGTTTGCCGCCGCGGCGGCGCACGCATCGCTGGCGGGCTGCCTGGCGATCGCGGTCTACTGCCTCACCTACTCCCGCCTAGCCGGGCGCGGCTGGCCGGCAGCCGTAGCGGTCGCGGGCATCGGCTGGCTCGCCGGCGCCCTCGTGGCGGAAGTGACGGCGTCGTGGCTGGTGCTCGCTACCCTCGCGCTCGTCGTGGCCGCCACCGCCGGTGCGCTGGCGCTCATGCCCCCGCTCACCGTGCCACGACCGTCGGCGGCGCCGGCGGGACGCGGGGATATCGTGGTCCGCATGGCGGTTGGGGCCTGCGTGGTGGTCGCCGTCACGGCGCTGGCGCCGTTTGTGGGTCCGACCGTCAGCGGCGTGCTCGCTATGCTGCCGATCATTGGGACCATCCTAGCCGTGTTCGCGCAGCGCTCGGGCGGCCCACTCGACGGCAGCGGCGTGCAACGCGGGATCCTGTCGGGGCTCTTCGGGACGGCCGCCTTTCTCGCCGTCGTCGCCGTCGCCATCGAGCCGTGGGGTGTCGCCCCGGCGTTTCTCGGTGGCATAGCGGCGGTCGTCACGGTGCAGTCCGTGGCGCTCGCGGTCGTCCGCACCACGCGCCGCGTGGAACCCGCGTCAGCCCCCCACTCGGCGACGTCGCAAGTAGGGTGATCTAGGCGCCTCGTCCTGACAGCAGGTTGCGGAGCGATCGCAGGTTGGAGTGACGTGCCTGCGCATCCCAGCGTTACGGGTCGCTTCGCGACGAGTCACGGGCTGGATCGCTGCGCTCGACGCGCCTGGGTCTGCCGCTGGATCGGCACCAGGGATGGCGACGATCCGACGGAAGAGGCCGCCGACGCATGTCGGACAACGGTCACAGAGTCAGCGAGTTCGCGACCCGGCCGTCATCTCGCCGCAATCCGACCGTGAGACTGCCACTTGCGGTGGACTTGCTGCTAGGACGACCCGGGTGCCACGTTTGGGGCGACGACCGGCGCGATCGCGTCTACCGGGGATGATCCCGAGAGTGTCAGGATGCAGCCGGCCTAAGATCTCGATTGTGGACGCCTTCACGGTCCCGACACGGTACTGGCACCGCTTGCCGGACGGACGGGTGCAATGCGACCTCTGCCCGCGCGAGTGCCGCCTCCACGAGGGCCAGCGCGGGCTGTGCTTCGTGCGGGCACGGCGGGGCGACGAGGTCGTCCTGACGAGCTATGGTCGGTCGTCGGGGTTCTGCGTCGACCCCATCGAGAAGAAGCCGCTAAACCACTTCCTGCCGGGGACGTCCGTGCTCTCGTTCGGCACGGCCGGCTGCAACCTGGCCTGCCGGTTTTGCCAGAACTGGGACATCTCGAAGTCACGGGAGATCGACACGCTGGCCGACGCGGCGTCGCCCGAGGCGATCGCCCGGACGGCGCAGCGGCTGGCCTGCGCGTCCGTCGCCTTCACCTACAACGATCCCGTGATCTTCGCGGAGTACGCCATGGACGTGGCCGACGCCTGCCATGCCTTTGGGATCAAAGCCGTGGCGGTGACTTCAGGGTATATGAACCCTGAGCCTCGGGCGGACCTCTACCGCCATATCGACGCTGCCAATGTCGATCTCAAAGGTTTCACCGAGGCCTTTTACGCCGACCTGTGTGCCGGTCGCCTGGCCCCCGTCCTCGACACGCTGCGCTACCTCGTGCACGAGACGAGTGTGTGGGTGGAGATCACGACGCTCCTCATCCCTGGGCGCAACGACTCGGATGAGGAACTCGACCGACTGACGCGCTGGGTGGTCCACGAGCTTGGGCCGGGCGTCCCGCTGCATTTCAGCGCCTTCCACCCCGACTACAAGCTGCTCGACGTGCCGCCTACGCCGCCGGCGACCCTGGCCCGCGCGCGCGCCATCGCCGTCGCCAACGGTGTCCGCTACGCCTACACGGGCAACGTGACCGACCGGGATGGGCAGTCGACCAAGTGCCACGCCTGCGGCGCGCTCCTCATCGCACGCGACTGGTACGAGCTCGGAGCCTACCGCGTCACCGACGATGGCCGCTGCAGCGGTTGCGGCACCCAGATTCCCGGCGTGTTCTCCGGACCCGTCGGCCATTGGGGCTCACGACGCCTGCCGGTG
>JBKQRF010000153.1:0-9437 GCA_052144055.1 Candidatus Limnocylindrales bacterium
GCCGGCCACGGGCCTGCCCGGCGCACCGGACGCCTGGGCGCCGGGCCAATACGCCCTCGGGCTCCAGGCGCACGGCAGCGCTTCACCGGGTGCGTGGCTCGTGGTCGAGCTCGTGGCGGCTGCCTGAAGGGGCGCAACCATTCCCGATGATGCGAGGCCCCTCCCCAGCGTGGCTGGCAAGGCCCGCTCCCGCCCGCGGTGGCGCTGCACGCTCGGCCTCAGCAGACATCTACCCGCCCTGCTCGAACAAGCCTCGGCATGACTGTGATCGGGTCGAGCGGCGCGATCCACCTCGGCTGGCACACGAGCTCAGACGCCACCGGGCCGCCCGTCATCGGCGGGGGCGCCGTCTGGAGCGTCGACATCGGGGCCGGTCAACTGCTCGCGGTGTCGGCGGTAACCGGCGCCGTCATTGCGCGCATCGGCGTGGGCCCGCTACCCCATTTCGCCTCGCCTACTCTCTGGGACGGCCTCGTGCTGGTCGGCACGATGCGCGGCGTCGCGGCGATCGGGGCGGGGAGCTAGGCGGCAGTCATTCTCCCTCGAGCTCCGGCGCGGCGCAGGCGTGGACGCCCCGCGGGCGAGGGCCGGGGATGTGTGTGGCGACAGCCGGCTGATGGCGGGCGGCGCCTAGCAGGAGACCAGCCGAATAGCACCCCGTCACGCGAGATGGTGCGGGGGCTGGCATGTCTCACGGGCGGATCTGCACTTCCGCCTCGACCTCCACGGGAAGGTTGAACGGCAGCTCGGCCATGCCCACCGCGGAGCGCGCGTGGGCGCCGGCCGCGCCGAACAGCTCAAGGATGAGGGCGGAGAAACCGTTGATCACCGATGGTTGGCTCGCGAACCCCGGAGCAGAGTTGACCATCCCGAAGACCCGCACCCAGGCGCTGATGCGGTCGAGATCACCGAGCTCGCGCGAGAGACTGCCCAGCACGGAGAGGGCGGTCAGCCTGGCTGCCCGGTAGCCCTGCTCGACCGTCAAGTCCGCGCCCACCTTGCCGAACGGGCCGGCGATCGAGCCGTCGGGGTTCTGCGGTCCGTGACCCGAGATGTACGCTCGGTCGCCGACCACGCGCACGGGAGTGAACGGGAGCTGGACCCCCGGTGGCGCCTGGACCGGGGGCGGGAGCGCGAGGCCCTGCTCCCGTAGTTTCGCCTCGATGCGCATGGTGGTCCTCCTCCGGCGGCTTCTCTGAGGCTGGGGCGGCTGCACGCCACCCGTGAGCATGGCTCCTTACGACAACGGGACTCTGGTTCGCGCGGACGGATCGCCGTGCGGTCGACGGCATCGTCTCATGCGTGACGCCGAGCCCTCATCGACGGAGGACTGGTCCGCCCTGTGGCCTCACCGTCGGGTGGTCGTGCCGCCTGCCGACGTGACGGCTCGTGCCGTGCGACGGGGTCGCTCGGCCGACGACGAGCTAACGCCGGGCGGTACGGCGCGCAGTCCAGGCCAACCAGGCCGCGGCGACGACAAGGACGATACCGATGAGCGCCCAGATGGACTGGCCGCTCATCCCGCTGCCGCGCACCACGCCTGTCCCCTGACCGATCCAGACGAGGCCGACGAGCAGCAGCACAATCGAGACGGCGAGTCGGAAGCGGTCCACGGGATGCACCTCCGTGTGCACAGTCGGAGTCGGGCACCTACGCGGTGACGACCACGGTGCCGGTCATGAAGGGATGGATGGCACAGCGGTACGCGTACGTGCCTGCTTTCGTGAACACGTGAGAGTGCGAACTCCCCGTCGAGAGGGCGGCGCTGTCGAAGGAGCCATTGTAGGTAGTCAAAGTGTGCTCGATGCCCGCCTGGTGTTTGGTCCAAGTCACCCGCGTCCCCACCGGGCGCGGCGCGTCATCCTAACGAAAGCGCCACGCGGGAGCGGTCATCGCGCCGCGGCCGATCGGACAGGCAGGGCAACGCAGGGTCACGCGCTCGCCGTACGGGCATGGCTCGTTCATCTGTCGACATGGCCGTGCCCAATCGGCCGCATGTCCAGCACTGAGCCACGGCCGCGTCACACGATGCGCGGATGAGGGCTTGCGTCGCTGGAGCTGCCGCTGAGCGGCTCGCGGTGGTCGCATCGGCTCTAGCCCTCAACGCTGTGTCGAGCGATCCTTACGCGCAATCCGGTACGTGGTTGCACTCGGGAGGTCATGGATGCGACGGACCGTGGGGCTGGGTCTCGCGGGCGGTGCCGTTGTGCTGCTTGCCGCGCGGCGCAGGCAGCGCCCCAGCGTGGTCCCAGACCAGGCGGCACCGGCAAGACGCAGCAGCGTGGGGCCCGCGACGCTGGCCGTCCTCCGGTGCCCCGATACGGGCGAGGCCCTCGAGATCGCCGTGAGTGTCGGCGGGGGAACGCCAGCACTGGTGGGCGTGCCATCCGGGCGGCAGGTGCCCCTACGTGACGGCATCCCCGACTTCGTTGATCTCCTGCTACCCTCGTTGGCTCGAACGCCACCTGGCAGCGTCGCTACGACCGCCTCGCGCCGGTCTACGACTTGGCCACGCGCCTCTATGCGCGACTGCGGAGCGGGGGCGATTGTGCTCGCGTGCGCGAGTACCTCGACGAGGTACAGATCGCTCCAGGGAGCAACGTCCTCGAAGTCTCGGTGGGCGCCGGGCGGAACCTCCACTACCTGCCGAGCGACGCGCACTACGTGGGGCTCGACATCTCGGTGGGGATGCTCCGCCGCTGCCGAGCGAACCTGCGGCGCTGGCAGCAGGAGGCCGACCTTATCCTCGGCTCCGCCGAACAACTGCCCTTCGCCGATGCTGCCTTCGACGTCGTCTTCCACGTTGGGGGCATCAACTTCTTCAACGACCCGATGCGTGCCATGGACGAGATGGTGCGGGTGGCCAAGCCAGGCACCCGGATCCTCGTTGTGGACGAGACCGATCAGGTGGCCGGGGCATACCGGCATCTGCCCTCCCGCCGCGCCGCTGCGACCCCACGCCGGCCCATCGATCCCCTGGCGCTCGTGCCAGCGGGCATGGTCGACGTGCGCCTGAAGGAAGTCGCACACGGCGAGCTCTACTGCCTCACCTTCCGCACGCCCGCTCGCGCTGCGAGATGAGGCAGAGGGAGCGCCACACCGTACCGATGGCGCATGCGCGATAGAGGCGGTGGTTGACCGTCGGCGCTGCCTGTTGCTTGGGGTCGCAAGCTTGCTCGTCGCGCCGCTCCTCTGGCTCTAGGCAGAAGACGGCGGGAGCCGGTCGAATGCGACCCTCGGGCACTTGATAGTGCGATCGCGCCTCCGTACGGTCGCCGATGGCTCCATCGGGGCAAGTCTCTATGGGCAGCGGAAGCAGCAGGACAGTGAGCGAGTCGCCAAAACGTGGTCACGCGCACCCGAGCGTCGTGACCCCATGCGTGTCGCCGGGGCGGTCGCCGATTGGATAGGTCGCTACCCGGTCTGCTCGCCCCCGACCACCGCGTCGCGCGTCGACACGGTGGTCGCCTTGTGTCTACGGACTCGCTCCCAGGCAGGAAGGAGGGTCGTCATGCCAAGTCCGATACCACGACCCGAGCCGGTACTTGCCCCGCGGAGCGATTGCTGAGCCTCATCTCGATCGTTGACCGCTGGCCGGGCGGCAAGTACGGCCGAGTGTCGCTCGGCGAGATTGTCCTGTCTCGGTCTTGACTGTCACGCCTGCGGCGCACGGGCGCCGCATTGTCCCCGGAGAATCGACGATGAAGGCAGATGTGTGGCTCCCATTCACGGTGTCACCCCCCTCCGGGTCCGGATCGCCGACCGTGTCCGTGGGCTGGTCGCGGAGGCGCACAGTCGGGAAGGAGGTGCGGTCATGACCCTGGCGATTGAAACGGCCGGCCTGACGAAGTCCTACGGCCGACGACGTGGGATCATCGATCTCGACCTTGAGGTGCGCGAAGGCGAGGTCTTCGGCTCCGTCGGCCCCAACGGGGCGGGCAAGACCACGACCATCCGGCTCCTCCTCGGACTCATCCGAGCAAGTGCTGGGACGGCCAGTGTGTGGTGTCGCGACGCCTGGGCGGACGCGCCGACCATCCACCGTCGGGTGGCGTACGTCGGCAGTGACCCGGGCTATCTCGGAGAGCTCACTGCCGGCGAGCAGCTCGACTACCTCGCCCGCGTGCGCGGCCTCCCGCAGGGCGTGTGGCGAGCGCTGGCCGAGCGGCTTGAACTCGACCCCACTGTCCAGATCCGGAAGCTGTCGCGCGGCAACCGCCAGAAGATCGGGGTCGTCCCCGCGTTCATGGGCGCGGTTCCTACTTGTTACCGTGCCGACCTTCACCTTCGCCACGGCGATCGCCGGCGTGACGACCCTGCTCGCAGTGATTACCCTCGATGGCCGAATTGCCGGGGGGCTGGCGGCCGGGATGCTGCTCGTGATGTATCTGGCTAACCTGATCGCCAATCTCCAGCCCAGGCTCTCGGGGCTCACCCAGTTGAGCATCTTCCACCACTACGACCCAAGGCCGATCATCGACCAGGGCGTGTTCCCGACCGGCGACATCCTCTTGCTGGGCGGCGTCGCCCTGGCAGCTTGGCTGATCTCCTTGTGGGCTTTCCGGCGACGGGATCTGGCCGCCTGAGCGCCTGCGGATCCGCGCCCAGGTGGGCCGCGATGGAGATGGCGTGCCCAAGAGTCCCGCGCCGTCAGATCGGCGACCACTCCGCCGGTGTGAGCGTGCCGATTCCGAAGAGTCTGAGGCATGGCTCCAGGTTCTCGACGGTGACGGGAATGAGATCGCGTCGCCAGGTCTCCCGCGTCACCCGCACGAGGTGCTCGGTCAGGGGCTCCCCGCGGGGCGCGACAAGGCGCTCGCCGTTTGGCATGTACCCGAGTCGCTCAGCGACACCAGCGGACGCTTCGTTGCCCTCGATATACCCCGACTCCGCCATGCGCGCGCCGAGTCCCTCAAAGGCGAGCCACAGCACGGCGGCGCGCATCTCGGTGCCGTAGCCCCGCCGCTGGTACGCCTGACCAAGCCAGCTTCCCGTAGAGACCGTTCGGCGATGGGCGAAGTCCCGAGCCATGAGGTCCTGGATGCCGATCGGTCGCCCACCCGCGACGGCCGCGAGGGTGAGGGTCCACCGCTCCGGCTTCCAGCTTCCCCGCGAGGCCCACCAGTGGAGCAGGAAGTTGCGCTCGAAGGCGGGTGAGGGAAGCTCGTCCCAGGGGAACTTGAGGGGCGTGGCCGCTGGGTCGTGCACACCCGCACGGGCTACCTCCATGAGCCCGAGCAGGTCGTCGTCCGTGGGCAGTCGTAGCTCGAGACGCGGGGTGCGGAGGCGGAGATCGAACAGCGGCCAAGGGTGTGCCATCGTCCCTTTCCTCGTACCCTGCTCTAAAGGACGACATCGCTGCCGCGCACTTTGTCGCCCTATTTGGCGAGAGTCCCGTACTCGCGGCCCGTCGTGCTGAAGCGGCTGTGCTCGAGCGTCTGCACCTGAAGCTGAGAGGCCTGCTGGCGGACGGTCGCATAGGAGGCAACGTCGAGGGCCGGAGTCCATGGTAGATAGGCGAAGAATTGGCTCGACCAGAAGGGTGAGACGTAGGCGAAGGCGTGGCTGCGGGCGTAGGCCACGATTGCCTGCAGGAAGCGCGCATCAAGGGGCGCGAAGAAATCGAAGGTCCCAATCTTGGCATCGGTCACTACGCTCGCGTAGCTCTGGCTGGTGCCCTTGTAGAGCCAGGTTTCGTCTAACACGACGGGACGGTGTGACTGCGCGGCCAGCGCGCTCACGGTGTCGAGGTCGTCGAGGTCGGGCGCGGCGATCGGGTAGACGTGGACCGACAGGTAGTCGATCGAGGTCCGGGTGAGCAGCGCCTGGTCGATAGCCGGGTCTGACCAGGTGCCGGTGCCCGCCCCGACCTTCGTACTGCCTCTTACCAAGCCGCTGAGTTCGTCGTTCACGACCTGCACGGCGGCGGTCGCGCTGTCGAGCTGCAGGTGCAGATTGCCCGAAAACGTGTCGGGCTCGTCAAGGATCGACAAGTAGGCTGGGTGCAGGTGGTCGATGATCGCCTGGGCTTCCGCGCGCTGCTCCGCCGCGTAGGTTGCCAGCGTGAGTCCGCTGTAGTCGGGCCGGAGACGCGAGAAGACGGTGTTGGCGAAGATGGGGTTCTCCTCGACGGACAGGATCATGCCGTGGGCTCGCACGGCCGCGGCCACCTGCTCATAGAAGGCGAGGTACTGCTCGTGGTTCGGGAAGCTCGATAGCAGGAGGGGGAACCCGAGTTCCACGGTTACCCCCGTGATGCCGAGGTCCTCGAAGCGGTCGAGCGTCGTGTCAATACCGGCAAGCGCCTCCGGCTGGAGCAGCGACGTCCCTAGGTTGCCGTTGGCCGCGAGCAGCTCCGCGCCCAGGACCGGCGCGCCCGTTGCTATGCCGGCCGCCGCCCGGGCGTCGAGATTATTGATCTCCCCGTTCAAGCGGTTCACCAGGGAGACGTACCCCGCCGGCACGAGATCAGTCACGGGGTGCACGGGCAGCAGGGTCGGCGTCCGCGGAGACTGGGAAAAGTCGAAGTCTGCCGTCAAGTCACCAAGGATGGGGGAGTTCTCACGGACGTCCGGCCGGGAGTCGGGTCGCCCGTCGGTTGCCGGGTCGATCCGCGCGCCACCCAGGAAGTCGTCCTCGATGAACTTGAGGTATGCATCGAAGGAAAGCGTCTGGTGGTCGATGTAGCCCTGCCGTGCATAGGGGCTGATGACCAGGCCAGGCACGCGCAGGCCGTAGCCGTTGGCGTCGACGGTGGGCGGCACTACCTGATCGTAGAAGCCGCCCCAGTCGTCCCAAGTAAGAAAGATCGCGCTGCTCGACCAGTCGGGCCCTGACATCACCTTGTTGATCAGGTTGGTGACGTAGCTCTGGCCGGTCGAGATCAAAGCGGGCGGGTGCTCGCTGTCCTGGCTGTTGGGGATCACCCACGAGACCGCGGGCAAGGAGCCTCCCTTGGCGGCCGCGAGGAAGTGGGAGATGTCCTGAATGTTGCCGAGTTGGCCGTCGGCCTTCACGTCATCAAAGCCGGGCAGCGGGTTCCAGATGCCGGGCACCGAGATCTTCTGGGCTACCGGGGAACAACTGATGGCGTCGTCGTCGCAGTCGGGCTGATACCCCTGGTCGAGGTAGTAACCCCAACTCACGCCGTGTGCGTGGAGCAGGTAGGTGAGGTCCGTCCATGCGTACGGCGTGGGGTTCGCGGCGGTCGGAAGCCCTGGTTGATTGATGTCACTCGTACAGCTCTCCGGGTTGCTGGGGGCGCTGCACTTTGCCGACCATCCCGAGACGGTGAAGAGGTGAGCCGGCAGGCTCCAGGAGGCGTTGGGTTCGAACATGTGGTCCTGCAGCACATAGTCACGCGCGTACGTCCAGTAGTTAGGGATCTCGGCGCCAGTGACGTAGCCCATTACGTCAGGCGTGCCCGAGTCCGCGCAACCCGGGTTCAGCACGTCGGAGCAGTTCTTCTTAGCCTGCTCGGCCTGTGCGACGAAGCCGTCCATGCTGCCACCGTCAATGTCAGCGGTTGCGTTGGCCTGTCCGTGCGGGCCGCCCGCCGTCAGGTCGTGGGTGTCGTGGAATGGCCGGTCGCAGCCGCCCGCCGCGGGATCGGGCACACAGACGGTCGGCACGCCGTTGACCATGGGGATGCCGTCGGCACCGGGGTAGGTTCCGAAGTACGTGTCGAAGGAGCGGTTCTCCTGCATGATCACGATCACGTGAGCGATCTTGTGGATGCCGGTCGAATCGGCCGCAGAGACGGTCGCGCCGGTGCCAGCCGAGGTCGAGCTCGGCTCCGAGGTCGCCGAGGCGGCATTGGTCGACGCGCTGCAGGCGGCGAGGAACAGGGAGACGACGAGGGGCGCGACCCGAAGTGTCCAGGGGCGTCTGGCGGAGTGGGTGGTCGAGCCCCAAGCGGACGCGGATGACATCGTGACCTCCCCGCGAAATGCGAGCTAACGCTCGACGCGGCCCATTGCACCACTAACTCATCAAGGCCGTATCAAGACCAGACATGCCTCGGGTTGCCCCGAGGCAGGCACGATCGCAGAACGTAGTGCGCCAAAGCGCCAGACACTCACCGCTAGCTCCATTGAGGCAAAGGTCGAGCTCATGTGCCACGCGAACGCAGCTGCGGGCACGTTGCAGCGGCGGCAGCACGTTCCGTCAGCCCGTCCGGCAACGCCGTTGACACAGGGTCGCCCAGGTACGGGCCGTACCTCACGCAGTGGTTCGTCCGGCACTAGCCCAGGCTGGCTTCCCGCCGCAGGATCAGCTCGGACCCATCCCGCTGTCGGCTGCCGGTGGACCGTTCTCCGAGGGTCTGTGCTTGGTGGGGGCTCGGCGATAAGTTCCGTGGTCACGGCAAACCAATGGCTGCGCTGTCCCGCTACCGACCCGGAGGGGTATCGCTGCGTTCGCTTCCTGTCGCACCAAGGAGCCCATCAGTGGCGACGGTGTGCCTGGACCGACCCGGAGGGGTATCGCTGCTTCCTCCCGCCATCGCATCCGGGAGACCACGAGCTCGCCTGGTTTGCGAGGCCGACGCCCCCCGGCACGACCCGCACCATTTGCTATCACGGCAGCCTCGAGTCGGCAGCGGCACAGGCCGACGGGGATGGGCCGGAACTCGCGTTCCACGACTGGTTCCCCGTATCGCAGACCTACGTATCCGGAGCCTGGGGCACCTGGGCGTGGGTGTTGGCCTGCCTCACGGTGGTCTTCCTCATCGGGATCGTCGTCCTCGTGTACATGCGTGCGACGACGCCAGCAGGCGAACTCTTCGTCGTCTACGAATACAGGCCATCGACTCCGGCCCGAGCGAGTGCGGCGGTTCCCGCCCAAGTCGCGCCCGTCGGGGCCGTGCGTCCAAAGGACGACACGACGACCTCTCCCTGAGCACGGCGAGCGAGGCAGACTGCCACGCTCGTATGTCACGTCTACCAGGGCGAGTGCGGTCCCTCCCACTATCCGGGCAAGCCGGACGCCTGACCCAAGCATCGAGGGCAGCCGGGTGGGTGTGCTTGGACCAGCCCGACCAGCAGACCGCGGGGAGGCTGACGAGCGCCCCGCCAGCCTGAACGAGCCCCTCCCACAGGCGTTTGTCGGCGGCAGCCGGACCTGGCATTTGCGGAGGCTCGGTCGCCGGGCCATAGGTTCGGCGCGCCAGGACCTGATCGAACCGCTCGGCGAGCGCGAGGCGGCTGGGGTGAGCTGCGGCAGTCGTTCGAAGGCCCGCCACCTGGTCGGGACGGCCGCTTCCAAGCACGAGAAGCCGTGCCCCGAGATCGAGACCCCGCTCCACGAGCGAGCGCAGCAGGACTCCCCAGGCCGCTGCCGACTCGGAGGCCGCCTAGCGGTAGTCGAGCAGTTCGCGCCGGCCCCCCGCATCGATCGCGTAGGCCGCCAGGATCACTCGCTGCGCCGCCGTCGGCTGC
>JBKQRF010000154.1:0-34596 GCA_052144055.1 Candidatus Limnocylindrales bacterium
CAAGCGCCACCTCGCCGATGTGGTCTACCGGACCATGCTGCTCGATCTGCAGGCCGCCGAAATCAGGGCTTGACGAGATAGGAGCTCACGAACTGGGACTTGACCCACTAGGGCCTACGTTCCGTGATCATCGACGAAGGTCTAACCTGTTGACAGCCGGTCGTAAATGGGCCAAGATTTGACCTACAGCAGGGGAGTCACTGGACTTGATCGATGCAGCGAGGTTGGCTGGGCCACGAGTGATTGAGCCCTCCAACTTGAAGTCTTATCGTCCCATTCTCGATGAGGCGCAATCGCGCCGCGTCTTGATTCATCAGAGCAATGTCGGCGACTTGGTGATCCTGCGCAACTCTGAGCTAAGCGAACTTGACGCGACTCACGAGTTCACGGTAGACGCGGCGCAGTTCCTGCTCGCTGTCAACCGCTGCGAGGAGCGGCGTCCCCGCCTCCATGAACTGGGCAGGCTAGCGTGGGCAGCCGACCTTACTGAGGACAGCTTCCGCGAGTTCGCGGACGAGTTCGTTGCGTCGTTTGCATCAGCGGCACTGCGCCACGACTGGGACCGCCACAGGGACTTCCTTGAGGCATGGAGGTCGACGGCCGAGGTGGAAGCCGAGCCAGAGCTGGCCGCCGCCATCCTCGACAACGGAGACCCTAGGCAGCACCGCGATCTCAAGCGGCCCTAGGAGAGCGAAGGATAAGCGCGAGACTCCCTGGATTCCCGCTTTCACGGCCGCGGCGACCGGCTGCGCGTCCGCCGTTTCGGGTCCGCGTCAAAGATCTGAAGATCGAGCAGGAATGGGATGCGCTATCAAAGCTCCTGCGCGACGAGATGGCCGCGTGTTGGGATCACATGGCGAATTCGCCTACCATGCCGCTCGGTGACCGCTGTCACGAACTCAAAGGGCCTTTCCGGGGCATTTGGCAGTTCAAGGTCACGATGGGTCACAACTATCGCGTGTGGTATAAGCCGGATGTTGAGGCATCGGCGGTGCTCGTCGTGAAGGTCGCACTCACGCATCCCCGGGAAACCAGCGAGTGACGTGAGATGCGCGGCGAACGACGAACCAGGCTCTCTCGTCACGACGCCGCCCAGATGCGGGCCGAGGGGCGCTGCAACGGCAGGCCGGCGGGCGATGTCACCCCGCCCGCGCTCGAGGGCCGTAGAGTCGCCGCGTAGCGTGCCCTACGGGCCGCTAGGACGGCCCAGGACGCGAGGGAGGCTCCGGAGCTGTCTACGTGGTCGAGCGGCGCTCTGCCTCGTGTCGTAATGTACCTGTGGCTGATGAGTACCGCGTACGAGATCTCGGGCAGTGCTGCGATTTCTTCGGCCGCCCGCACCAGTTGGGCACCGTCACAGCGGACGCCGCTCATCGCCATCTGGTGAAAGCCGAGCTTGAGCGGATCGGTCACGCCCACGATCTGCAGGATTCCGCGTCTGATGAGGCGGTTGGTGCGGGCATGGACGGTCGCCTCGCTGAGCCGATCTCCGTCGCGATCTGTGTGAAGGGGCGACGCCCGTCGTGCTGGAGGAGTTGGATGATCCGCTCGTCGACGGGGTCGGGCTCATCAGCCATGCGCTGGGTCAGCGTGCGTGACCGGATCGGTTCCACGACCCGACGCTAGCAGGTCCCGAGCGGCCCGCACAGCGGCGTCGGCTGGCAGGCCTGGCGTCCCGGGCCAGGGAGGAAGGCCGGACGCACGCGCCGGCGCGCAGCCGAGGTCGCCTGTCGATGGCGGGATCCGGGGGCCGGTGTAGGATGCCGTGCGATGCAGCACGACGCCGGCCGCGGCTTTTCCACCCGTGCAATCCGGGCCGCCGGCCGGTCGCCCCGCCTCGAGCAGGTGCCGACGGCCGTCCCAATCTACCAGACCGCGACCTTCCGGACGGCCGACTCGAGCGAGCTCGCGGACGTCCTGACCGACCGCCGCCAGGGTTACGCCTACTCTCGCATCGCGAACCCGACCTCGGGGGCGCTCGCGGATGCTGTGGCAGAGATCGAGGGCGCTGCGGAGGGTTTCGCCTTCGGAACAGGTATGGGTGCGATCTTTGCCGCGCTCGCGTCGCAGGTCTCATCCGGAGACGAGATCGTCGCTTCGAGCGCCCTGTACGGCAGCACCCGTTCGCTGCTGGAACGCGAGCTACGCCGCTTTGGCGTGCCGACCCGGTACGTTGACGTCACGGATCCCGCAGCCGTCGAGGCCGCGTTTACCCAGGCGACCAGGGTGCTGTACGTGGAGACCATCTCGAACCCCACGATTGTGGTCGCAGACCTTGCGCAGCTGGCGGCCGTCGCGCACCGTCACAGCACCGCACTGGTGGTCGACAACACCTTCGCCTCGCCATACCTTTGCCGCCCAGCTGAGCTCGGCGCGGACCTGGTCGTCGAATCCGCGACCAAGTGGATCGCGGGCCACTCGGACGTCATGGCCGGCATCGTTTGCGGAGCTCCGGACCGGATGGCCACGGTCCGCGCCCTCCAGGTGAACACCGGCGGTGTCGTGGCGCCCTTTAGTGCGTTCCTGGTGCTGCGCGGCCTCACGACGCTAGCTGTTCGCATGGATCGGCACTCGTCCACCGCGCTTGCGCTGGCCGAGTTTCTGGAGCGAGAGAACGACGTCGTCGGGAGGGTTTATTACCCGGGGCTGCCGACGCACCCGCAGGCCGAGGTCGCGCGTCGGCAGCTGCGGACCGGTGGCGGGATGCTGGCGTTCGATCTAGGCAGCCGGGTGGCGGGCACCACGTTCCTCGACGCTCTTGACATAGGAGAGCGCACCGCGTCTCTCGGCAGCGTGCATACAATCGCCGTTCACCCACCGTCCACCACCCACCGGCAGCTGGACGAGACGGAGCTGGAGCAGGCCGGGATTGCTCCCGGACTCGTTCGAATGTCCGTCGGATTGGAGGACGCCGCCGACCTCCTTGGGGACGTCTCCGGCGCCCTCGACGTCGTGCGGGCGACCGTCTGACGCATGGCGACGGCGTCCTTGGTGCGGCAGGGGTCCGCTCGCTTCTCCGACCCGTTCGAGAGCGTCGGCTTCGGGGTCTGGCGACTGCTCACCAGCGTCCGCTTTGCGGTCATCCAAATCATCGCGATCGCGGTAGCCGCGGTGTTCGGCACGTTGCTTCCACAGATGCCAGCATCCGCGGTCCAGGACCCCTCCCAATATGCCCAGCAGATCGCGACCATCCACTCCCAGTACGCCGGGCTGTCGGCAATGGGTGTCGTCATCGGCCCGACGCTGGTCGACGTCTTCGACCGGCTCGGACTGCTGCACGTGTTCAGCGTGTGGTGGTTCACCACGCTCCTGACGCTGCTGGTGGTGAGCATCGTCGTTTGCACGGCTGACCGGACGCCGAGGCTCTGGCGCAGCGTGCGCGAGGTGCGCGTGCTGCAGCCGGACGGCTTCTTCGACATGCACCTCGCGAACCGAGCGGCGTTCGAGGGGCCGCTGCAGGCCGACAGAGTAGACGCCGTCCTGAAGCGTCACCACTTCACGGTCCGTCGCGCCGAGGGCATGGTCTACGGCGACCGCAACCAGTATTTCCGCCTCGCGACCTTGCTCACGCACGCGGGTTTGGTGTTGTTCCTCCTCGCGGCCGCCATCACCGGCGCGTTCGGTTTCCAGACGGTGCTGATCCTCGGTAACGGCCAGACCGCCCCGGTACAGCCCGTCGGCACACCCGGCAACCTAATCGTGAAGAACGTGCAGTTCGAGGCGCCCACTCGCCCAAACGGCTCGTTTATCGACTTCTGGACGAACGTGATCGTCTACCAAGACGGCCGGCCGATTGCCCAGAAGACGATCCACGTCAACGATCCTCTGACGGTGGACGGGTTCGTGATCCACCAGAACACCTTCGGCCCGGCGGCGAACATCGAGATCCACGACGGGTCGGGGCGGCTTGTGTGGACCGGGCCCGTATTGCTCGCCGGCACGCTGGTCGGGCTGCCGCAGGGGTTCTTGACGATTCCCGGGTCCAACCTCGGCCTGCTCGTTGTTCTCGACTCGAGCCCAACAGGGGCGCCGCGCCTGACGCTGCAGGGCCTGACGGCCGACCCGGCTGGCGGGAACACCCAGGCCGTGTTCCTGCAATCGCTTGCGGTCGGCCAGACCACCGACCCGTCCGTCACGGGCGGGTATTCGGTACGCTGGGACAACGTCTCGGCATTCAGTGGCCTCGTGATTCGACGCGACCCTGGAGAGATGCTTGTGTGGATCGCGTTCCTGCTGATGGTTGGTGGCTTGGTCCTGACGTTCTACTTCCCGCGGCGGCGCGTTTGGGTCCGCATCCTGCCGGATCGCGCGCAGGTTGCGATGCTCGCCGACCGGTACGTGGATGTGCCTCGCGAGCTGCGAGGGGTGACGCGCGACCTGCAGGCGACCGCGACCTGCTGATCGAGTGCGCCTCGCAGTTGGCCGCCCGTCACGTCGACCAGCAGGTCGCCCTGAAGCCCACTGGACCTGAGACGATCCTGCTATGCCGACGCTGACGCAGGTCTGGCGAGACGTGCTTCCCACGGCGACGTGGCTCTCTCCGGACCTTGCACCGCACGCCCCGGAAAGCGCGGGGTGGCCCGATCCCGAGATCGCATGGATCAGGGTGCTCCGAGCCCGCGTGCCGGCGCTCGAGGGCCTTGAGCCCGGTGACTTCGCGATCGTACCGGAGACGGTCCTGTTGGCCCTGGCGGCAGGACCGGCGGACCCGTCGGCCGTGGTCGCGGAGCTCACCCGCGCCGGGGTCTCTGCTCTCCTGCTCGTCGGGGACGACCCCACGGGGCCAGTCGGGTCGCGGCTCGTTGAGGCCGCCCGTGCGCGATCCACCCCTATGCTCCGGCTCGGCGGCGCCGACCCCGGCGCGCTCGAGCGCTCTCTCGTGGGGTATCTCGTCAACCGACGGGCGGAGCTTGACCGGCAGGCGGCGCAGGTCGAGGCTGCGGTGGAACGCCTCGCGCTGGACGGCCGGGGGCTCGAGGCTCTGGCTGGGGCGGTCGGCGGTGCGCTGGGCCGCGCGATCGCGATCGAGGACGAGCGCGGGATAGCCGTGACGATCCATGCACCGGCGACGGTTCCGGGCGCCGCGTCTGCGGCGTCACGCTACCTAACGCAGCCCCGCCAAGCCGTTTTGCGGGTCGCCCTGTCGGGTGCCGGCAGCCTCGCACTCCTCGGTATGCGACCAGTTAGCGATCTGGACCGGGCGGTCGCGGAGCGTGTGGCTCCGGTGCTTGCCCTCGAGATGGGTCGTCAGGCGGCGGCGCGCCGCCCGACGGGAACTGGTGTCGCGGAGGCGCTCCCAGCAGAGGGCCCGCCGTGGGTCGTCATTGTGGGGCGCCAGATTGTGCCCGGAGAGGAAAGCTTGGCTGAGGAGCGCCGGCGCAACCGCGAGCGGTTGCTCAGATTGGGGTCGCCCCGGCGCCTCCTGCTGCGGGGAGACGCTACGAGCGTCGACTACCGCGTTGTCGCGGCACTGACCGCGGACGACTCGCGCGGCGTCGAGGTCTCGTCGCGAATCGCGGCGACCATCGGGCGCGACGTTGCCGCATCGCGTCCGTTCGCCCGCGCGGAGGACCGGTCGGCGGCCGAGGCAGAGGCGCGAGCAACCTTGGAAGCGATCGAGGCGGTCTCCGCTCCCACGCCCGCGATGAGGGCCACCGAGTCCTCTACGCCCGTTTCGCCGCGAGTCGTGCTCGCCGAACGTCTCCCCGTGTACCGGATCCTAGGCGAACTGCACAACCTCCCGAATGGACTGCGACTTGCTCACGCACTGCTCGCGCCCATCCTGGGAGGGGCGGCCGTCGGACGGTCGCAGCGGATTGCCACGCTCCGGGCGGTTCTGGAGCACTCAAGTGCCGCAGCGGCTGCGGAGGCGCTGGGCATCCACCGGAACACCCTGCTGTATCGCGTGAGCCGGATCGAGGAGCACACCGGCTGGCGGCTCGACGATCCCGACCTCCGGCTCGCACTGGCGATGGCCGTCAGGATTGTGCAGAATGACCAACAGGACGGTTCCTGGATCACCTGACGTCCGGCGGCTCTACCGGCGGTCGTCGGATAGACTGACCGCTGTTGTGCGGGGTGCCTAAGTGTGGGCGCCGTGGCGTACCCATCGGCAAATGAGGAGCAGGGACGCGATGACGATCGAGGTTCGGAGCGGGGATCCCAAGGCGGTCATCGCCGCGGCGGAAGAGCACGGCATTCGGTTCGTGCAGCTCCAGTTCACGGACATCATGGGCTCGGTGAAGAGCGTCGCGATTCCGCTTCACCAGCTTGACGCGTCGCTGCAACACGGTACGTGGTTCGATGGCAGCTCCATCGAGGGCTTCACACGGATCGCCGAGAGCGACCAGTATTTGAAGCCGGACCTCACCACGTTCGCGGAGATCCCGTGGCAGGCGGGGCACGCCAACCCGGGCCCGCTCGGTGGCCGCGGGACGGCCCGACTGATCTGCGACGTCTACACGCCCAAGGGCGAGCCGTTCGTAGGCGACCCAAGGTACGTGCTCAAGCGCCAGCTGGCTCGGGCGGCGAAACTGGGCTATAGGTTCAACACTGGCCCGGAGCTCGAGTTCTTTCTGTTCCGCCGTGATGAGGAAGGCGGGATCCGGCCGCTTCCGCACGATCAAGCCGGTTACTTCGACTTCAGCACGGATCTGGCGCAGGACGTGCGCCAGGACATGGTCAACGCGCTCGAGGCGTTTGGGATTCGCGTCGAGGCGGCGCACCACGAGGTCGCCCCAGGCCAGCACGAGATCGACTTCGAGTACTCCGACGCCCTCAAGACGGCGGACAACGCGATCACGTTCCGCTTTACGCTCAAGGCAGTCGCGCAGATGCACGGGCTGTACGCGACATTTATGCCGAAGCCGCTATTCGGGATCAACGGATCCGGGATGCACACACATCAGAGCCTCTACGACCTCGGGGCTCAGCGGAACGCGTTCGCCGACCCGTCGAACAAGTACGGCCTGTCCGACCTGGCCCGCGCGTACATGGCCGGGATCCTGGCGCACGCCCGCGGCATGATCGCCGTGCTCGCCCCGCTGGTGAACTCGTACAAGCGGCTGGTGCCCGGGTATGAGGCCCCGACGTACCTAACGTGGGGCCGCGTCAACCGGTCGGCGCTTATCCGTGTCCCCATGGTGTCTCCCGGTCGGAGCATCGAGGCGACACGCGTGGAGTTGCGCTGCCCCGACCCCTCGGCCAACCCGTACCTCGCCTTCTCGGCTATGCTCGCTGCAGGCCTCGACGGCGTGGAGAAGGGGATGGAGCTTGCCGAGCCTGTGGAGGAAAGCCTCTACGAGATGGACGCCGCGCGGATCGCGGAGCACGGGATCCGGCAGCTTCCCGGGACACTTGGCGATGCGATCGACGAGCTGGAGGCCGATCCGGTCATCTGCGAGGCGCTGGGCGATCACGTGCTCAGCCACTTCATCGAGGCCAAGCGGGCCGAGTGGGACGAGTATCGCGGCCAGGTGACCAGCTGGGAGCTAGATCGCTACCTCGAACAGTTCTGAGCTCTGGGCCGCCGGGGGCGAGCTAATGGACGATGCGCAGGTAGCCGCGGGCACTCGCGGAGGGGCGCTATCCGAACCTGCCCCGGTAGCTCTGGGGCAGCAGCGCCGCGATCCGGCGCATGAGGTCATCGGTCGCGGCGTCCAGCGCGGCGTGCCGTCCACTCGCCGGCCCTGACGTCTCGGGCGCTACCCGGTACGGCGCGCCGAACCGGATGTGTACCGTCTTGCTCGGGCGCGGCAGCAGACTCCCGACCGGCCACAGGTCGTCCGTGCCCCATACTGCGACCGGCACCACCTCCGCCGCACTGCGGAGAGCCAGTAGCGCGACCCCGGGCTTGGGCTCGCCGAGTATGCCGGTGCGACTCCGCGTACCTTCGGGGGCGAGGCCGAGCCAGTCGCCGCCCGCCAGCACTTCGTTGGCCATTCGGTACGCTTCGCGGTCCGGTCGTCCGCGCCGCACCGCGAAGCCGCCGTAGTCGCGCAGCAACGTCCCGAAGACAGGAATGGCCACGGCCTCGGCCTTGGCCATGTGCCGCACTCGCCGGCCGATCGCCCGGTGCACAACGATCGCCAGCAGAACCGGGTCGGCGTAGGACAGGTGGTTGCTCGCCAGGATGACACTTGGGCGGTCCGGAAGCATGTCGAGCCCGTCGACCACGAGCTGCACCCGAGCGACCGCCATCAGGGCGCGAACGAAGGCGTTGACGAGCCGGAAAGTGGCTGTGACGGGCGGGCGTGCCGGCTGCGCGACGTGGTTCGGCGTGGCCGCCATCAACCCCCCGCCTGCTTGGTGCCCATGGACTCGCCACCGTCGACCCCGATCGTGTTGCCCGTCATCCAGTAGAGGCGCGGAGACGAGAGGGCTACGATGGCTTCCGCGACGTCCTCCGGCCGCGTCAGCCTGCCCGCCGGGTTGCGCTCCTGGGAGTACTGGAACAACTCCTCGTGCCCTGGGATGGCGCGCGACGCCCGGGTGTCGGCGACACCGGCCCGGATCGCGTTGACCGTGATGCCGTGCGGGATGAGCTCCAGAGCTAGCTGGCGCACGTGAGACTCGAGGGCCGCCTTCGCGGCGCTGACCGGACCGTACGTGGGGACGACCTTGACGGCGCCCTCGCTCGTCATCGCGAAGATCCGGCTGCCGGTCGCGAACAGGCCCGCGTGGAACAGATCCCGCGTCCAGTAGACGATGGAGTGCGCCATCACGTCCGCCGTCATCTCGAGCTGTCGCTGCGAGACCTCCCGGCGCGCGGGGTCGGACGAGATGTACGACAGCGTCGTGCCGAATGCGAGGGAATGAAGGAAGACCGCGACGTACGGCTCAGCGCCGGCCTCCCGGCGCTCCGCGAACCGCCGCGCGATGTCCTCGACCACGGCGTGCCGTTTCTCCTCGTCGGCCGCGTTGACGTTGTGGAAGATCGCGGGGACGCCGGCTGCCTCGATCGTGCTCCGCACCTTTTCCGCCGCGGCTACGCTGCCGCGCATGTCGAGATGCACACCGACGATAGAGCAGCCGTCCCGGGCGAGGGCGATGGTCGTCGCGGCTCCGAACCCGCTGCTCGCTCCCAGAACGAGCGCCCAGCGCTCGCGCCGGTCGTCGCCCGCCGTCGTACCCTGATCAGTAGCCCCCATCCCGCCCTCCGTGTCGTGTCCCATCCGGGCGAGAGTGTAGCCGCACGCTGGATGGAGTCGTGGGCCCCGCCTCGAGAAGCCTCACCCAGCTGGGCCCGTCGGACCCAACTAGGTCTTGGCGTCGCGTCGCACCGCATGACATGAGTGTCGCCGGCGCGCGCTCCGCTATACTCGTCGGGCTCGTGCGGCCCAAGCGCCGCCGGCAACTCGGTCGGGGCGTGGCGCAGCTTGGTAGCGCGCATCGTTCGGGACGATGAGGTCGGAGGTTCAAATCCTCTCGCCCCGACCAAACTCACCGATCGAGCACCGCAGCTCGAAGGTGGGCGGCAGGGCAGCGTCCAGGCCCAAGGCGATCGCGTCGGGCGTTAGCTCATAGAACATCTGTTCGTATCCTAGCACGTCGGTGCGCGCGAACAAGGCGCTGGCGAGCGCCTGCTGACCGTCCGGCCCCGTGTCTGCCCAGAGCGTGGGCAGCGAGCGCAGGTAGTCTACGATCTCGGGCGCGCTGAGCCGGGGCCCGTCCAGCGGCTCGCGGGCCCGCTGCTCTTCAGCGTCGAGGCGGGCCATGGCCGCCTGCCACGCTGGTACATCGCGGGTCTTGGCCAAGTGGCGAGCGGCCTCCTCGCGCTCGTGCTCGATGCGCCCCAGGGTGCGCTCGTCGACCCTGGGCTCCTCCTCCCCGTACAGCGCCACGGCCTCCGTGATGGTCGCGTCATCGACCCGCCCCACCTCGCCCAGGAGTCGCGCGATGGCGTCCTCGTACCAGCCTTGCGGGTACGAGTGGCCCTGCACCCGCTTGTCATGGCTGTTTCGGTACCGGCGCCGCAGCATGGGCGTGGCGGCGATGAACGCCGCACAGGTGGGGGCGGGATGGCGGTAGCGCCCGGTGTCGCCGTAGAGGAATCGTCCGCAGCCCGCGCAGCGCAGCCGCAGCGGGTAGTTCCGCTTCACGATCCTGCCGGGGGTGCGGGTGCGGCGGCGGGCCCGCAGGTCCTGCACCTTGGAGTAGAGGGCGGGCTCGACGATCGGCGCCACCCCAGCAGCTTCGCCGGTGCGCAGGCGCCCAGCATAGATCGGGTTGACCAGGATCTCCGCGACGTGGCTCTTGGCAAGCCCGGTCTGGCGCGCCACCTCCCAGTCGGTCATCCCCGTGGCCGCCAGCTCGTAGGCGTGACGCACGGTGGGGGCGGTGTCCTCATCAACGTAAAGGGTCGAGGGATGTCCCTCGCGGACGAGGCCGTAGGGAGCCCGGTTTCCGCCAGGCACCCCGAGGCGGCGGCGCTTGGCGGCGTAGCCCTCCGCCACCCGCTTGCTGAGCTTGCGACTGTACGCCTCGGCCTCATGCGCCTCCCGCACGAACTGGTCCCAGTCATCGGGGTCGGAGGAAAGCAACCGCTCATCCGCAAAGACGACCGCCACCCCGGCCGGATGGAGGTGGTCCTCCACCGCGATGAGCGTCTGCTTCAGGTTACGCAGGAAGCGGCTGACGTAGCCCACCACGAGGATGTCGAACTTCCCCTCCTGGGCCGCGGTGAGCATCGCTTCCCAGGCCGGAGTGCGCCAGGCGCTCGTCCAGCCCGACGCCGCGGCCGACCAGGCGAGGTCGGTGTCGATGAGCCCGTAGCGCTCGATGATCCGATCCTGCAGCTCGCGCTGGGCGTCCGGGCCGAAGTTGTCGAACTGGCCGCTGGTCGACTCGCGGAACCAGCGGGCAGCGCGCAGCCCGCCCACCTGATCGAGTGAGCCCGGTAGCGTGCGTCTCATGCCGTGGTCCTTGTGGTGACTCCGTCGCCCGACATGTTGCTCGCCGCGCGCCGACGTTCAACATCACGCAGGGCGACCACCAGGGCGAGGACCACGACGTTGGCGGTGGCGGCTGGAGGGCTCGGGCAAGTGCGCTCGGGCTGGCGATCGACATCCCGGGTCCTGGGCGCGCCAAGGACGGATGCAGCGGCTGCCGCGGCGCCGGAGCGGTTCGAAGTGGTGTCGACGTCAGCCATGAGTGCCCCCCAGCACCATCACTGCCGCCGACGCGCACGGGGCGCAGCGATACCGCTCGTCGGGACCCAGCGGATCGCCACAAGAACAGCAAGAACCGGGCGGGAACCGAATCCCCGGCCGGGCGAGGAGGAGCGGGATGGGACTGCTGCCCAACACTTGGGCCGCCATGACGGCCGCTCGCCAGCCGATCGGATCGGCGTCGAACAGCGCCAGAATCGCCTCGCGGTGGCGGGCAAGAACCGCGCGCTCCGCCTCGGAGAGCGCTTCTCGCGGGTGGTAGCGCAGCTGTCCGTCGCCTGCGGGCACGAGCAGGATGCCGCGCCGACGGAGCGATCCGAGCAGCCGTCCGGGGGTCATCCGATGGTCCCCCACTCGTCCGCCCCTGCCTCGCCGGGCTCCCAGACTGGAGCGGCGTACCAGTCGCCCAGGTCGGCTGGTTCGGGTGCAGCCGCGTTCTTCGCCGCCGACAACCCGGAATGTCGGGGGGCGCCGTCGGGCTCAGGAACCGACGACTCGCCTGCTGCGGAATCCATGGCCAAAATGGACAGAACGTCGTCGTGCCCTGGGCTTCTGGAGAGTTCTGGCCGTTTTGTCCACCCTTCGCGCAAGATCGCCGGATTCGTCTCGTATCGATTCGGGGGTCGGCCAAGGCCTCGCTCGGGTGCGAGCTGGCGAACCCAACCGTGCTCGTCGAGGGCGGCGAGGCCTGCAGTGAGTCGGTCGGCGGTCGGGAACATCGCCTGCCCCCGGAGGGCACGGAACGCCTCGCGCTGCGTGAACGCCGCCTGGTGGGTGGCCACGATCCAGCGCCCGATTCGACGCGCCGCTTCCAGGCGTGGGTCGGCGCCCATCATGTCGAAGGCGGCGATCGCGTGATCGATGAGGTAGCGCCCGACATCGAGCGCTGCGGCCATCGTCGCGACATTGATGGGCGTGTCCCAGCCCGAGGTGAACGTCTCGGCCAGGTGCAACAGGCCGGCGATCCGCACGACGGCGCCGTCGAGCTTCGAGGACCAGCCCGCGATGTGGCCGAGATCCGCGTCGGGGCGTCGACGGGGCTCGATCTCCGCCCTCCAGGCCGCGAAGAGCGTCGAGGCTTCGCGCCCAAGATGAAGTGTCACCGGCTCAGCCAACCGATCGAACGATGCGGCGAGGGCGCGCAGCGACGTGTCGTACCGCTGGCGGACAGCCTCGGGCACGGGCGGGGTGTCCGTTCGGCGGTAACCCACTGTGCTAGGTGGGATCGAGAACCAAAAGCGGTCGAGTAGCCCGCGCCCGGCGAAGTCGCTCACCCGCGCGGCCTTGGTGAGCACGTGGGGTTGCACGGCCAGGCCGATCGTGAGTGCGGGCCGGTCGACGAACTCGGGCGGACGTCCCCGTCGATCGACCCGGATAGGGTCGCCGGCATGGCCGCACAGGTAGACGTCGAGGTTCGGGATGCCGGACGAGTAGCGACCGGCCATGATGTCGAAGATCCCGCCCTCCGCCGACAGCACAGCCATTCGACCGCCGTTCTCGTGGAGCAGCGAGGCGAGCTTCTCGGGCGTGACATCGGCCGTGAACAATCGTGGGGGAGCGGCGACGTCGAGACGGTCCAGCGCCGATGAGAGGGTCCGGGCTTGTTCTTCGAAGGCGAGGCGTTCATTCGGGTCTTTGGCGGAGGCGGCGGCCTTCTCGACCTTTGCGAGCGAGGCTTCGGCAATCCGGCGGATCGTCGCCTGCTCCGCGATGTCCGGCTCCGCCTGCTTGACCAGGACCCGTTCGTAGGCGACGATCGGGCTGATGACGTCGCGATGCACGGCGCTCTTGCGAGAGCCGGGCTCCATCGCCACCGCGATGAACACGTTCAGCCCTTCGCGCCAGCCGGCCACGGGCTCTATCTCGACGTGTCCGGCCACGACCGTGGCGAGGGCCGCGAGCACGAACATCGAGGCCATGTCCGGCGGCGTCTGGGTGGCCTCGGCCTCTGCCAATACGAACGACCGCAGCCAGCCGGGTAGTCCGCCGACCGGGAACGTCGGCAGTTCGGCACTCCGATCGAGCGACAGCGGCGCCTCCCAGGAGAGCCGAAACGGAGCTGGGTCCTTCCAATCGCCGACGGGGTCAGCGCCGAACTTGGTCTGTACCTCCCCGATGGCCCGGCGGACCTCGTCGTCGCTCTTCGGCGGCGAGCAGCGCTCGACGTTCAGTGCCCGCACGGCGTCGAAGAGCGCGTTCCCGGTCAGGCCTTTGCCGCGGAGCAGGCGGGCCGAGTCGCGGAGGAAGTCGTGGCGCCCGCCCGCGCCGATCCTCGTGTCCGGCTGCCCCGGTGCGGTTGGCGGCTCGCGGTAGTCGAGCAGGGTCTGCGCCCACGCCCGCGGCAGCTCGGCGATGGGGCACGGCTGACCATCCTCGCCGCGTTCAAGTCGGTAGAGCGCGCCCGACGCATGGCGGGAGCCGGCACCGATGAAGTAGCCCGTGTCGGTCCACCGCGTGACGATGCCGAACGGGTGGCCCTTGGGGCGTTCCAGGTCCGCGGGCCAGCGGAAGAAGAGGTGTGTGCCGTTGCCGGTGATGGTCGCCAATGTCGGCGGCAGTGGCCCGAGCCGCCCGGCGAGCTCCGCAAGTGTCTGCGGCACGTCGCCATCGACATCCCAGCCGAAGGTGCCCGGTGGCGGCGTGATCCCGATGTTCGGCTCCGAGGGAGCCGCAAGGAAGGTCCGGATCGTCGCCGCGTCGCGTGTGGCGGCCTTGAACCCATTGGGCGGAATGGGGTGTTTCCCGGGCTGACGGCACGCCTTTCCGGCTGGGCAACGGCACGAGCCGTCCTCGTTCGGGCTCCAGACCGGGAACACGCCGAACTGCTGTCGCGCGTACCAGATGGCCGCCTTGATGCGCGGGCTGTCGGTGGCGGTCATGCGCCTGCCCTCAGGGCCCTGCGGCGGTGGATCTGGCTGGCCACGGACTGGTTGCTAGACAGCTCGGCGACGGCCAAGGGCACCTCGGCCACGTCGTAGGTGCGGTCGTGCCTCACCGCTCGAGCGCCCCGAGGTAGCGTTGGACGGCGGCGGCCGACGGGCGCCACGCAGTCTCGATGGCGCCGATCCTCCGCCTGCTCACACCGAGACGAGCCGCGATGTCCCGCTGCAACAGCCCGCGCCGAACTCGTTCGGCGGCGAGGTCGCGGCCTCGCCAGAGCGGATCGCATTGTGCTTGGAGGTGCCCTGTTGGCATGCCCTCAAGCTATAGCGCGCCCACTACTGGCGATTGGCGCGCTTATCGGCTACAGGGCCCCGAACTCTTCCTGAAGCTCGTCGAGCACTCGACTCCGCTCGGCGCGCCACTCATCTCCGAGGGCCTGCCACTCGTCGGCGGGGGGATAGCCAGCCCTTCGATTGGCCTCGGCTGTGCGCTGCAACTCCTCCCGGTACAGCTGCGCCGCTTCTTCTAGCGACCGGCTCCCGCCTCCGTCCGTGCTCAGGTAGTGCACCGCGAGCACCCGAGCCACCGTCGCGGCGCTGTGGGCGCGGTTGCGAGCGCGCCCGTGGCCCCGCGTGTGGCGCGCTGGCAGCGCCTCGACGGCGGCCTGCATCATGCCGGGCGTCATCGCATTCTCGAGATGGGTCGCCTTCAGGAAGTGATTGAGCCGGTCGGCGGTACGGAACCACACAGTCACGCCGATCCACCCTTCGCGGTGGCGACCCAGATGTAGCTCGACCTCATGCCCGGTGGTTTCGTCAAGCAGTTCCTCGCGGCCGGCGGCCTTCAGGAACTCACGTCGGATCACGGCCGACGGGCCACGCCGCACCCGGTACCAGTGGTCTGCTAATTCGCCGCGTTCGGGCGACCCTGGGAACGCGAGGACATACCGCCGCGCGACGTGCAGGATGGCCTGCTCGCGCTCATTCGCGGACCGCAGGATGACTGGGCCTCGGGAGAGCCGCGGACCAGAACTCACGCCTTCAGTGTAGGTGCGCGATGGGCTCGGCGGGGTCTTTCGCCTTGTCGGTGCAGGGACCACGATGAGTGATCGTCCCATCCCGTGCCCCGGCACGGTGGTGGCCTGGCGTCGAGTGGACCGGCAAGCCTTGCCCACCTCGACTGCGCCACGCACGCCGCCGACCGGGATCCTCTTCCGGGAACAGGTGGCCGCTGCTAGACGCCAAGCGCCGCCGCCACCTTACGCCACGCGCGATCCTCGACGCCTTCGAGCCGCCGGAGGTAGGTCGTCGTGACTGCCAGACTGGAATGGTCGAGAAACGCCGAGACCGCTTCCACGGTCTCCCCGACGTCGCGGCGGAGCTTGGCCGCGGAGTGCCGCAGGACGTGGAGTCCGGTCGGAACGAGACCAGCTGCGGCCAGGTATCGCCGGAACCGTCCGTAGAACGTTCCGCCTGAGATCCGCCAGACCGACTCGTCAGGCGCCATCGAGGTCAGCTCCTGTCCTGTGTCCGCGAGAGTGCGCCTGATCGCCTCGTAGGCAGGACGCGGGAGCTCCCGGCGCCCCGTCTTGCCGCCCTTGCCCCGATAGGAGTAGAAGGCGGTCCCCTCGTCGATGGTCAGGTCTCCAGCCTTCAAGCTGATGACCTCGGCCCGCCGTCGTCCGGTGAGGATGAAGGTCAGCAGGATGGCTCGGTCCCGTCTCCCTCGGGCCGTGTCGGGCACCACGGCAAGGAGCCGGCGCACGTCATCGGCGCTCAAGCCGCGAGCAAGAGCAGGGGAGGTTCTGGGACGCTGGAGCGCATCGCATGGGTTCCCGGTTAGCAGACCCATCCGGATAAGGAAGCGGTAGAAGGAGCTGAGGCACGCGATGCGGGCCCCGACCGTCGTGGCCGAGGGGGTCCGTCCGGACTTCCCGATGCCATGCGCCCAGCCGAGGACGTCAGCGGGCGTCACTTGGTCGGGTGTCTTGGCGAGGTCGGCGAAGAACGGCCATAGCATCCGGCCGTAGCCCTCCACGGTGCGGCGGGAGCCCGAGCGGTTGCCCTTCTCAACGAGGAAAGCCAGTAGCACCTGGTCCCAGGGGTCCGAGCCGTTCGAAGCGGCAGGCAGGAGTCGTGGGTTGGTCATGGGGCACCTCTGCGCACGATGTGATCCCCACATCAGTCACTCGGCTCCGCCGGAAAGGCAAGCACTATGGGTGGCCGTGTTCGTGTGCGGTCGGGTCCGTGGTGTTCCTCGCCTCGCTCTTGCTTGGTCTTCCTCCGCTCGTGAGCTGCAGTAGCTGAAGTTGTTGATCGTCCGCGACAGACGCTGAGATCAGGTCGACCCGCCCTGCCATGTGCTGCCGAGCCGCGGCGAGGCGCCGGCAGCAAGGTGACGCGCAGTACTCGAAACGGGGGACCCCCTTGACGTCGCACCTTCCTCTACTATTCTTGTTCGCGAATGGTTGAGGAAATCCCTGACTACGTTTCGGCGCCCGAGGCGGCACGCCGGCTCGGGATAACAACGCGCCGCGTGTACGCCCTGATCGCCGACGGTCGCTTGCGCTCGGCCAGGGCTGGCGAGCGCATCCTCGTCCGAGTGGAAGACGTGGATGCCCGGGCCCGGAACGGCGGCGCCACAGGGGGGCATCCATTCAGCCCGCGACGCGCTTGGGCACTCATCCTCATGGCGTCGGGACAGCCTGTGCCATGGCTCGACACGGTGACACGCTCGAAACTCCGCCGGGTCATCGCCGATCGCGACCTCTGGTTCCTCCGCAGCAAGCTCGGAAGGCGCGCGGAACGCCGGTTCTTCCGAGCGCACAGCTCGGACTTGTCACGGCTCGAACAGGAGTCAGGTGCGATCCGGACGGGCGCCCGAGCCGCTGCTGCTGCTGGGCTAGACCTGCTCGCCAACGACGCCAGGCTCGAGCTGTACGTCGACAGGTCGCGCGCCGATGAACTTGCCCGGCGGTACGCGCTGCGTCCGAGCCCGGCGCCCAACGTCGTTCTCCGAGTCGTGCCCGACGAGACTTTCTGGTGGCTAAATGGGCCGGTGGCCCCTCGGGCGGCAGTCGCGTTGGACCTTGCCGAGGACGAGGATGCACGAAGCCAGCAGGTCGCTCGAGAGATGCTCTCGGGTCGATGATAATCACGGTCGTGCCCGCCAGCGACGCGGAGGCGGACGTGTGGCGGACAACGCTGGAAGTCGCTCGGCTGTTCGGCTCATGGCCTTGGGTTCTGATCGGCGCCCAAGCGATCTCTCTACTCGCACTTGAGCGGGGCGAGTCGCGCGGGCGGGCGACCCGAGACATCGATGTTGTCATCGACGTCCGCGTTGTCGCCGACGGTGCGCATGCCGCGGCCGCCCGCTTAGTCCAGGCAGGCTTTGATCTGTCGGCTGAACACCCGTACCGGTTCACGCGCGATGCCGATCGCGTCGACCTCCTTGCGCCGGACAACTTGGGTCCACGCGCTGATCTGACGACCATTCCGCCCGCAACGACGATAGAGATCCCGGGTGCCACTCGAGCCATCGCCACTCGGCACGTCGTTAGCGTCGAGGTCGTAGGTGTCGGCTCGGGGTCGCTATCGATCCCCTCGCTCGGAGGAGCCCTGGTGTTGAAGAGCGCCGCGTGGACGTCCCGCAGAGCTGAGCGCGACCTTGAGGACCTCGTTCGGCTGCTCGACATGGTCGACGATCCAGCTGCCGTGCACGCTGAGCTCAAGCCGGCGGAGCGGCGGCGGCTTGCAGCCATCGCCGAATTGGCAGACGCACGACACCCGGCCTGGCGAGTAGCTCGTGATCCCAACGACGCTCGTGCTGCCCTAGCTCGCTTAACGACATAGCCACATCCGGCGTAGGTTGGTCATTTTGCGCAAGCCCGCAACGGCTGGCTGGGTGGGCACGGAGGCTGAACTACAGTGACCTCGGCGTTTGTGCGAGCTGCGGCGGCACGCCTACGGCGCACTGGTTGTCGCTCATCGGGTACATCGGCGACAACCCGCCACCCGCGGGGAGCCACGCGAACAACACCGACGAGTTGGCTCAGGCCCAGAACGTCTTCTTTGTGGGCAGCAGCTACGCCGGTACGGCGTTCCTCTCAGGCGCGCTGTGGCTCAACTTCAACGACGACGCCCGATGGGTCCTCAATCGCGTGGGGCGACAACGTCCTCGCGCATCGACGTCCGTCACCGTGGGCGGGGGCCGGGGACGTCCGAGGGCGCAGCAGGGCATCGCACGGGTTGCCGGTCAGCAGGCCCATGCGAATCAAGAAGCGGAAGTAGCTGGACAAGCAGGCGATCAGGGCCCCGACCGTGGTGGCCGATGGGGTCCGCCCTGACTTGCCGATGCCATGCGCCCAGCCGAGGACGTCCGCTGGCGCCACCCGATCAGGCGTCTTGGCCAGGTCGGCGAAGAACGGCCACAGCATCCGTCCGTAGCCCTCGACCGTGCGCCGGGAGCCCGAACGGTTGCCCTTCTCGACCAGGAAGGCGTAGAGCGCCTGGTCCCAGGGTGAGGCGTCGCTGGTCCCAACCGGGAGGAGTCGCGGATTGGTCATGGGGCACCTCTGAGCACGATGTGTCCCCCACATCACTCACTCCGACGCGCCCGGAATGCAACACGATTCCACGATCGTGGAGATGCGGGCCCACGCTCGAGAGGGCAGCTCGCACGGCCCCGGCCGTTGTACGCTCACCCAGGCGACTCGCCATCGGAGCGCGGATGACCGACCACCTGGTCCTGCGCGATCACTTGCGAGGCAGGCTCAGCACAACCTGGCCGAGCTACCTTGAGCTGCGCCGCAGCCGCCTCGCCGAGACGGAGCGACCGGGCGGTGGCGCCGAGCGGGTGGCCGAGCTCATCGTGACGGATCTCTTCACCCATGCCCTCGACTGGGGGGTGGCCGATCTCAACCACCAGGTGGGCTACGCGGATCTGCTCCTCACGCGCTTGGGGATCAAGTACCTCGTGGTAGAGACCAAGCGCCCGGGTGCCTTAGCCTGGCATGCGGCAGCCGTGGAGGCCGCACTCGAGCAGGCCACCCGCTACGCGGTGGCGCAGGGCGTGCGCGCAGTGGCAGTCAGCGACGGACACCTGTTATACGCAGCCGACTTAGCCGAAGGCGGCCGTCGCGATCGGGCCTTCGTCCACCTCGATGCGCCGCAGCCGCCTGACGAGCTGTGGTGGCTGAGCATGCACGGCATCTACCGGCCGGTCGACCCGCCGCCGGCCCCGGGCAGCCTCTTGCCCCGCCATCGCACCGAGGCTCGACCCCTTGGTGAGGGGGACGAGGCACTCCTGCACCCCAAGTACCGGCTCCCGGCGCGCTGCTTCGCCTACGTGGGCGATCCGTCGCATCCATCGAGCTGGCACCTGCCCTTCCGGCTTGCCGACGGCAGCGTGGACGCGAAGCGCCTCCCGAAGGCCATCCAGGCGATCCTCACCAACTACCGCGGCGCCACCGTCGGGTCAGTGCCTGAGCACGCCATCCCCGCCGTTCTCGAACGATTGGCCGAGGGCGCCCGCGAGCTCGGCCACATGCCCGACCAGCGCCCCGACACCGCCGAGGCATACCAGCTGCTTCACGACGCACTCCTGCAGATCGAGCGGGAGCACGTGGCGCGGTAGGTCCGTCCGGCCTCGACGATCCTGGTACCTGAAAGACACGCACCCTGGGCGCCTCGTGTCGGCTTAGCCCGGCTCCCGCTCACGGGGCGGCGTGCGTGGGATACTGCGAAGGTTCGCCAGCCCCCATGGCTGGCAGGGGGCACCTGAGCCGGTCGCGCGTCTCCGGCCGTCGAGCCAGCTCACTTTGGGAGGCCTTATGCGCGCCCTGCTCGTCATCGACATGCTCAACGACTTCGTGTCGGGAGTGATCGCCAACCCGCGTTCGGAGCGCTTGATCGCGCCCCTGCACGTCGCCCTCGAGCGGGCCCGGGCGCAGCGGGACGAGTGGCTCGTGGTCTACGCCAACGATGCGCATCTGCCGCGGGACTTCGAGCTCGCGGTGTGGGGCGAGCACGCCATGGCCGGCACCGCCGGCGCGGAGATCATCCCGCAGCTGGCCGCGGTGCCCGGTGACCTCCTCCTGCCCAAGCGGGCGTACTCGTGCTTCTACGAGACGGGGCTCGAGCCCTTGCTGCGCCAGTACGGGGTGGACACCCTGGTGCTCACCGGCCAGCACAGCAACATGTGCGTGCGACACACCGCCGCCGATGCCTTCTTCCGGGGCTACCGCATCGTGGTCCCCACCGATGGCGTCGAGGCGTTCAGCGACGAGGACCAAGCGTCCGGCTTAGCCTACCTGCGCCAGGTGTACAAGGCGGAGACGCCGCTCCTGGGCGATCTGCTCTGACACGAGCGGAGCGCCCCGACGCCTCGCCGCGACTGAGGCGCGCACCGGGGCCGGGCGCCGGGGGCTCCCGCGGGGTTGACCGTCGCAGCCGGCGAGCCATCGTCGCGGCGTCGACCCGGGGCCCGAGTCGACCGCTGGTCCGGCTCGGGCGTCTCGCGCTGGCCTTCCTGTTCGTGGCCGGCGGGTGCCTGCTCGGGGCTGCCACCTGGTCAGGATCGGCCGGCTTCCCGGCCGAGGTCGTCGCCTACGCTGCCTTACTCGGCCCAGCCTTCCTCGGCGGGGCCCTCGCGGCCACCGCGGAGCCCTCCCTGTCCGGCATACTCGCGGGATGGGTCGGGGTGGCGGCGTGGACGATGCGGGCCAACTCGGCGCCGCTCCGCACGGTCGCGGCGGAGGTCCCGTACACCGTCGACCATGCCACGGCCGCCGTCTGGCTCGCGCTCCTCGCGACCACGGGCTTCGCCTTGGTCGCGCTCGCCCTGCCGCGCCTGCCGCGCACGCGCCAACGTCTGCGATTCTCCGTCGGCGTCCTTGCTATTGGCGGCGCGATCCTCCTCGTGTCGGTGCTGCTTCAGCAGTTCGCCTGTCCGCAAGGAGCAGGTCTGGTCGCCACCTGTGGCGCCCAGTCGCTGCTTGGCGCCGGCACCTGGACGGGGATCGTAGTGGTAGGCATCGGCCTGGCGTCACTCGTCTGGACGGTCCTCGCAACGGTGTGGGGCCGCCTGTGGCTGCCAACCGTGTGAGCGACACTCAGCGGGTCGCACCATGCGCGGATGGTGCGACTGCCGGCTCCCCGCTGTAGCGTTGCAGCCAGGAGGCTCCGAGGATGCCAGTCGTGACAATCGCCCGTGAGACGGGCGCGGGTGGTGCCGAAGTGGGCCGACTGCTGGCCAACCGCCTCGCAGCAGACCTCGTGGACGGCTACCTCATCGACGAGGTGGCCTGCCGGCTCGAGCTGCCGCGGGAGGATGTGGAGGAGCGCGAGGAGCAGCCGCGCTCCATCCTCGAACGCCTGCTGCGCGGGCTCGCCCTGGCGCAAGGCCCGATGGGCGCCGACGCGTCCCTCGTCACCGAGGTCCCGCCCGACCCGCACGACGCCATCGTGGCCCTCACGGCCCAGGTGATCCGTGAAGCAGCCCGCTCGGGCAACGCGGTCATCGTGGGGCGCGGCGCAGGCTTCGTGCTGGCCGACCTGCCCGGTGTGATCCGGGTGTTCCTGTGCGCCCCGGTCGAGGTCCGCGCGCGCCGGCTCGCCCTGCTCTGGGGCGTGGACGAAGCGACCGCTCGCCAGCGGCTCGTTTCCGACGACGCCAAGCGCCGCGCCTACGTACGCGAGGTGCACGGCCACGAATGGCGCGATCCGCACCACTACGACCTGTCTATCGATACCGGACGAGTGAGCTACGCGGAGGCGGCCGAGATCGTGCTGCTCCTCGTCGCCCGACGCACGGGCGTGTCGCCGTCAGACGCGGCCTGAGCGGCCATGCCGGCCGCTGTCGCCCGCGATCCTCGCTACAAGTGGGTCGCCCTCTCCAACACCACGCTCGGGGCGCTGATGTCGTCCATCGACGGCTCGATCGTGGTGATCTCACTGCCGGCCATCTTCAGGGGCATCCACCTCAATCCGCTCGACCCGGGCAGCTCGAGCTACCTGCTCTGGATGCTCACGGGGTATGGGCTCGTCACGGCCGTGCTGGTGCTCGCCTTCGGGCGCCTGGGTGACCTGCACGGCCGGGTCCGCATGTACAACGCGGGCTTCGCCGTGTTCACCATCGGCTCGCTCCTCATCGCCGCGACCCCCTTCAGCGGTGTGGCCGGCGCGCAGTGGATCATCGCCACGCGGCTCCTGCAAGGGGTCGGCGGGGCCTGCCTGTTCGCCAACTCCGCGGCCATCATCACCGACGCCTTCCCCTCCACCCAGCGCGGCCTGGCCCTGGGCATCAACGGCATGGCGGTGATTGCGGGCCAGTTCATCGGTCTCCTCGCGGGCGGATTGCTCGCCGTCATCAACTGGCGCCTGGTGTTCTTCGTGAGCGTGCCCATCGGGGTCGCCGGCACCATCTGGGCCTACCTGCGCCTCGAAGAGCTGGGCACGCTCACGCATGCCCGCATCGACTGGTTGGGCAACCTCACCTTCGCGGCGGGCCTGACCGCGCTCTTGATCGGCGTGACCTACGGCATCGAGCCCTACGGCCACGCCTCGATGGGCTGGACCAGCCCGTTCGTCGTCACGTTGCTGGCTGGCGGCGTGGCCCTGCTGGCGCTCTTCCTGTGGATCGAGACGCGCGTGGACCAGCCCATGGTGGACTTGCGCCTCTTCCGCATCCGCGCGTTCGCGGCGGGGAACGCGGCGACGCTGCTCTCGGCGATCAACCAGGGCGGCCTCTCCTTCGTGCTGGTGATCTGGCTGCAGGGGATCTGGCTGCCCCTGCACGGCTATGCCTACGCCGACACGCCGCTGTGGGCCGGCATCTGCATGCTGCCCCTGACTCTCGGCTTCCTCGTGGCAGGACCGGTCTCGGGCTTCCTTTCCGACCGCCACGGGGCCCGGCCGTTCGCCACCGGCGGCATGCTCCTCGCGGCCAGCGTGTTCCTGACCTTGAGCCAGCTCCCGGTCCTCTTCGCCTACCCGGCCTTTGCGCTCCTCGTGTTCGCCATGGGGGTGGCCTTCGGCCTGTTCAACTCGCCGACAGTGGCTGCCGTCATGAACAGCGTCCCGGCGCGCCAGCGCGGCGCGGCAGCCGGGGTCCGCTCCATGAGCTTCAACACCGGCACCGTGCTGTCCAACGGCATCTTCTTCTCGCTGATGACCGCGGGGCTCGCCAACGGTCTGCCGGGGGCCCTGCAGCGCGGCCTCGTGGCGCACGACGTGCCCCAGCGCACGGCGAGCGTGGTGGCCCAGCTGCCACCCGTGTCGAGCCTCTTTGCCGCCCTCCTCGGCTACAACCCGATGGCCACCATTGTGCCGTCTGGAGTTCTGCAGGCCCTCCCCGCAGGCCAGGCGGCCGATCTCGTGGGGAAGACGTTCTTCCCGCACTTGATGGCCCCGCCCTTCGGAGGGGCGCTCGAGGTGGTCTTCGTGGCCTCCGCGCTCATCGCGCTGACGGCAGCGGCCGCGTCGTGGCTGCGCGGCACGCGCTACGTGCACGAAGAAAAGCCGGCGGTCGCCAGCAGCCTCGTGGAGTCGTGAGACGACGAGGGAATGATCCCTCCGGCGGACTGTGCCCGCAACGAGGCGAGGCGGGGCGTAGCCTCCCGTGCGTTCGCATCCGCCACCGGTGCCGCTGCCTGAACACCACGTGGTGATGGTGCAGGTTGGCGGTGTCGACCGGCCGAGCCAATCAGGCGAGATGTGGCGCTGCGAGGGCACTGGCAGCTTGTAGTCGGCAGGGAAGGCAAGTGGTGCCGCCGCGTCGCATAACCGAGGCCAGCGCGCCTCCGTCGCCACCTGGGCGGTCGGCGCCGGCGCATAGGGCACGAGCAAGTCCGCCAGCGCTGCGCGATTCTGCTAGCGGAGCACGCATGCCCTCGGTATCGTGAGGCACGACGACGGAGGAGAGCGTCTTCGAGGGACTTGATCTTGGCTGCGCGTGTCCGGCGCCCATATTCGGCTTCGTCCAGGTCCATCACGCCACGGAACATGGCCGCGCCATGACGACCGAGAACGATCCGACGAAGGTGACAAGCAGCGCCGCGGGCCGCGCACGGAAGCCGCGGGCAGCCGGAGACCCGGTCACCCTCGAGGACAAGCTCTGGGCTGCAGCCGACAAGCTCCGGGGCAAGATCCCGCCGTCTCGCTACCAGGACATCGTCCTGGGCCTTGTGTTCCTGAAATACGTATCCGACGCCTTCACCGAGCGGCGGCGAGCGCTAGAGGCGAAGCTCGACGACCCGGCGAGCGACTATCACACGCGCGACGCCGCCATGCGCGAGCTAGTGCTCGAGGATCGCGACGAATACGCGATGGACAACGTGCCGTGGGTTCCCGCCGACGCCCGATGGGAGAAGCTCCAGGCGAGCGCGAAGCTGGCGAGCATCGGCGAGCTCATCGACAATGCGATGGACGCCGTCGAGCGCGAGAACCCGTCGCTCCGGGGCGTGCTGCCGAAGATCTACGCGTCAGCAGGAATCCCGCCCCGCGTTCTGGGCGGGCTGATGGACACGTTCTCGGGCATTGAGTTCGACGCCGGCTCACGCGCCCACGACGTCCTCGGGCGCGTCTACGAATACTTTCTCAACCGCTTCGGCATCAACTACGGCGGCGAGCACTACACGCCCCGTCCGATCGTGCGGTTGCTCGTGTCGATGATCGAGCCCTTCCAGGGGCGCGTCTACGATCCCTGCTGCGGCTCGGGTGGGATGTTCGTCCAGTCGCGTCGGTTCGTCGAAGAGCATGGCGGCTCGCACACCGACCTGTCGGTGTTCGGCCAGGAGGCTGTCCTAGACACGTGGCGCCTAGCGAAGATGAATCTCGCGATTCGCGGCATCGACGCCAACTTGGGCGACCGGAACGCGGATTCCTTCCACGAAGATCTCCAGCCGGATCTGCGGGCAGACTTCCTTCTGGCGAACCCGCCGTTCAACGACTCCGACTGGGACGGCGAGCTTCTAAAGAACGACCCCCGCTGGGTCTACGGAGTCCCGCCGGCCACAAACGCGAACTATGCGTGGGTCCAGCATTTCATCTACCACCTAGCGCCAGATGGCATTGCCGGCTTCGTCCTCGCGAATGGCGCCCTGTCGAGCTGGCAGAACGGCGAAGGGGACATTCGCCGGCGGATTCTGGAAGCCGGCCTCGTCGACTGCATCGTCTCCCTGCCTACCCAGCTGTTCTACAAGACCACCATCCCGGTGTCGCTGTGGTTCGTCGCGAAGAACCGCGCCGGAGGGCGCGGACTTCGTGACCGGCGCCGCGAGGTTCTGTTCGTCGATGCCCATGGCGCTGGGCGGATGATCACGCGCACCGTTCGCACCATCGACGAGTTCGACCTCTCCCGTATCGTCGGGCTTTACCATGCCTGGCGGTCCGACACCCCGGAGACACCCTACGCGGATGTTCCTGGCTTCTGTCGCTCTGTCACGCTTGATGAGATCGCGAGCGACGACTGGGTGATCACGCCGGGGCGATACGTCGGCGCCGACGAGGTCACGACAGGTGATCGGGAGTTCGGCCTCGTCTGGTCTGCCCAGGTGGACGAGTTCAACCGCCTGATCGACGAAGGGGATCACGCGCGCGATGAGCTGCGAAAGCGGTTGAGGGAGCTGGAGCGTGACCTCTAGCTGGAGGCGCGTGCCTCTCGAGGCGGTCCTGTCGGTGCTCATCGACCACCGCGGCAGGACGCCGAAGAAGCTCGGCGGAGACTTCATGCCCGAGGGCGTTCCTGTCGTGTCAGCCAAGAACGTCAGCGACGGTCGGCTCGACCTCCAGCACGATATTCGCTACGTGTCTTGGCCGATGTATGAGCGCTGGATGCCCGAGCGCGTGAAACCAGGGGACGTGATCCTCACATCGGAGGCCCCGCTCGGCCAGGTCGCCTGCATCGCCGAGCCGATGGATCTCTGCCTTGGACAGCGGCTGTTCGGTCTACGGGGCGATCCAGCGCATATTGACTCGCGGTTTCTCTTCTACGCGCTTCGTTCGCCGCTGATGCTTGGTCGGATACAGGCGCGTGCCACCGGCACCACCGCCCAAGGCATCAGGCAGTCGCAACTGCGGAACGTGGAGATAGACCTGCCTTCGCTGGCTGAGCAGCATGCGATCGCCGATATCCTCGACCAGATCGAGAAGACCATCGCCGACAACGAAGGGATCGCTCGCGCCGGCGCGTCCGCTCTGCGTGCGACCTACACGCGAGCTGTCGATATTGCCGAAGCCAGCCATACAGCGCAGACCCTGCGACTTGGCGACATCGCGACGGAGAATCGCGAGGGCGTCGATCCACGTGGTCTCGATCCGGCGACGCCCTATATCGGGCTGGAGCACATGCCACGACGCTCGATCGTCCTCGACCGGTGGGGGCGTGCCGACCAAGTGACCAGCGGCAAACTGCGGTTCCGCAAGGGCGACATCCTATTCGGCAAGCTCAGGCCCTATTTTCACAAGGTCGGCATCGCGCTCGTCGACGGCATCTGCTCATCCGACATTTTGGTCATTCGGGCGGCGTCGGCGGATAGCTTCGCGGTCGTCCTGGAGACCGTATCGGCCTCTGAGTTCATCGCGTTCGCGAGCGGAGGCGCGAACGGCACGCGGATGCCCAGGACCAACTGGCACGATCTGTCCCGATACGAACTCGTGGCACCCGACGCCGCGGTTTCTGCCCAACTTGCCTCTGTAGCCAAGGCCTTCGAAGGTGTCCTTGCCGCTGGGGCACAACAGAACATTGTCCTCAACACGATGCGACGCGAACTCCTGCCGAGGCTGATTGGGGGACGCCTTCGGCTCCGAGGCCTGACCCCGCGGTTCGACGGCGATGCTCCATGAGCACCGCCTTCCTTGAGGCTGACCTCGAGGACGTCGTCCTCGGCTACCTCGCGTCCCTCGGTTACGCGGTGGCGCACGGTCCCGAGATCGCCCCCGGCGGGCCAGGTGCCGAACGTACCTCATTCTCCGAGGCCTTCCTCGTCGACCGGATGCGAAAGAGCCTGGCACGGATCAACCCGGAACTCGATCTTGTAGTGATTGACCAGGTGATCGCAGCCGTGCGCCGGCCCGAGAGCCAGAACCTCGTCCGTGAGAACGCGCGGATCCACGCACTCATGCGGGAGGGTGTGGCCGTCGAGGTGCGGCTCGGGGATGGCAGTCTGCGGACGCGGCGCGCCCGCCTCGTCGCTTTCGGCGACCCAGGTGCGAATGACTGGCTCGCGGCCAACCAGTTCGTCGTCACCGATGAGCAGCACACACGCCGCGCGGACGTGGTGGTGTTCCTCAACGGCATGCCGGTCGTGGTCTACGAACTCAAGAGTTCATCCGACGAGAAGGCTACGATCAAGGGCGCCTTCTACCAAATCGGCACCTACAAGTCCGAGGTGCCTGGGCTGTTCCTGGCCAACGCGTTCTGTGTCATCTCCGATGGCATCGTCGCCAAGCTAGGCTCGGTCACCGCGGGGTACGAGCACTACGTGCCCTGGCGCGCGATCGACACGCCGACGACGGCCGACGGCGCCCTTCCCCAGGTCGAGGTCCTCACCCGCGGCACCCTTGAGAAGCGCCGGTTCCTCGACATCCTAGAGCACTTCATCGACTGGTCGGACCTGCGCTCGGGGCTCGTGAAGCGCGTCGCGCGCTACAACCAGTTCTGGGCGGTTAACGCTGCGGTCGACGCCATCGTCGCCGCGTCGGCGCCCGAGGGCGACCAGCGGGCCGGGATCGTGTGGCATACGCAGGGCGCCGGCAAGAGCTTCGAAATGCTGCTCACGGCAAACAAGCTCATGCGGCACCCGGCGATGGCAAACCCGACCGTCGTGCTCGTCACCGATCGCAACGACCTCGACGACCAACTGTTCACCGAAGAGTTCGCGCCGTCGCGGGTGCTCCCTGAGCCGCCGCGGCGCGCAGAGAGCCGGACGAACCTCAAGGAGATGCTCTCGGTCGCCTCGGGCGGAATCGTGTTCACGACGATCCAGAAGTTTGGCCGCGACGACAGCGGCGGCGATCCGGTCCTCACCGCCCGCCGCAACGTGGTCGTGTTCGTCGACGAGGCACACCGCAGCCAATACGGTCTCCTCGAGGGGCTCGCCGGCAACATGCACCGAGCGATGCCGAATGCGACGTTCATCGGCTTCACTGGCACCCCAATCGAGTTGGCTGACCGATCCACACGGCAGGTGTTCGGCGACTACATCAGCACCTACACCCCGCAGCAGGCGATCGAGGACGGCGCGACAGTGCCGGTCTACTACGAAAGCCGGCTGATTAAGATCGGGCTCTCGGCCGAAGACGAGGCCGCGCTCGACGAAGCGTGGGGCGCGCTCACCGGAGACCTGTCCGAGGAGGACCAGCAGCGCCTAGGCAGCCGTTGGACGCGCATGGAGTCGATCCTCGGGTCCGAAGAGCGCCTCGCGAAGCTGACCGCCGACTTCCTGGAGCACTGGGAGGCCCGACGATCACAGCTCTTCGGGAAGGCGATGCTGGTCCTCTCGTCACGCCGCATCGCGGCAGCGGTGTACGACCGCATCGTCGAGCTGCGACCGGACTGGCACAGCGACGACGACGCGAAGGGCAAGATCAAGGTCGTCTACACAGGATCGGCGGCCGATCGGCCCGAGATCCGACGGCACGTGCGGACAAAGGAGCAGCTCGAGGACGTAAAGAGGCGGGCCTCCAACCCGCGCGACGAGCTCGAGGTCCTCGTCGTGTGCGACCTGTGGCTCACCGGCTTCAACAGCCCACCACTTCACACCATGTACGTCGACAAGCCGCTCAAGGACCACGGGCTCTTCCAGGCCATCACGCGCGTCAACCGGCCCTATCTCGACAAGCCAGGCGGGTTGATCGTCGATTACATCGGCATCACCGACCAGATCACCCGCTCAGTGGCCCGCTACGCATCGGGCACCCAGCCAGCGGTGGCGATCGACATCGGGAAGGCCGTCGCGTTCGTTGTCGAGACACACGAGATCGTCTCGAACATCCTCCACGGGCACGCGTGGACGGTGGACCCGGCGCTGGCCAAGGCGGACCGCCTGGCCGCGATCACCGCTGGCGTCGACTTCGTCTTGGGCGACGAGGATCGCAGGACGCGCTTCCTTGAGCAGACCTACCGCCTTGTCCGGGGGTTTTCGCTGTGCGCGAAGGAGCCCGCGGTGCGGGCGCTCACCGACGACATCGCGTTCTTCTCGGCGGTGCGGACGGGGATCCTGAAGCTCGAAGCCGAGGACGACACCGAGGCCGCCGAGCGCCGGGAGGGCCTCGAGACCGCAATCGGCCAGCTCGTCTCGTCGGCGATCGTGGCCGGCGAAGTGATCGACGTCTTTGCCGCCGCCGGTATGGAGAAGCCCGAAGTCTCGGTGCTGTCGGAGGAGTTCCTCGCCAAGATCGCAACGGATCAGCGGCGCAACCTCGCGTTCGAGCTCCTGCGGCGGCTGCTCAACGACCAGATCCGTTCGCTCGGACGCACCAACGTCGTGCAGCACCGTCTGTTCAGCGATCGGCTGACGGCGGCGATCCGCGCCTACCAGAACCACGCTCTTTCCGTGGCGGAGGTCATCAACGAGCTCGTCGATCTCGCGCACGCCATGAAGGCCGAGCACCAGCGGCAGGTGGCGAGCGGCCTGTCACCCGAGGAGCTCGCCTTCTACGACGCGGTGTGCCAGAACGACTCGGCAGTGCTGGAGCTGGGCGACGAGGTCCTGCGGCAGATCGTTGAGGAGCTCGTCGGACTGATGCGACGCGAGACGACGGTCGACTGGCGCTACCGCGAGCCGGTGCGCGCGGCGATGCGGGTGAAGATCAAACACCTACTCCGCAAGCACGGCTACCCGCCCGACAAGGAGAAGAAGGCGGTCGACTTGGTCATCGAGCAGGCCGAGCTGTTCGCCGACGAGATGACGGCAGCATGAGCGGCTCGGACCTACTTCGAGCGCGGCTCGACGCCTGGATCAGGCGTAGGCAGCGGATCGAGTCCGAGTGTGATAACCATCGTGCCTAGCCCAACCTCTACGCGGGAACCGGACACGATGGGTGCGTGGTGTGGGGCACCCAGTCCGCCCGGGAATGGCGACTTCAAGGGCGGGCTCGCGTCCAGGCTAGGATGGGTCACCGATGGAGGACCTCGATCGCGCGTTCATCTGCGGCGTCTACGATCGGTGCGCGGGCAGTCTGGATCTTGTGGTTGATGGCGAGGAGGTCGGGCACGCGCTCGGGCTCGACGAAACGGAGACCGCCGAGGTCGTGGCGCGTCTGATGCGCACAGGCTTCGTGCGAGACGTGGCCGCGCACATCCAGATCAAGATCACCACCCGGGGCATCGCCGAAGCGACGCGGGAGCCACCGTCGATCGTCGCTGCATCGCTGGCTGAGTCTGAGCTCAGCTAGTCTCTCGACCTCGCCCGGCGACTTGGTCTGCCGAACGCGTCAGGCCTGCTTCTTGCGGCCGCCGCGAGCACCGGGAATGGGCTCTAGACCGACGTACGCCAGGCCACCCTTCATGGCGTAGTGCAACTCGTGGACGCGTTCGTTGCGGGCGATCACGCGCCCGAGTGTGGCGCGCAGCGTCTCGAGCTTCTCATCGGTCGGCTCGAACACCGCCACCTTGCCAGCGGTGAGCTTCGCGATGGCCTTCTCATATTCGGCTTCGCGCTGCCTAGCCGCCAGCTGGCGCGGCGAGAGCGGACGGTCCTTCGGCTTAGGCGGCACGAGATCGGCCACCGACACGTACTTGATGCGCGCCATGGTCCCTCCTCATCAACGAATCCAACGCCGATATCGTAGTGGCTGTGGAGGCTGATTCCGTCGACGAGGCTCGGCATCACCATGAGCAGATCGTGATGCGGTCTCGGCTCAGACCGTGGCGTCGGCGATGACGACCCGTGCTGGTTGTCGCAGACCGTCGGACCGCTCACGCAGATAGCGTCGATCGACTTCCTCGGCGTAGAGGAACCTGAACGAGCGGAAGCCCGCCGCCCGGAGTCGCGCTTCGACGGCGTCGGGTTCGGACCGTGTGCGCCAGGGTTCTCCGGCTGCCGCGACCCGCGCTGCTGGCGAGCCGGGGGCGGGCGGACCGGCGGTCCAGGCATCCGGCCGCGAGAACGTGAACACAAACTCGCTGCCCGCGGGCAGCTTCGCCACCGTGGCGACGATCTCGTCGGCCGCGCCTTCGCTTAGGTAGATCAGCACGCCCAAACACGCCACGAAGGCGGGCTGGCCAGCATCCACGCCGGCTGCCTCCAGCGGGGGGTACAGGGCATCGGCTTCGAGGTCGGCCGCCGCGTAGCGCACGTTCGGCGGTGCGGCGATCCCGGCCCGTCGTAGGCGCGCCTGCTTGTCCAGCTGGCTCGCGGGATGGTCGACCTCGATGATGCGCAGGGTGGCCGCCCAGGCTGGTTGCCGGTAGGCGAAGGTGTCCAATCCGGCTCCGAGGAGCACGTACTGGCCCATGCCACGCCGCACGGCGTCCGCCAGGCGGTCCTCGGCATAGCGGCTCCGGACCAGCACCTCGCTGCGAAGCGCGCGAGCCACCGGGGTACGCAGGCGATCGGGATGCAGGCGGATCTCGCGCCCCACCTGCGGGGCGAGCAGGCGAAGCGCCAGCGGGTCGTCGAGAATGGCCGGAGGATCGTCGAGGAGCAGATGGGCGGCCCGCAGCCTCGCCGCCCCGAGGGCGGTCCTGCTGGCGGCCGGATCCGACGCGCGATCGCTGTCCGGGGAGATCGGCTCGGGCATGGCCAGCACGATACCGGGTTCCGCCCAGTGGGTTCGGCGGGGCCCGGACCGACGGGAGAACGACGACGCTGGGCCGCGGGTCCGAGCGGGGGCTGCACGGCTCCGCGGATGCCCGTCCGCAGTTCCGGGCCGCCAAACAGGACCGGCGCGTGCGCCTCTGGGCTCTACGCGGAGCGCCATGTTGGCGTGTCCTCACGTCGTGCGTAGGGCCTCGGTCGGCGACACGCGCGCCGCCCGCGCGGCCGGATACAAGCCGGCGATGGCCCCCACGGCCAGCGCCGCGGCTAGGCCCCCGGCGGTGGCGTCGAGGGGCAACACGATCTGCCAGTGCTGCGTGGAGGCATAGGCGGCCGCGGCCCCCACCCCAGCCAGGACCCCGAGGATGCCGCCCGCGACGGCCAACACCAGCGCCTCGGCGAGGAACTGCAGCGCGATGTGGGTTCGGGTCGCCCCGAGGGCCCGCCGCAGGCCGATCTCAGAGCGGCGCTCGAGCACGGACATCAGCATCACGTTGGCGATGCCCACCCCGGCCACCACGAGGGCCACCGCGGCGAGCCCCAGGAACAGGGCGGTGAACGCGCCGGCCGCGGCGGCACGGGCGGCGAGCACGTCCGAAGGACGGGTGACCTGCACCTCGTTGGGGTTCTGGGGGTTGGCGGTGCCGGCCAGGACCTGCGCCACGTTGGTCACCTGCGTCGGATCGGTGCGCACGTAGATGGTGCCCGCCGAGCCGTCGATGCCGAAGAGCGACTCGGCCACCGGGAAGCCGATGAGCGCCGTCCGATCGAGTTCCGGGGCGAGGGCCACCGGCTGCAGGATCCCCACCACCGTGAACCAGTAGCCCCCGAGCTGGATCTCGACGCTGGGATACACGCCCGTGATGCCCAGGTACTGGGCGGTCTGCGCACCGAGCACCACGGCGGGGTAGCGCGCGTTGGCGCCGTTCAGGAAGACGCCTGCGGCGAGGGCGCCCCGCAGCGTGGTCACGAGGTCGGTGGAGGCGGCCAGCACGGACAGGCCACCCGTCTCGATGGAAGGGATCTGGTCGGTCTTGAACACGTTCGCGCTGACTGGCGCGGTCTGGGCCTCCGCCTGCACCGGGCCGACCCGGGCGATCATGGCCGGGGCGGTCAGGGGCAGGGTGGCCGCGCCGCCGAAGAGCTTCTGTCCGGGGGACACGGTGAGCAGGTTGGTGCCCAGCTGGTCGAGCTCGGAGAGCAGGCCCGCTTGGCTTGACTCGGAGATCCCGAGCACGGCCACCATGGCGGCGATGCCGATGCCGATGCCGATAGCGGTGAGGAGGGTGCGCATCCGTCGCGTGCGTAGACCAGCGGTCCCCACCCGGAGCAGGTCGGCCGGCGCGATGCGGCTCGGTGCGAGCGCGGCGGGTGCGCCCGCTGCCGGTGCGCGCGAGGCAACTTCGCTCATGCGCTCGCCTCGGCGCTGTCGTGTTCGACGCGCCCGTCGCGGATGGCGATCTGGCGCGGCAGCCCGGCGGCGAGCTCGCGATCGTGCGTGATCACCGCGATGGTGGCGCCCTCGCTGGCGTGCAACTCGAGCAGCAGGGCAAGGATCGCAGCGCCCGCCACGCTGTCGAGGTTGCCCGTGGGCTCGTCGGCCAGCACGATCGCGGGACGCCCCACAATGGCTCGGGCGATCGCCACGCGCTGCTGCTCGCCTCCCGAGAGCTGCGTCGGGCGATGGTACAGGCGGTGCCCGAGACTGACCTGCTCCAAGGCCTCGGCCGCGGCCCGCCGGCGCTCGGCAAGGCCTGTTCCCGTGTACAGGAGCCCGTTGGCCACATTGTCGAGGGCGGAGAGCCCATCGAGCAGGAAGAACTGCTGGAAGACGAAGCCAATGGCGCGCGATCGAAGGCCCGAGAGTTGCCCGTCGGTCAGGCCGTTCGTGTCGTAGCCGAGGACGTGCACGCTGCCGGCCGTGGGACGGTCGAGCGTGCCCATGACGTGGAGCAGCGTCGACTTTCCCGAGCCCGAGGGACCCGCGATGGCCACGAGCTCGCCTGCACGAATGGCGAGCGACACCCCGCGCAGGGCCTCCACCGGCGGGTCGCCGGGGTACGTCTTCACCACCTCATGCAGCTCGAGGACTGGCGCCGCGCTCACTGCGCCACCACCACGCTCTGCCCCGCCGCGAGCCCAGCGCCGCTGACCTGCACCCAGCCGTTGGCGAAGATGCCCAGGGTTACCCTCACGTAGTGGAGCGTGCCTGCCTGGTCGAGCTGCACGGCGTACCCGCCCTCCAGCAGCGCGACGAGGGCCTGCACTGGCACCGCCAGTACGTTCGAGGCAGTGGCCGTGGTGATGTTCACCGAGACGGGAGCCTCATCGAGCGTGCCCGCCGCGGCCCGATCGTTGAGGGTCACCTGGACGTCGATCGTGGGCGGCGGGGTAGAGCCCGATCCCTGGTCGCTCGACTCCTGCGTCGCCACGGTGCCGACGTTGGACACCGTGCCTGGGGTGCTGGAACCATCGGGCAGCACGACGGATACCGCATCTCCCTGCTTCACGTCGGTCTGGAGGGCGGGATCGAGGGCAACCGTCACGACGCGGGAGGTGGTGGTCGCCTGCAGCACCGGGGCACCCGCCCCGATGGTCGCGCCGAGGCTGGCTGTGTCGACGGTGACGCGCAGGGGACCCGGCTCGAACACGATCGTGCCGTACGGGACGACGCCCGTCTCGGGCAGGCCCAGCGAGCGCTGCCAGCGCTTCACGGCCGCGGTGGTCTGGCTATCCCAGTGCTCGTCCACCTCGAACGCCGATGCCGCGTACCCCAGCGCCTGTAGG
>JBKQRF010000155.1:0-10937 GCA_052144055.1 Candidatus Limnocylindrales bacterium
CAAGCTCCCACTGCTCATCGGTCAAGGCGATCGCGAAGCTCATGGCGGCCATCGTGGCGGCACGCGATGCCAGCTTTGATGGCACAAACCTCACGATCTGAACGGGATCTTTCGGCTACAGGCCCTAAGATCCCGCTCAAGATCACTGAGAGGAGAGAACACCCGTGAACGCGTATCTCATTACGGTGGCCAACCGGTCTGGCGTGCTGGCTCGGCTCTTCGAGGCTGCTGCCAAACGCCACGTGAATGTGGCGCCGGCCTATGGACTGTCGGACGGGGCACGGGGTCTAATCGCGCTCGGCTCCGAGGACGAGGCCGGGTTGCGGGCAGCCATCGATGATGCCGGATACACCGCCGCAGCGATCGAGCTAGTGGTCGTCGAGTTGGAGAATCGGCCGGGAACCGGTGCCGACATCACGCGCAAGCTCGCCGAGGCCGGCGTCGACCTGCAGATCGTTGTCCCCATGGGCATGAGTGGCGACCGGGTCCAGATGGGGTTCGGAGCGCGCGACTCGGCGCTACTGAAGCGCACCCTCGGCGTCTGACCGTCAGGGGTTCCGGCTCGCGGTCGGCACCGGAGTCCGCCCAGCGCTCGGGACGGCTGTTGGTGACGGAGTCGCCGGGGTCACCCCGGGAGAGGGGCTAGCTGTCGGGCTCGGCGGCGGCGTCGCCAGGCGCGTTGTGGCAGGCGTGGGCGCGGCTGTGGGCGTGGGCGAGGGCGTGACCCGAGGCGTGCGCGAGGGCGTGACCCGAGGCGTGCGCGAGGGTGTGACCCGAGGCGTGCGCGAGGGTGTGACCCGAGGCGTGCGCGAGGGTGTGACCCGAGGCGTGCGCGAGGGTGTGACCCGAGGCGTGGGCGAAGGCGTGCTGGGCGGGGGCGATGCCGGTGCGACGGTCGGCCCGAGGCTTGGGGCGCTCGACCCTGCGGTTGCTCCGGGGCTCGCCGCGCTGGCGGCGGGGGAGGCTGCGTTCGACACCGTCGGGGCGACCGTCCCACTGAGGGGCGGGGTCACTGGTGCCGGGGCAGCAGGCGTCAACATGGACACCGCGGCGAAGCCGACGATGACGGCGATGAAAAGGAGCAGCATCAGGGAGATGCCGAGGTCGGGGGAATTAAGTAGCCCCCACACCGGCTGGTTCCGCCGGCCGGGCCTCCACCCCATCGTCACCGCCCACCGATACCCATGATCGACGGATGACTTCGCCCAGCCCGCCAGCAAAACGCTTTCCTGACCGGTCGTGCGCGAATGGGGCCACGCCTGGAAGCCCCCCGGGCAGGGCGCAGCGGGTTGCTACGGTCCGGGCGCGGTATGCCCCAGCTCCGCCAAACCGACGGGCCCTGCTGGACCCATCGGACAAGGTTGCGCACCCCGTGACCTGAGCCGCAAGAGCCACTCACGCCCCGCACCCTACTCCACACACGACATGGGCGTGGGCGAAAGCCGCCGACGGATGCCATGAGCGCGCGCAGGCTACGATGGCAGTGTTGCACCAACTGGAGGACTCGGGGAGGTCGCCGTGTCTGAGAACCAGCCCATCTCGTGGCGTTCGATCATTTACGGCACCCCGGTCATCGCGAGCGACAACGAGCCGGTCGGCCAGATCCGAGAGGTGCTGGGGGACGACGCCGAGGACGTCTTCCATGGCCTCCGTGTCGCGCTCGCCGCCGGACACCGGGACGTGATGGTCTCCGTCGACGACGTCGCGAGCATGGCCACGGACACGGTTCGCCTCGACCTCACGCGGGCGGAGATCGAGGCCCTCCGGACGTACGACGAGGAGGCGACGTACCACCTCGCCTCGGTCGGTTGGCTCCGCAAGCACGTTGGCTGGAAGAGGGATTCCAAGAGCGACGAGGAACCGGGCTGACCGGCTGCCGATCGGGCGACAGACCGGGGCACCCGGCCGCCGAGGGCAGGCCGCGTCCTCCTTCGACACGCTTTGCAAGTCGGCACCATCCACAACTCGTCCGGCGACAGTCCTGTTTCAATGAACCAGCACTGAACCAGTCATGCTTGGTGAGCTGAAAGCCGGTGGCGCTCGGGTTCGCCGGCGTAGCGGCCGCGAACGTCCCTCCGTCCCCACTGGGCCACTTGGGCTTTGACGGTCAGCGGGTCGAACTCGACGGCTCAACCGGCTCGAGCCCGTGCCGACGCATGAGGGCGAGCTCAGCCTCTGGCTCAGGCGCCCCGGGCCCCGCCCACAGCCGCGCGAGATCCTCGAAGTACGGGTCGAGGGCCGGAGCATGGATGATGAGCACGCGGGCAGGCGTGCTGCCGGCGTTCCCGAACGTGTGGCTGGCACCCTCCGGCACGAGGATGAAAGTGCCAGCCGAGGCGTAGATACGCTCAGCGTCAATGAGCAATGTGAGCGCCCCATCCAGGACGAAGAACGCCTCGACCGTGGTCGGGTGCCGGTGCGCCGGCGGCATGCGGCCGCCGGGCGGAACCGTCCGCTCCATGAACGAGAACCGCCCGCCAGTCATCGAGCCGAGCGCTTTGAACAGCAGCTCGCTGCCGCGAGCCTCGAGGCGCCGGCCCTCCCCGGGGCCCAGGACGATCGCCACCGTTCTCCCTCTGCCGTTGCCGCCGCAGTGTAGACGGACACCGGAGCGGACCTCTCGATGCACGTTGGATCTACGGTGGCGCCGGGTGATCATTGCCGGCGCCGGCACAGCGAATCCCCGTGCGGGCACCAACAGGCGGCCGCCATAACCGGGCCACCCATGGCCCTTGGTGTCGCGACGGCTCCTACGACCGCGGGTGCTTGCACGCCACGATCGTCTGCGGGGCGGGATCCGTTACACGGACTGGCGGGCACTCCACGACATCGGGCGGCAGCGCCTCGTCGCCAGGTCTGCCCCGGGTAGGTATGCTGGCCGACGTGGCGGCGATCACACGGCGGGCGTTCCTGGTGGGCGGAATGTGGGCGCTCGCCGCAGCGGTGGGCGCGGGCGCCGGGCTCGAGGTCGTCGCCCGACAGGCTCGCCGACTCCCCTCCCCCGGTCCCACGGACGCCTCGTCGGCCGCTCCGGCAGCCGGCGGACCAATCGCCGGGGTAAGCTCGGGCAGCGGCCCGCTCCCGAGCACACAGCCGTCCGAGCCACCCCGGCAGGCAGCACCGTGGCCCACGCCGACTCCGGGCCGGGTGCCACCGGAAGGCTTCACACTGACCGTGCCGGTACTCATGTACCACCGCGTCGTGCCGCCCGAGGAGGCCGGGGATTCGCTGCCCGGGCTGGTCGTCTCGCCGACCCTGTTCGCGGCGCAGCTTGGTGCGCTGCGTGCCGCGGGCTGGCACGCGGTCACGGTGGCGCAGCTGGCGCAGGCGCTGCAGCTCGGCCAGCCTGTGGCGCCCCGGACCTTGGCCATCTCGATCGATGACGGCTGGGCGGACGGCTACGTGCATGCCTTGCCGGCCCTGCAACAAGTGGGGTATCGCGCCACCTACTGCGTGATCGGGCGGCGCATCGGGGCCCGATCCTTCCTCTCAGGCGCGCAGCTGCGCGCCCTCATGGCGGCCGGCATGGAAGTCGGCGACCACACCTTCGACCACATTGGCCTGCCTGCCTTGAGCGGGGCTCGCCAGCGCTACGAGATCGATGCCGCTGCCTCGCGCATCGCGGACGTCCTCGGCCACTCCCCGGTCACGTTCTCGTACCCCGCTGGAGAATTCGACCCCGCGGTCGAGGAAGCTGTGCAAGCGGCCGGGTTCGGGCTGGCGGTGACCACCGAGGAGGGGGCCTTGCTGACCTGGCCAAGTCGCTTCAGCGCGCCTCGGGTGCGAGTGAGCCCGAGCATGAGCCCGGCGACAGTCGTCGCGACGCTAGAGCGCTGGGCGTAGCAGCGGCTACGACCGGCCGATCCCGCGGACCGGCGGCCTTGCCAGCGGCCGCGTCCGAACCTAGTGGCCTTTCGGGGATCCCTTTAGGGATGGCCAGAACTGGATGTTCTTAATCGGCGTGCTCAACGTGCAGGTGAACGCCGTGGCGACGCTCGAGACGGTGTAGGTCCCGCTCACCGTCACGGTCGCCTGCTGGCCGAGGCTGGCCCCCGAGCCCACCGGGAGCGGGGCCACGAGAACCGGCCATTGGTCCAACTGGGCGAGCGTCGCGGCAGACGTGGCCGCACCAGGGATGGTGGCCGTCGCTGACACCGTCGTGAGTGTGGCGGACGAATTGGGCTTCTTGAGCCCGACCGCCACCCACAGCGTGCCACCCGGCATGGCCGGCGTGGCGTAGGCCCAGACGGCGCCTTCGGTGCACAGAGGAACCGTGATCTTGGCCGTCAGGTTGCACGTGAAGGCGGACAAGCCATAGTCGCCCGACACCACCAGCGTGGCCTCTCCGGAGGTGGCGCCCGATGGCACCGTAACGGTGCCCGTCAGGACATACGAGGTGCCGACCCGCGTGAGGGTGACTGTCGTTCCTGCCGTGACGGACGGGAAGTTGGCCGTGCCGCTCGCGGTGTAGGGCGTCACGCTCGTGTCGGGGTGCCGGACCACAACCTCGACGGCGAGGGAGCCGCCGGCCTTGCCCGGCGTGGCCTTGGAGAGGATCGAGGTCCCACTGATCGTTGGGCTCAGGGTGCACGCGGCCCATCCCCGGAGGCCGTTGGACCAGAGACCGCCTGTGCGGACGATCGGATGGCTCTGCCATTGGCTGCCAGCACCGGTCTGGTATGCCGCGGCCACACCGCCTACGAGGATGGAGAGGACGAGTGCCCCCGCGAGGGACACGGTTGCGAGTCGTTTCATCGGAGCTCTCCTGTTGCGCGCGCCAAAGCTGCTGCGCCAACCTGCTCAGTGGGACCTTTATCGCCACGGCACCGCTGTTCTGTCAAGGACCGGGTGACCGCTTTCCGGTGCGGCACTGCACCGACATACTCTGGCTGCCTAGTGGCACGCGAGCCCATCCTGGGCGCTGCCGAAACCAAGCATCGCCTGCCCGCTCCTCGGCGAGGTGGCCGCTTGTGGCCGTTTGTGGCATGGCGAACGCTGATCCTGCGATCCGACGGTGCGTGACGGCAGCGCCATGCACCCGGTCGTGCCAGCGGCGAGGCTGAGTCCGTTAATTAGATGGGATGGTTACTCACCACGGGCCTGGGATTCCTTCAGATTGCAGATTGCATGGAGTGGAGGAGTCCCGGTCCGCCCGGTCAGGGTCGGTCACGGTCCGGGGCCCCGAACAGGCTGGTCGCTCCGTGGCAGTGTAGTCCTGCGTATGACGCGGCTCGGCTAGCGAGGACCGCAACGTCGGGGCCATCGGACTCGCGCCTCACCCTCCGGGTGCAGCCGCGGACCACGCGGCCCGGCAGCGCCGATCGTCCGGCGCATCGACGAGCCTCCAGCCGGCGAGCCTTGGTGGACGTCGTCCAACTGCCGCGCACGTGGTCCATGCGATCCGCTAGGGTGGCACCGGGCGAGATCGACCTTGCGCGGGAGCAGATCGAGACCAGCCCGGAGTCAGGGGTAGCGGAATGAATCCGCAGCGAGGATCCCTCCTCCAGCGGTCAGAGCAGGGTCTGTACTGAGGAGACGGGCGCATGACAGGGTTGGCGAAGGGCACCGACAAGCAGGCCGACTTGGCCGGTCCTGGCATCGGTGACTACGCGGAGCTCGAGACGATCCTTCCCGGGGACTACGCGTCGGTGCTCGATCCCAGAGAAACCCAGGCCGCGATCTACACGGTCAAGGAGTACATCGAGAGGAAGCTGTGCACCGAGCTGAACCTGCAGATGGTGCAGGTCCCGCTCATCGTCGACGTCGAGTCTGGCATCAACGACATGCTCGACCGCGACGGGAAGCGCGGGCCGATCCAGTTCCACATCTCCAACGACTATGACCAGCACCCGATCGACGCGCAGGTCGTGCAGGCCGCCACGAAGTGGAAGAGGCCAGCGCTCAGGCAGTTCGGCTTCAGCGTCGGTGAAGGTCTCTGCACGGATATGCGGGCCGTGCGCAAGGACTACTTCCTCGATCACGACCACAGCTGTTACGTGGACCAGTGGGACTGGGAGAAGGTCATCACCGCCGAGCACCGCAATCTCGACTACGTGAAGACGACGGTCCGCAAGATCTGGAAGGTCCTGAAGGGGGCCGAGCAGGAGGCGCTCGACAAGTTCCCGAAGCTGCGGGCGGACGAGTATCCCGAGCTTCCCGACGAGATCACCTTCATCCACGCCGAGGATCTGCTCGCGCGCTATCCCACCCTGCCGCGCAAGCAGCGCGAGACGGCCATCTTGCAGGAGATCCCCGCGATCTTCATCATCGGCATCGGCTGGACGCTCGCAGACGGCTATCCGCACGAGATGCGCGCGGCCGACTACGACGACTGGGTGACCCCCACGCACTCCGAGGACGGCCGTCCGATGCACGGCCTCAACGGCGACATCCTCGTCTGGAACCCTGTCACCCGCCGCCGCCACGAGCTGACGTCGATGGGCATCCGCGTCAACGCGGAAACCCTCCGCCAGCAGCTCGAGATCACCGGTCAGCTCGACTGGCTGAACCTTCCCTACCACCGGGGGATCGTCAGCGGCGAGACGCCACTCTCGATCGGCGGCGGCATCGGCCAGTCCCGGACCCAGATGCTGCTCCTCCACAAGGCGCACCTGGGCGAAGTCAGCGTCACGGTCTGGCCGAAGATCCTCAAGGAGATGTGCGCGAAGAAGAACATCTTCGTGATCGAGTGAGCACGGGCTGGAGACCCGCCCGGGCACACCGGGCTACGGCTGCGGCCACACGGGCGGGTCCGGCGTTCAGCAACCGATCCGACCGTGTCGAAGGCGCGTCCCGATTGCCACGCTGTTGCTACCAGACGCTGCGGCACCGCGGCCCTACCACCAGCCCGGCTGGAGCGGGGCGATCAGCACGGGACTCTGCCGGCACGCTGCGTTCACGCAGACGGCGATTGCCCGCACTTAGCGACGCAGCCGCCAGTGCCCGCTACGCTCGACGCTGATGAAGACGATCCTCATCACCGGTGGTGGCCGCGGGCTCGGACGGGCAACCGCCGCTAAGCTCGCGGCCGACGGGCACCGCGTCATCCTCGTCGCGCGAAGGCAAGAGGCGGCGCAGACCGCCGCCGAAGAGATCACGCGGCGCCATCCGGGGGCACGCGTCGAGCCACGATCGGTGGATCTCTCCTCGCTCTCCGCGGTCCGCTCGTTCGCCGCCGCGCTCGGCCTCGACGAGCCGATCGCCGTGCTGTTCCACGTCGCGGGCGTCATGCAGACGAGCCCGACCCGGCGGCTCACCGTGGACGGCTACGAGGAGACGCTGGCGGTGAACGTGCTCGCGCCGTTCCTCCTCACGCACCTAATCCTGCCCGCGCTCGAGCGATCGCCGTCCGCCCGGGTCGTCACGGTCAGCTCGCGGCTCCACCTGCCGGGCTCGCGCGGGGCGCCCGTCGACTTCGACTTCAACGACCCGCAGCTCGAGCACGGCTACCACCCCGAGCGCGCCTACAAGAACTCGAAGCTCGCGGTGCTGTGGTTCACCTACGAGCTGCAGCGCCGGCTGCCGCCTCACCCGATCACCGCGAACGCGGTGTGTCCCGGGTTCGTGCCCGCCACGGTCGCGGCCAGCACCCACGGGCCAATTCGCTTCGCGATGCGCCGCCTGCTCCCCCGCATGCCCTTCGCCACCTCGGTCAACGCGGCGAGCGATTCGCTCGCCTTCATGGCGCTCGACCCCTCCCTTGAGGGCGTCGGCGGTCGCTTCTACGGCGAGATGCACGCGATCGAGTCGAGCCCTGAGGCATGCGACCGCGACCGCGCGCGCCGGTTCTGGGAACTCGCCGCTGACCTCACGGCCGTCCCTGGAGCGATGGTCGAGCGATGAGGGAGAAGGGTGACGCAGCGGGGCTCGCGCGGTTCCCGGTGGTACAGGGTCGCTCGCTCCTTGGTGCCGACGTCGTGTTGCCTGGCGACTTCCCTGCCGATCGCACGCTGGCGATCCTGGCGTTCCAGCGATGGCAGCAGGCCCGTGTCGACCGGTGGATCGCCCGCGCGGTGGCGGCCGGCGTGCCGCCTACGACTCGGGGTCTGAGCAGGGCCCCTCGATCGCAGTTTTGGAGGTGCCCGTTCTCCCCGTCCAGTGGCGGCCGGTACGCCGCTTCATCGATGGCGGTATGACGGCAGGCATCGGCGATCCCGATGTGCTCGCCCGGACGATCACCGTCTACACCGACGTGGCCGCGTTCCAGAGGGCGCTGGGGATTCGCGGCGGCGAGGACGTGCACGCGCTCGTCGTGACCCGCGACGGCGCCATCCTCGCGAGATCCCGCGGTGATCCAGATGACGCGTCGTGGCGTGAGATCGAGTCCGTGCTGTCCGTCGGCTGACCATCCGACGGCCCGCATGCGGCGCCAAGCGACAGGACCTGCGCAGCGCTGGGGCGCGCCGGCCCGCCAGTATTGGCGGTCGTACGATGCTCGGGTGGGCCGCGTGAGCGCAGGGCTTCGCCGCCGCCAAGGGCATTGGCGGCGCCTGGCATCACCGCTGCCCCGCGCGCCGCGTTCGTGACCACCGCCGGTCGCTTTCCACGGACACTGGTCCTCTTCGCGGTCGTGCTGTCCTGCGCTGCCTGTGCCGGCACCCCTCAGCCGGCCGCTGGCCCGACTGAGGCGGCCAGCGGTGCGTCAGCGGCGGCCACTGCCACGCAGGGCAGCACGGTCACCGTGCCATCGGTCGAGCCGGCGAAGGGCTCGCCCTCGCCCTCACCGTCGCTCGCGCGTGCATCCGCCGTGCTCATCACCCACGGACCCCGGGCGCACCGCTGGGTGGCCCTCACCTTTGACGCCGACATGACGCGGGGCATGCTGGCGGACCTGCGCGCGCATCTCGTGGCGGCCTGGTATGACCCGCGCATCGTCGCCACCCTGCGCGCCACGGACACGCCTGCCACGATCTTCCTGACCGGTCTCTGGGCAGAGACGTATCCCGCGGTCGTGCGCAGCCTGGCCGCGGACCCCCGCTTCGAGCTCGAGAACCACTCCTTCGATCACGCCGCCTTCCGGGCGCCCTGCTACGGGCTGCCCGTGGTGACCGATGACTCGGCGCGGCGGGCGGAGGTAGCCGACGGCGCCCGCGTCATCGCCGGCCTGACCGGGCGGACGCCCCGCTTCTTCCGGTTCCCCGGGGGCTGCTACGGGCGCTCGGACCTCCGCCTCGTGGCGGCCCTGGGCGAGACCCCGGTGGGCTGGGAGGTCGTCTCCGATGACGCGTTCCAGCCGAACGCGGGAATCTGGGTCACCAAGCTGACCGGATCCCGGTCCGCGAGAAGGTGGCCGACGAGGCGGCCGCGAGCGGTTCTGGGAGGTTTGAGCCGGTGACCGTGATGGACCGGATCGTGGTGCACTTAGGGCGAGATCGACATCACAAATGGGGGTCCCGCCGAGACGGACGGTCCGCTGTCGTCGAGCAATCTCAGCCTGCGAGCGCTGACATGACGAGCGTGAAGACCTCGTCGCCGCTGTGCGATCAGCCGACCGGCCGCGCGAGCAGGCGTCCTTGCCGCTGGGCGTCATGTTGGTCTGAACGCCATCCCGGTTGATGCGGGCGCTACGATTCGCAGCAAAGGCCGCCCCGTGGAGGCGTCCCGAAGTGGAGGGATTGGGCCCGGGGGCCGTGGTTACTGCCTACACGAGCACGATCGACCGCTGACCACGCCTCTAGCGAGCGCACCCTCCGCGCCCGCATAGCCGCCGTCCATCGCTGGGCCATCGAGTCCGATTGGGCGGCTCTTCTGTTTCACGCAGCCCCATTCTCCACCCCCGTGCGCTGGGCAGTTCCCTCCATCTCCTGCCCCAGGCCAGTTGTCCGTGTTCGGCGCCGCCTGCCACCGAAGTCAGGCCTCGATGGCTGGTAGCGGCCGACATGGCGCTGATCCGGCCCTTCTCGCGGCTCTCCTCGCCGGCGCCACACCGGCCGTAGCGGCGGAGAAGGCGGGCCTGTCCGTGCGCACGGCGCGGAGGAGGCTGGCCGACCCAAAGTTCCGCGCCTGGCTCGACGCCGCGAGAGACGAGTTCATCGCCGCGACGGAGCGGGGGCTGGCGGAGGCAGGCAGCGCTGCCCTCGCGGCGCTCGTCGCCCTGGTCGGCGACGGGCCGCCTGCAGTTCAGCTTGGCGCCGCGCGCACGATCCTCGAGCTTGGTGCGAAGTCACACAGGGAGCACGTCCTCGAGGAGCGGGTCGCGGCGCTGGCGCGCGATTTGGCCGAGCTGCAGCACGAACTACACAAGGAGGGCTGAGCCATGCCGCGACTGGATAACCAGGTAGCCAAGCTCGCGGCCCAAGTCGCGGCGATTAGGCAGTCCCTTGCGGCGGCTGCGCAACAGTCAGCCCTGGCCCTCTCAGCGCCGCCGAACCCGACAACCACTGTGGAGTTCGCTGAGCGCTTTCGCCGCTTCCCGCTCGCCACGCCCTGGTTCCATCGCAACTGGTACGAGGCGATGGACAATCCCGAACTGCGGCGCATCTTCATCATGGGGCCGCGGCTGCATGCGAAGACCTCCTGCGTGCTGACGTACACGTTGCGGCGGCTCTGCGAGGATCACCAGTTGCGGGTCGGCATCATCTCCCAGACCGACGCGCTAGCCAAGCACTTCCTCGCCGATCTGAAGTACGAGTTCGAGTCGAACCCGGAGCTCCTCCGGCGCTACGGCCCGAGCGGCGGCCGCCGGTTCCGGGGCGACCGCTGGACGATGCATCAGATCACCCTCAGTGACGCCCACGACGGGCCACGTGGCATCTCGGGCAAGGACGTGAGCGTTTTCAGCGTTGGTCGAGGAGGCCAGATCACGGGGTACCACTGCGACCTGCTGATCGTGGACGACTTGGAGACCAAGGAGGCGACCGACAGCGATCTTGTACGGCAGGGCACGCGCGAGTGGTGGTCGAGAGAGGTCGAGCCCGTGCTCGTGCCGGGCGGCAAGT
>JBKQRF010000156.1:0-12322 GCA_052144055.1 Candidatus Limnocylindrales bacterium
CTGCACCTTGGGACGCGAAAGCGCGAACTCCCGCGCGATCTCCTCCTGGGTCCGGCCATCCATGTAGTACCGGTGCGCGATGCGCGCGAGGCGCTCGTAGTCGTCCTGGCGTAAGTCCTCGGACAACGACGCACCCCGGGGAGTCGATCAATTGCTCAGCGGTGAACCACTGTTAAGTCTAGCAGGGCGCCATAGAACAGGCTAGTTCTGCCCGTGCCGACGCGGGCGGAACTTGCCATGGGGGCGCGCCCGAAGCCGACGAGGGCCACAGCGCCAACGGCGTCAGGGCAGAAAGCTACGCCGTTACGTCCCCATCGCCGCCGTCGAGCGACGGCGCAGGCTCGGCGCCCGGACCAGCGGCGCCCTCAAGGAACGGGTTCGGCATCTCCGCACTGCCGTCCGCCGGGGCCTCGCGCTCCCAGCCGACCAGGCTGACGGGCTCCTCCGCGTGGTCCGGCGCCTCCTCCAGGAAGGGGTTGTACTCTTCTTGGCCGAACGTCTCCGGCAGCTCGCCGCCAGCCAGCGCCTCGGCCGCTGCACGCCGCTCGGCCTCGCGCCGCGCGGCAACGTTGGCCGGCGCGCCGCTCCCGGCAGGAATGAGCTTGCCGATGATCACGTTCTCCTTGAGCCCGAGCAGGCGATCCTTAGAGCCGTTGATCGCCGCCTCCGTCAGGACGCGCGTGGTCTCCTGGAAGGATGCCGCCGCAAGGAACGAGCTGGTATTGAGTGATGCCTTGGTGACGCCCAACAGGACCGTTTCCGCGGTCGCTGGCTCGCCGCCTTCCGCCAGTACCTGGTTGTTCAGGTCCTCGAACTCGAAGCGGTCAATCAGCTCGAACGGCAGTTGCTCGCTGTCTCCCGGCTGGTCGATTCGGACCTTGCGGAGCATCTGCCGGACGATGATCTCGATGTGCTTGTCGTTGATCGTGACACCCTGGCTCCGGTAGACCTTCTGAACCTCCTTGACCAGGTAGCGCTGCACTGCCTCCCGGCCTCGCGTCTCTAAGTACTCCTGCGGGTTGATGGGCCCATCCGTGATGGCGTCGCCCGCCCGGATCTCCTGGCCGTTCTCAACTAGCAGCTTGGCCGCGTGCGGGATTACGTACTCGCGCTCGACCACGTCCTCCGACCGGACCAGCAGCTGGCCGTCGCGGTGGACGACAAATCCCTTGAGCGGGCTGGGGAGCTCGTCGACCTGGCCGTCGCCGCGCTCGGAACGCGCCAGCGTTTGGCCAGCTTCGACCGCGTCCCCGTCGGCCACGAGCAGCTCCTGTCCGCGCCCGAGCTTGAGGGGAGTGGCGAAGCTCTCCCTGCTCGTGACCCTGACTCTGCGGCCCCCGTTCTCGGGCGTGAAGACCTCGACAATCCCATCGATATGGCTGATCTCGGCCTTGCCCTTGGGCACACGGGCCTCGAACAACTCCTCGACCCTCGGCAGACCGGCGGTGATGTCCGCCTGCGCCACGCCGCCGGTGTGGAACGTCCGCATGGTCAGCTGCGTGCCGGGCTCGCCGATCGACTGGGCTGCGATGATGCCTACGGCCTCACCCACGCCCACCAGCCGTCCCGTCGCCAGGTTGCGCCCGTAGCACGCGCGGCAGACGCCGTACCGTGACTGGCATGTCAGGGGCGACCGGACCTCGACGCCCTCTATGTTTAGATCTTCAATCTGCTCGGCGATCGCCTCGGTGATCTCCTCGTTGCGGTCGACCAGCGTCGTCCCGTCGTAGACCACCGGCGCGGCCGCCAGACGGCCCAGCAGACGCTTGTGGTACGCACCCTTTTCTTCGCCGGCCACCTCGCGCGTCTCCTGGCGCGTGATCCAGGTGCCCTCGGCCGTGCCGCAGTCGTCGTCGCGGGTGATGACGTCCTGCGCCACGTCGACCAGACGGCGGGTCAGGTAGCCCGAGTCAGCCGTCCTAAGCGCCGTGTCGGCCAAGCCCTTGCGGGCGCCGTGCGTAGAGATGAAGTACTCGAGTACGGTCATCCCCTCGCGGAAGTTGCTCCGCACCGGCACCTCGATGATGCGGCCCGAGGGATCGGCCATCAGACCGCGCATGCCGCCCAGCTGGCTGATCTGCCCCTTGTTGCCGCGGGCCCCCGAGATCGACATCATCTTGACAGCGCCGAACGGATCGAGCCCTTCCATCATCCGGTTGGAGATGGTCTGAGTAGTGTCCTGCCAGACGGCAACGACCTGGTTGTAGCGCTCCTCGTCGGTGATCAGTCCGCGCTGGAACTGGCGGTCAATCTTGAGCACGCCCTCGTCCGCCACGGCGAGTAGCTCCGGCTTGTCCGGCGGCACGACGATGTCGCCGACCGCGATGGTCATGCCGCCCCGCGTCGCCAGCTCGAAGCCGATGGCCTTAACGCCGTCGACGAGATGCGCAGTCTCGCCGGGACCTAGCACTCGGTAGCACTGCGCGACCAAGTCGCGGAGCGCCTGCCGGTTCATCGTGAGGTTCCGGAAGCGCAGCCGCTCGTGAAGGATCTGGTTGAAGACGACCCGGCCGACCGTGGTCCTGACCCTCTCGTCGACCGTCCGCTCTTCTTGCTCGCTCCATGTCCGCACGCTCACCTCGATGACGTCGTGCAGGGCTGGCGCATGGTCGATCGGGGGCAGCAGACCGCCTTCGGCCCCCATCCCGCGGAACGGGCGATACTCCGGATGGATACGCCCGAACTCGTAGGCCTTGATCGCCTCCGTCTCGTCGCTGAACCGGTAGGCAGGCTCCGTTTCGCCGAGCGCACGGTCATCGACTTCAGCGACGGTCAGGTGGTAGCACCCGAGCACCATGTCCTGCGTCGGCGACACGATCGGGCTCCCGTCCGACGGCGAGAGCAGGTTGGCCGTCGAGAGCATCATGCGCCGGGCCTCGTCCTGTGCGGCCGCGCTAAGCGGCACGTGTACGGCCATCTGGTCACCGTCGAAGTCGGCGTTGAAGGCAGTGCACACGAGGGGATGGATCTGGATCGCCGAGCCCTCGACCAGCACCGGCATGAACGCCTGGATGCCGAGACGGTGGAGCGTCGGTGCGCGGTTCAGCAGGACGGGGTGATCCTTGATCACATCCTCAAGGACTTCCCAGACCTCGGGGCGCACGCGCTCGACGATGCGCTTGGCACTCTTGATGTTGTGCGCGAACCCCTTCTCCACGAGCTGGCGCATGACGAACGGCTTGAACAGCTCGAGCGCCATTTTCTTGGGGAGCCCGCACTGGTGGAGCTTGAGGTCCGGGCCGACGACGATGACCGATCGGCCCGAGTAGTCCACGCGCTTGCCGAGCAGGTTCTGCCGGAACCGCCCTTGCTTGCCCTTGAGCATGTCGGACAGGCTCTTCAGCCGGTGGTTGCCGGTGCCCGCGATGGCGCGACCGCGCCGGCCGTTGTCGATCAGCGCGTCGCACGCCTCCTGCAGCATCCGCTTCTCGTTGCGGATGATGATCTCCGGCGCGCCGAGCTCTAGGAGCCGCTTGAGACGGTTGTTCCGGTTGATCACGCGTCTGTACAGGTCGTTCAGGTCAGACGTCGCGAAACGGCCGCCGTCGAGCTGCACCATGGGCCGCAGGTCCGGCGGTATCACCGGCAGGACCGAGAGGATCATCGACTCAGGCCGCGTGCCGCTGCGTCGGAACGCCTCGATCAGGCGGAGTCGCTTAATCGCCTTCTTGCGGCGCTGGCCGGACGTGGTCCGGACCTCGCTGTGCAAGTGACGCGACAACTCCTCGAGGTCCATGCGCTGGATGATCTCGCGGACCGCCTCGGCGCCCATCCCCGCGCCGAAGATCCGGGGGCCGGTGCGCACGCCGCCACCGTACTTGCGGTCGAGGTCACGGAAGTTCCAGCCGTCCAGAGAGGTCTCCGGCACGAGCTGCATGGGCTGCAGTCGTTCGATCTCGTCACGGGCGCGGCGGATCTCCTCCTTGAGCCCTTCAGCCTCAGCGCGCAGCCGCTCGCGCTCCGCCTCCAAACGGGCGTCGACCTCGAGCCGCGCGTCCGCGATCCGCTGATGCATGGTCGCTTCCTCGCGCGCCTCGCGTTCCTGCAGCTCAGCGTTGACCCGCTCAATCTCGTCCGCGGCGAGCTTCTTGAGGCGAGTCTGGGCATCCTTGCCACCGGTCGATCCATCGGCCACGACGACCTCACCGGTCGGCGCGAACACGACGGGATGGGACGCCTCCTTCGAGCCGAGTGCCGAGATCGCGGCCTCCGTCTCCTGACTGGCGACCACCAGGTCCTGGGTCCGCTGCGTGCGCTCATCCTCGAGGACGGTCCGCGTCTCAGTGAGCGCCGCCCCCAGCTCGTCCACGGAGCGGTCTAGGGTGGCGCGCAACTCGTCCTCGAGCTCGGACAGGGCCTTGCCGGCCTTCCCGCCCCGGCCTTCTGCCTCCTCCTCGAGCTGGCGCAGGGCGCGCTGTCGCGCGTCCTCGTCGACCCAAGTCACGATGTACAGCGCGAAGTAGAGCACCCGCTCCAGGTTGCGCGGGCTGATGTCGAGCAGGATCCCCAGCCGGCTCGGCGTGCCCTTGAAATACCAGATGTGGCTCACCGGGCTGGCGAGCTGGATATGACCCATCCGCTCTCGGCGGACCTTGGCGCGCGTGACCTCGACGCCGCACTTGTCGCAGATGATGCCCTTGTACCGGATGCGCTTGTACTTCCCGCAGTAGCACTCCCAGTCCTTAGTAGGACCGAAGATGCGCTCGTCGAAGAGGCCGTCCTTTTCTGGCTTCAGAGTACGGTAGTTGATCGTCTCCGGCTTAGTGACTTCACCCTTCGACCAGTCGCGAATCTGGTCGGGCGATGCGAGCGAGATGCGGATCGCGTTGAAGTTGTTGACCTCGAGCATCGTTCTCCTCCGCGCCTCGGGGGATCCTCTGAGACGCGATCCGGGACCATCGGCGGGCGGCGCCGCCCCTGGCCGAAGGGCCGGCGCCGCGTGCTGCGCGTGTTGTGGCGATCAGTCCTCGAACCCGGCGAGGTTGATCCCGCCGAGATCAGGCATCGGATAGCCCGAGACGTCCTCGGCAAAGTGGATCTCCTCCTCGTTCTCGTTGAGGATCTCCACGTTCAAGCCGAGACTTTGGAGTTCCTTGATGAGCACCTTGAATGACTCGGGGACGCCGGGCGCCTGGATGTCCTCGCCCTTGACGATCGCCTCGTACGTCTGGACGCGGCCCACGACGTCGTCCGACTTGACCGTGAGCAGCTCCTGCAGGATGTTGGCGGCGCCGTACGCCTCCAGCGCCCAGACCTCCATCTCGCCGAAGCGCTGGCCGCCGAACTGCGCCTTGCCACCCAGCGGCTGCTGCGTGATCAGCGAGTACGGCCCCGTCGAGCGCGCGTGAATCTTGTCCTCCACCAGATGGTGGAGCTTCAGCATGTAGATGTAGCCCACGGTGATCTCGCGCTCAAACGCCTCGCCCGTTCGCCCATCGTGCAGCACGGTCTTGCCAGACTCCGGCAGGCCGGCCGCCACGAGCTCGTCGCGGATCTGAGACTCGGACGCCCCGTCGAATACCGCGGTGGCGGCCGTCTGGCCCTTCTCGTACAGCGCCCACCCTAGGTGGGTCTCAAGGATCTGGCCGATGTTCATGCGGCTCGGCACGCCGAGGGGATTGAGGATGATGTCCACGGGCGTCCCGTCGGGGAGGAACGGCATATCTTCCTGCGGCAGGATCTTGGCAATCACGCCTTTGTTGCCATGACGACCGGCCATCTTGTCGCCGACGCTCACTTTGCGCTTCTGCGCGACACTGACGCGGATCAGGCGGTTAACGCCCGGGAGCAGCTCGTCGCCGTTGTCCCGGCTGAACTCGCGGACGTCCACGACCTTGCCGCGCTCCCCGTGGGGCAGCCGCAGGCTAGAGTCCTTCACCTCGCGCGCCTTCTCGCCGAAGATCGCGCGCAGCAGGCGTTCCTCCGCGGTCAGCTCCGTCTCGCCCTTCGGCGTGATCTTGCCGACCAGGATGTCGCCCGGCTGGACCTCCGCGCCGATGTAGACAATGCCGTCCTCGTCAAGGTCCTTGAGCGACTCCTCACCCACGTTCGGGATGTCGCGCGTGATCTCCTCGGGACCGAGCTTCGTGTCCCTGGACTCGACTTCATGCTTCTCGATGTGGATGCTCGTGAACAGGTCCTCACGCACCAGCCGGTCGCTGATCACGATTGCATCCTCGTAGTTGCAACCTTCCCAGCTCATGAACGCCACGAGGATGTTTCGGCCGAGCGCCAGCTCGCCGCGGTCAGTGGAGCTGCTGTCCGCGAGAACCTGCCCGGCTTCTACGCGCATTCCGACGTCCACGATGGGGCGCTGATTGATGCACGTGCCTTGGTTGGACCGCACGAACTTATCGACCCGGTATTCGTCGAGCGACACGCCATCGCCGTCCGGCTCGACCTTCACGAGGTCCGCCGTTACGCTGAGGACGGTACCCGGTCGGCGCGCCACGACCATCTGACCGGAGTCGCGCGCCGCGCGCTCCTCCATACCCGTACCCACGATGGGAGCCTCCGGCTCAAGGAGCGGGACCGCCTGGCGCTGCATGTTCGAGCCCATCAGGGCACGGTTCGCGTCGTCGTGCTCGAGGAACGGGATCAGCGCCGTCGCGACCGAGACGACCTGCTTGGGGCTGACGTCCATGTACTCGATCTGCTCGGGCCGTGCCTCTGGAAACTGGTCTCGGTATCGGCTCGGCACGCGCGGGCTGAGGAAGTGCCCCTCCTCGTCCAGGCTGGCGTTGGCCTGTGCGACGTAGTACTCCTCCTCCTCGTCCGCCGGCAGGTAGACGATCTCGTCGGTGACGACCGGGCGGATGGGAAAGGCCTGCGCCTTCTGGCGCTTGAGCTCGGCGATCGCGGCAGCCGTGAACCGCGCGCCGGCCTTGAGCACGACCTCACCACCCTTGCCGACGACGTCGGCGCCGGCCTCGAGCGTCGCCATCCCGGGCTCGTCCCAGGACACCGAGCGCTTGACGCGCCGGTACGGCGTCTCTATGAAACCGTACTGGTTGATGCGCCCGTAGGTGGCCAGCGACCCGATCAGGCCGATGTTCGGGCCTTCCGGAGTCTCGATGGGGCAGATCCGGCCGTAATGGCTATGGTGCACGTCGCGGACGTCGAACCCGGCTCGTTCGCGGGAGAGGCCACCTGGACCCAGCGCGGAGAGCCGGCGCTTGCTCGTCAGCTCGGCCAGCGGGTTGGTCTGGTCCATGAACTGCGAGAGCTGGCTGCCGCCGAAGAACTCCTTCATGGCGGCCACGACTGGCCGGATGTTAATGAGCGCGTTCGGGGTCGCCTTCTCGAGCTCCTGGATCGTCATGCGCTCCTTGACCACGCGTTCCATCCGCAACAGGCCGATGCGGAACGCGTTCTGGATCAGCTCGCCGTTAGCGCGGATGCGGCGGTTGCCGAGGTGGTCGATATCGTCCGGGCCGCCGAGCCCGTTGTTGAGCTCGATCAGGCGGCCCACGATGGCCGCAATGTCCTCGCGTGTGATCGTGCGGGTCTCGCGGAGCTCGAGCCCCATCCGGTCGGCGACGTCGCGGAGCTTCTTGTTGAACTTGTAGCGGCCCACGCGACCCAGGTCGTAGCGGCGGAAGTTGAAGAACAGGCTGTCGACTAGCTTCTCGGCGTTGTCGCCCGTTGGGGGATCGCCCGGGCGAAGCTTCTTGTAGACCTCGATGAGCGCCTCGTGACGCGTGGAAGTGACGTCCTTCTCGAGCGTCGACGCGATGTACTGCGCCTCCGCGGTGTCGACGGCGCTGAAGAGCCCAACGATCCGCTCGCTCTGTTCCCAGTCGTCACGGCGATCCGCGTCCGTGTCCCGCCCGACCGCCCGCAGAAGCTTGGTCGCCTCGAGCTTCCGCTTGCGGTCGACCTTGACGTACAGCTGCTGCCGCGGTCCGGTTTCGAACTCAAGCCAGGCGCCCCGGTTCGGGATCACTTTGGCCGCGTACAGGTCGCGCCCAGTGGTGGGATCCTCCGTGCGCGTGTAGTAGACACCGGGCGACCGGACGAGCTGGCTCACCACGACGCGCTCGGCGCCGTTGATGATGAACGTCCCCTGGTTGGTCATAAACGGGAAGTCGCCGAAGTAGACCTGCTGACGCAGCGTCTCGCCCGCACGTTCTGGATCCTTCAGTACGAGCTCCACGTCCACATAGAGCGGCTTGGAGAAGGTCCTATCCTGCTGGCGACATTCGAGCTCTGAGTACTTGGGCTCGCCGAATCGGTAGTCCAGGAAGTGGAGTTCCATCACCTTGCCGGTGAAGTCCTGGATCGGGCTGATCTCGTCGAATAGCTCGCGCAGCCCTTGGTCGACAAACCAGCGGAACGAGTCGAGCTGCAGCTCGATCAAGTTCGGGATCGGCAGCACTTCGGGGATCCGAGCGTAGCGCTTGCGAGCAGGGGCGTACGGCGAGCGCCGAGACGACTCAGCGACAGACAGCATGAAGCACTACTCCTTGGCGGAGGAGGGAAAAGGGGGAGCCGCGCTCACAGACAGGCCAGAGTACCACGCTGGCTTGTCCTGTCAAGCGCGCGACCGCCCGCCGGCAGCCAAAAGACGGGCAGGTGGCAGGCGGACGGGGAGCGGAGTCGTGGCGGGCTCCGCCCCCGTCCGCGCTCGCGGCGAGCCGCGAGCGCATTCTCTACCGGATGTCCACGGTGGCGCCCTGCTCAGAGAGCGCCGCCTTGATCTTCTCGGCCTCCGCGCGCGAGACGGCCTCCTTGACCGGCTTGGGCGCGCCGTCGACGAGGTCCTTGGCCTCCTTGAGGCCGAGGCCGGTCAACTCGCGCACAACCTTGATGACGGGGATCTTGTTCGGCCCGATGGCGCTGAGCACGGCCGTGAACTCGGTCTGCTCCTCTTCGGGTGCTGCCTGCGCAGCGGCGGCCGCGACGGGGGCGGCCGCGGCCGCTGCGGGCGCCGCCGCTGTCACGCCGTAGCGCTCCTCGAATTTCCTGATGAAGTCGGACAGCTCGAGGACGGTCATTCCGTCGATCGCCTCAAGGATCTGTTCCTGGGTAAGTGCCATTGGTGTGTGCTCTCCGTTCGTGTCCAGTGTGGGTCCGTGTTGATCTGTCGCGTCCGTCAGCCGCCCTCGCCCGCGGCCGCCCGCCGCTCGCGCACCTGCGCGAGCGCGTACCCCAGGTTCCGCAGCGGTGCTGCGAGCAGCCCCGCCATGGTGGTCATGGGCGATGCGACCGCGCCGGCCAGCTGGCCGAGCAGCTGATCGCGCCCGGGAAGCGCGGCAAGGCGGGAGACGTCGTCGGCACCGATTCGCCGCTGCCGCAGCAGCGCCCCACGCACCTTCAGGTTCCGGTAGGGGCGGATCGCATCGAGCAGCGCGCGGGCCACCGCCACCTCGTCCCCACTGCCGAGGGCGATCGCCGTCGGGCCGTCGAGCAGCGGTCCGATCTCGGACCTCCCCGACTGGTCCGCGGCGATCTTCGCCAGCCGGTTCTTGACGACGCGGTAAGTCACCCCCTGCGGCCGGAGTGTTCTCCGGATGGCGGCGAGGTCGGCGACGGTGAGGCCACGGTAGTCGGTGACGATCGACGCCGACGCGGCCGAGAACTCCTGGGCGAGCGCTGCGACGGTCGCCCGCTTGGCCTCGGTGGGCATGAGCCCTCCTTTCCTGTCGGACGCCTGGCACCCAGGCGCCCCTGCGTCGTTCCGCGAGGGGCGCACGCGTGCGGGCAGAGGACCCGAACGATGAGCTCGCCTCGGCGTGCCCGCGGCACTTCTGGGTAGTGCCAAGAAGTGGCCGCGATTTCAGCCGTCCCTCTCGGAACGGACGCCCGCTGTCTCCGGCGGAACGGTGTTCGATTTGGCCGCGGCGCCCGGCATTGCCGGCGCCGCTCGTCTGGTGGGGCCGGTCGTCTGGCGGCCCGGGGATCAGCCCTGTGCGGCAGTCGCCAGCAGGGCCGGAACGTCGACACGAATGCCAGGGCCCATGGTCGATGCCACAGTGAGCCCCTTGAAGTACTGGCCCTTGGCGGCCGCTGGTTTCGCGCGGTTGACGGCATCGACGAGAGTGGCCAGGTTCTCGACCAGCTGCCCCTCGGCAAACGACGTTTTGCCGAATCGGGCATGGATGATGCCGCCCTTGTCGACCTTGAACTCAACACGGCCGGCCTTGACCTCGCGGATAGCGCGCACAAGGTCGAACGTGATCGTGCCCGACTTGGGATTCGGCATGAGGCCGCGGCGGCCGAGGATCTTCCCCAGTCGGCCCACCATTCCCATCATGTCAGGCGTCGCCAAAGCCACGTCGAACTCGAGCCAGCCCGACTCGATCTTCTTGACCATGTCCTCGCCGCCGACGAGTTCGGCCCCGGCGTCGAGCGCCTCGCGCGCCTTCTCACCCTGGGCGAATACGAGCACGCGGACCTGCCGCCCGGTGCCGTGCGGCAGCACCACCGTGCCGCGCACCATCTGGTCGGCGTGCCGCGGATCGACGCCCAGCCGGATATGCACCTCGGTGGTGGCGTCGAATGCGACTACCGAGGTCTGCCGCAGGAGGGCGGCGGCCTCCGCGGGCGGATATACGCGCTCGTGCTCGACAAGCTTCGAGGCCTCAAGATACTTCTTGCCGTGCTGGGTCATGTCGCTCCCTTCTCGGTCGCCGTGGTGACCTCCCCTCTCGACGCGGGGTGTACGAACCGGATGCGGTGCCTGCGCGCGGCGACTCCGGTCGGGGCGCCCGCGCTCCAGAAGGTGTGCTAGCCGACGACCTCGATACCCATGGAGCGAGCCGTCCCCTCGATCATGCGCGTCGCGGCGTCGAGGTCGGTCGCGTTTAGGTCCACCAGCTTGGTCTGCGCGATCTCGCGGAGCTGGGCCCGGGTCACAGAGCCGGCCGAACCGCGGCCTGGAGTCGCCGATCCGAGCTCGACGCCAGCGGCCTTGCGGAGTAGGTCGGCGGCCGGGGGCGTCTTCAGAACGAACGTGAACGATCGGTCTTCGTAGACCGTGATCTGAGCGGGGATTACCTGTCCGACCTGCGCCGACGTCTTCTCGTTATACGACTTGCAGAACTCGACGACGTTGATGTGCGGGCCCAGTGCAGTCCCGACCGGCGGCGCAGGGGTCGCCTTGCCGGCCGGCAGCTGCAGGGTCAGCACCACTCGGATCTTCTTGGACACAAACTCGCTGCCTCTCGGTTAGAGCTTCTCGACCTGGAGGAAGTCGAGCTCGACCGGCGTCTCGCGGCCGAAGATGCTGACAAGCACCTTGACCTTGTTCCGCTCGGGATTGACCTCGTCCACCGTTCCGATGAACTCGGCGAAGGGGCCATCGGTGACGCGCACGCTCTGGCCTTTGGTGAAGGCGACGCGGTACTTGGGCGCCTCCACGCCCATCTGCCGCAGAATCTGCTTGACCTCTTGTTCCGCCAGCGGCACGGGCTCGCTGCGGGTTCCTGGGATATTGCCGCCACCCACGAAACTCGTGACACCCGGGGTGTTACGGACGACGAACCAAGACTCGGCGTCGAGGATCATCTCCACCAGCACATAGCCGGGATACACCTTCTTCTGGACGGTGTGCCGCTGCCCTTGGCGAATTTCGATCTCGTCCTCCATGGGCACCAGGACCTGAAAGATGCGGTCATCCATGCCCATCGACTCGATGCGGTGCTCGAGGTTGGCCTTGACCTTGTTCTCGTAGCCCGAGTACGTGTGGATCACGTACCAGTGCTTCTCGGGGCGAATGGCAGCGTCGGGGACGGAGATGGTCATGTGGTGAGGAACTGGACGACCTGCGTGAACAGGACGTCGAAGACAGTGATGTACAGGCCGATCGCGGCGCTGATTACCAGCACGAGCACGGTGAGGTTCCGCGTCTGCTCGCGCGTCGGCCAGGTCACCTTCTTCAGTTCCGACCACGCTTCGTCGATGAATCGCCGGATGCGGTCCACGGGTGGAAGTGTCCCTCTCGATCTCTGGGCGAAGATGGCAGGCGCGGCCGGACTCGAACCGACAACCACTGGTTTTGGAGACCAGAGCTCTACCAATTGAGCTACGCGCCTGTGGCAGTTCCCCTTACTTCGCCTCTCGATGCGCCGTGTGTCGGCGACATCTCGGGCAATACTTCCGGAGCTCGATCCGCCCCGGGTCGTTCTTCTTGTTCTTCTCGGTGGTGTACGTCCGCTCCTTGCACTCGGTGCACGCGAGCTGGATGATCGGCCGGTTCTCGACCTTCGCCATGCCCTACTCCGTGATGCTGGTGATCGCGCCGGCGCCCACGGTGTGGCCGCCCTCGCGGATGGCGAAGTGCTGCCCGGTCTCGAGCGCGATGGGGGTGATGAGCTCGACG
>JBKQRF010000157.1:0-2512 GCA_052144055.1 Candidatus Limnocylindrales bacterium
CCAGGATGCTCGGAGGGTGCGGGGATGCGGATCGCGATCATGGGCGCCGGCAACGTGGGCGGTGGCCTTGCGGCCGCCCTGGCGGCAGTGGGGCACGAAGTTGTCTTCGGCGTCCGTGACCCCGCCAGCCTGAAGACCATGCTGGCCCTCGCGGCAGTGCCGGACGCCACGGCGACCACTCCTGCCGAGGCGGTTGATGGCGCCGATGTCATCGCCTTCGCCCTGCGCTGGGATGCCGTGCGCAGCACGGTGGCGGGGCTCCCCCCGCTGGCGGGGCGCATCGTGATCGATGCGATGAACCGGCTCGACGGCGACCCGGGCCGCAGCACGACCCAGGATCTCGCCGTCCTCCTGCCCGGCGCGAAGCTCGCCAAGGCCTTCAACACGATCGGGTTCGAGAACCTCGCCACAGCGCGCAGTCGCCGCGAGCCCGCAGCCATGTTCGTGGCAGGCGACGACCCCGATGCCAAGCGCGTGGCGATGGAGCTGGCCGCCGAGCTCGGCTTCGTCCCCGAGGACGCCGGGGGCCTCGCCAACGCGCAGGCCCTCGAGCAAATGGTCCGCGTGTGGCTCGCCCTCGCTCGGACCCATGGACGAGGGATCGGGTTCGCCGTCTCCAAGGGTTGAGGCAGCCCGGGCACCGTGGCCAACCGTGGGATGTGCTCGCGCGTCGGGTTCCGGGTCATGGCGTGGACCCTCACGCGAAGTCGCCAGGGCCTGATCCTCGAGGAGCGTCTCCGGCGCTCCGGGGTCCGCGAGGGCCAGACCGTGCTCGACTACGCCTGCGGACCCGGTTACTACACAATCCCCGCGGCGAGGATGCTGGGGCCGACAGGTCGCGTCTACGGGCTTGACATTCAGCCGGCGGCCGCGGCCATGGTCAGGGACCGTGCGCGGGTGGCAGGGATCCACAACGTGACCACCGTCGTCTCCGGACGCGACACCGGCCTTCCCGCCGGGAGTGTCGATCTCGTCCTGCTCTACGACGCCATCGCCGGGATCATGGACAAGCGCGGCGTGCTCGCCGAACTCGATCGAGTTTTGAAGCCGGCCGGGGTGCTGTCGGTCTGGGTCGAGCACCGCGACCCGGCGCTCACCTTGCCACTCATCACCGAGAACAGTCGCTTCGTGCTGCGCGTGCGCATGGGAGACATCCTGAACTTCACCCGGGAGGAGTCGCGCTCGCCCGCAGGCTGAGCACTGCCATCCGCGGCCCTGGTGACTCGCACCTGCACGATCTCGCCATCGTGGGCGGGGATCACTCGCCTTTCACGATGCCCCGGGGCAGCGCCGGACGCGGGGCTTGCTAGCTGGCGGGCGAGGCCCACGTGACCGGCACGGGCGGGGTCGGCCCGCCGTGCCGGCTGCGCCAGGCGGCCCATCCGGCCAGCAGCAGCCCGCCGAGCCCGACGACGATGACCACGACCTCCGCCCACGGACCGATCAGCGGCAGCGAGGTCACTAGAACCACGACGGCCGACCCAAGCGCGAGAGCCGCGATCTCCTGCCAGCGCTCGACCCCGCCCGGAGGCAGGACAAGCCGCCCGAGCGTCAGGCCGACGACGGCGACGGACAGGAACGCCGCAGCGAGGATGAACGCAAAGGTCAGGACCACGCTGGCTAGGATCCAGGCCACCACGTCGATCGCGACCAGCGTCCCGAGCGTGAGCAGGCCGAAGGCGATGGCGAGCGCGATCATCACCGCGAGGAGCGCGACGAGCGCGAGCACGTAGCCGAGCAGGCCCAGGAGCCCGCTCCCGGCGACCGCGAGCGGGCGTGACCGCACGAGCTCTGACGCACTTCGCAGGCCGCGCGGCAGCAGCCAGAGGGCGAGCAAGCCGAGGAGCAGGACGACCACGTAATGGCGGAGCGCATCTGCGACCGGGCCGCCGGTTGAGATCCTGGGGGTGGGCGCGGGCTGGCCCACGTGGACGGTCTCGCTGCCGCCCAGCGAGCCCGTGCGGGTATACGCGACGGCGTTGCCCTGGATGCTCCCCGCCACGTCACCATTGACGCTGACCCGCCCGGCGGAGAAGATCAGGTCGCCTCCCACGCGGGCACCGCTTACGATGGTCAGCGTCCCGCCACCAGCGAGCACGTCCTTGGTGACTGCACCAGCTACCGTGACTTGCCCGCCCGCCGCGCGGACCCCACCCCCCACGGTTCCGTCGATCTCGACCGCGCCTCCACCCGCGATGACATCGCCGTCCACTGCGCCGTCGATCGTGACGCGTCCACCGGCCGCCACGACGTCGCCGTGCACTGCGCCATCGACGGTGACCGTGCCCGCGAAGACGTACAGGTCGGAGTTGACGGTCTCGCCGGCGGGCACGATCACGGTGTCGCCGTAGCGGAGCTTGCCGCCGAGCGCGCTCGCGGCCAACGCCGGACTCGCGTCAAGCGCGATCAGGACCACCACCGCGCAGGTCAGTGCGATGATCCGCAGCGTATCGCGCAGCATGCCTTACCTCCCTGTGCGGCACTTGTACCGCGGGCTGGCTCGCGCGGCAAG
>JBKQRF010000158.1:0-3961 GCA_052144055.1 Candidatus Limnocylindrales bacterium
AAATGCGCCTGCGCGTAGACGCGACGCGGCAACGCCAGCGCGCCAGTCCTAGCTTCGGGAAGCTGTGTTTGCCCGTCCGCGGGTTCCGTCCAACCGTGACGAGGTGGGCTCCTTCGCGCACGCCCGAGTCGATCCGCAGCCCGCTGCAGCCCGCAGGCACGGTCTACCGCGAGCCACAGCTCCCGCACCCTTTCTGCGGCCGGCTGTCCGGCTACCGGAGGCTGGCCGCCTCCGCCTGCCGCTCGAGCTGCTCGCCCAGTTCCTCCGTGCGCCGGAACGCGGCCCACACCGCCTCTGACAGTACGGTCCGGAGTCGGCCGGACTCGAGCTCATGAAGGGCGGCCGCGCTCGTGCCGCCCGGCGACGTCACCATGTTGCGCAGCTCCGCGGGATGCATGCCGCTCGACTTGGCGAAGAGCGTGCTGCCCTCGAGGGTTTCGATGACGAGGTCGTGCGCGATGTGGCGCGGGAACCCGAGATGGACGGCCGAGTCGATCAACGCCTCCATGACGAGGAAGACGTACGTCGGGCCGGTGCCGCTGACCGCCGTCGCCATCGCCACCATGCGCTCGTCGTCGACCGCAAGCTCCGCCCCCAGTGCCTTAAGTAGGGTGGACGTCTGCTCCCTCTGCGCTGCCGTGACCTCTTGTGTCGCGAACCAGACTGTCATCCCTTTGCCAAGCCGCGCCGGTGTGTTGGGCATGCTCCGCACGATCGCGCGGTGCCGCAGGACGGTTGCGAGCGCCGTGGTCGTCGCGCCGGCGATGATGCTAAGGACAAGTTGGCTCTCTCGGAGCTGGCCGGAGAGCTCCCGCCCGACGCGCACGAGCATCTGAGGTTTGATGCCGAGGACGACGATATCGGCCTGCTGCACCGCCTCGAGGTTGGAGGGACACACGCGGATCGCGTAGTCGCGCTCAAGCTGCGCGCGCCGGTCAGCGCGCGGGTGGCTGGCGACGATCTGTGCGGGTTCGACCTGGTGCCCGCGGAGAAGACCAGCGATCATCGCCTCGGCCATAACGCCCGAGCCTACGGTTGCGATCGTGCGATCGCGCAGGGGAGCCATGCCGCGGAGTATCGCAGATCGCCCGAGCGCAGCGCTCACGCGAAGTCGGTCACTCAGGTTCCGAGTCCTTGGGGGAACCGTCGCCCAGGCCTGCCTGCAGCTGAACCTCGGGTGCGGGCAATTTGGCAGGCCCCCCGGCGGACCCTCCGAAATCCCGGCCCGACGTGCCTCTCCGGAAGGTTCAGCCAGCTCCCTCTTCAGTCGCAACCGAAGGAACTCGTTCTCGCCGGCGCGACCCAAGCAGTCAGGGCACAGCATCGCCCACCCCTCGAAGTCGGCACGGTCCGCAAACAGCGCAGGCGCCCGGCACCACGGGCACTGGCACGTCCCACGGAAGGGCACCACCGGAGCAGCGCCGTATGGCGCTCGGAGCACACGACGGTCCATCCGTCTGCGCCGCTATGCAGAGTCCCAGGTCTGGTCACGCGTCCGTGACCGGAAACCATGCCTCCGCCGGCGCCTCGTCCACGAAGCCGAGGGGGTCGAAGAGCTCCGCGAGCAGGGCGATCCCCTCGATTACCCGCGGACCAGGGCGCGTGAAATAGGCGTGAGAGTCCAGGGCGAAGACCTCTCCGTCACGAACCGCTCGCAGATCCGCCCACCCCTCGGGGCGCGTGTGCCGCGACCAGTCGACGACGGCCCCGGCGGCGTCGAACCCGCACGGCACGAGCAGTACTTGCTCCGGGTCCACCTCTAAGAGGGCCGCCCAGGTCGTTGGTGCAGGCCGCTGGCCCTCGCGGCCGAGCACGTCCCAGCCGCCGGCGCGGCGCACCTGCTCGGGCAGCCAGTGCCCGCTGGTACAAGGCGGGTCCAGCCATTCGAGCGCGACCACCCGCCTAGCGCGCACCCCGGCCGACCGCCGCCGCTGCACTTGCGCCTCGATCGCTCCGAGACGTTCACGCAGGAGCTCGACCAGCCCGATCGCCTCATCCTCGGCCGACGTCATCGCGCCGATGGTCGTGATCGTGTGGAGAATTCCCTCGATCGACGCGGGCTCGAGCGAGACGATTTCCGCTTCGGAGGCCAACGGGCGGAGCGCCTCCAGGACGTGCTGCCGGTCGGTTCCGCAGGCCTGGCAGAGATTCTGCGTGAGCACGAGGTCGGGCTCCGCCGAACGCAGCGCCTCGACGTCGAGCTCGTAGGGCACTGCGCCCGCATGTAACGCGTGGCGGAGATGCATGTCGATGCGACGGCTCGAGAGGTCCGGCGGAGGCAGCAAGCGCGTGACCGTCGGCACGGCCGCCGCCTCCGCGGGATAGTCGCACGCGTGCGTGCGCCCCACGAGGTCCTCCCCGAGGCCGAGGGCGAACACGACCTCCGTGGCCGACGGGAGCAGGGAGACGATTCGCACCAATCGAGTGTAGGGCCGCGCCGACCGGACGCGGCTTCGTGGGACATGCCTCTTCGTGGCCGTTGACTCCGCGGCTCGCGCGGTTGGAGGCCCCGCCCGCCGACCTGCGCGAGTGGCGACACCGGACAACGCGAGGCCCCGGCCACGGGGGCGCCGGGCCCGGCCGCGCCCGGGCGACCCGGGCGTGGATTAGATCAGGAGCAGGTCAGGCGGGCTTCAAGACCTCGAGCTGCGCGCGCGCCGCCGCCTTGTCCGTGAACCAGAGCGCATTCAGTGGCGTGTACGCCGCCCACTCGGCGGGAACGGCATCCTCCGCGAAGATCGCGGCGACGGGGCACTCAGGCTCGCACGCTCCGCAGTCGATGCACTCGACGGGGTCGATGTACAGGGTGCGATCGACTCCCTCGTCGAAGTGGATGCAATCCACGGGGCAGACCGAGACGCAGGCCTGGTCCATCACATCGACGCACGGTTCGGCGATCGTGTAGGTCATCGGGAACTCTCCTCAGTCTCCAGGTCAGAAGCGCGGCCACGCGCCATGTTACGACGATGGAGATGGTCCCGAGGGCGCAGCGACACGGTGCGCGGCGCCGGGCGCTCGGGCCGAAGTGGCCAGGTTGGCATACATCAGCCTCGGTGCACGTCCGCGACCTCCAGCCAAGCCACGGGACCGCCCCGCCAGGGGTGACCGACCACCTGTGCTGCGGCCACCAAGACGACGCTCCAGCGCCTGCCGGCCATCTCAGGGTCAGGTCACTGGACGGGCCATCGTGACGGCGCAATGCTCCGCCGGCCTTGCGGGTGGGGTGGAGCCGACCAGCAGGACGATGGCGAGCCGGGCCACCCACGCATTTGAGGTGGGCGCGACGAGGCGCTCAGTGTCGTTGGGGCAAAGCGTGCAGGGCTTGTGCGAGCGCATCCGCATCCCTATCCGGTGGCCAGCGGCGGTCCTGGCCGCCCGGAACTGCGCGGGGAACGACTCACGGCGCACTTCTCGCAGACTCCATCTCGATTCATCTCGGCGGCACGGGACGAGCGTACGGCGGACCCCGGCCCGCAACCCGCGACCGGCCGGCGTGCTGGCGCGTCCACCCCGCTCTGGACCGACCGGGCACGGACCGCGCCGACCCGTCCTACATCCCCTGTGGCGTGTAGCCGGTAGCCAGGTACTTCGCCGGGTCGTCGCGGAACTCCAGCATGCAGCCCTTGCCGCAAAAGTAGTACGTGATCCCGTCGTGCTCGTATGTCCACCGTGCCGTGGCCGTGTCGACCTGCATCCCGCAGACGGGGTCCACTGCCGTTGCCATGATGCCTCCGCGAGTCAGGGTAACCAGATACTCCCATACAGTATATGAGGTGGCACGTGCTCCGAGAGGTCACCCCAAGCGGCGTCGGGCATGCCGGCGCGCAGCGCTCCGGTCGGGCAGTAGTGCCTCGAGGTTGTATCGGGGTATGGCGTTCGACACTGTCGTCATGCGCGAGCGACTCGAGGCGGAGCGGACGCGGCTGCTCAACGAGATCACCGAGATGCCGATCGAACCCCC
>JBKQRF010000159.1:0-59314 GCA_052144055.1 Candidatus Limnocylindrales bacterium
CCGCCGGCAAGACCACGCGCATCGTCGTCGTCGGCTCGGACGTGTGGATGGACGAGGGGACGGGCACGTTCATGAAGGCGCCCATCCCCCCCAGCGCCCTGTCGGCCATGACCAGTGCCTTCGACCCGGGCTTGTTCCTGCAGCGGGCCAACGCCAGCGTGTCGCTCTCGGCACTGCAGACCATCGGGGTGGAGACGAAGAACGGCGTGCAGGCGCTCCACCTGCGAGCCGATCACTCGACCGCCGTCCCGGCCGGCCAGCCGACTCTCCCGCCCGGGGCCACGGTCGATATCTGGGTCGCCACGAATGGCAACTACCTCGTCGCGTTAGAGGAGAACGGGTTGATCTCGGCCACTGGTCCCACCAGCGTCAAGCTCGAGATCACCAACATCAATGACCCGTCGCTGAGCGTCAGCGCGCCCAGCTAAGGGCATCGGCGGCTGGAGTCGAGACGGGGCAGCCCGGCACCGGCCACTCGGGGTGCGCCGCGCCGCGGGTGAACGTAGGCGAACGCCTTCAGCGAGCGACTGGCGGTCGCGTGTGAAGCGATCCGGGAGTGGCAGCGCCCGCGGTTGCTTGGATCCCGCTGCAACGAGGTCGGCCGTTCGTCGCGGCCCGACTCTTGGTACGGACACGTCCTTGGCAACATGTGCGCATGCGCTTCGCAGAGTGGCGGGACGGGCCGGAAGGACGCCAGCGTCTCTCGGAGAGCTGGTTTCCCTGACCGAGACCGTGTTGCAGACGCTCGGTGCGGGAGGCGACGCGCCCTGCCACGTTGCGCGGAGACCAACGGGATGCGCGGTTCCAAGTGCTCGCATCGACGAGCGCGCGCTTGGCGGCGCTTAACGTGCCCGGCAACGTCCCGCAGGAAGGACCGCGCGTGTCAGGCCGGCTTTTCGATGGGACCGAGTCCAGGCCGTCGAGCTCCCCGTCGAGGGTCCACAGCGGGCACGTGCAGTCACTGGCATAGTTCGAGGGCGCGGTGCCGCAAGGGCTCGGCTCGGCGGGGCGTGAGATCGCGACCAGAATGGCTGAGGTGTGCCAAGACAACGACTGCTTCCCAGCCCGCAGCTGACACCGCGACGTCCGTGTCCGCCCGGCCCGTGGGCAAGAGCGTGGGACAATGTCACCCGACGACGGCGGAGGAGGACACCATGAGCGGCGCGACCGGACTTGCCCAGGACCCGACGGAGTATCGCCGACGGCTCGACGAGGAGCCGGACGAGCAGGTCGACGCCTGGGCCACCGAGCTGATGCGGGACATGTCGATCCGAGTTGGCGTCCGCCGAGTAGTCGGGGATTTCCTGCGCGCCGCCGGCATCGATGAAGCCGGGTTCGAACGAGTGTTTGCGGCGGGCGGTGGGTCTCCGGCGACACTCGGGCGGACAGCGGACGGTGAGCTCATGGTGCCTGCCATCGAGTTGTGGTGCCTCGTTCCCGGCGTCCGGCGTGAGACGCCAGACGGGCGGGCGCGCATCATCGAGTACCTCGTGGAGAACTTCCACGAGATCACCTACATCTAGGCGTCCTCAGCCGATTCCTTCGGCACCACGCCGAAACCGGCCCGGCGCGCCGCGGGTCTGGTCGGCGTTGCCACCGGACGACGGTCACACATCGTTCCGTGGCACACGTCCGGGTGTTCCTGCCCCACTCGACTACTGCACCCTCTTCCGTCTGCGCTCGGCGCCCTCGCCGTGGCGGCGGTCGCATTGCTAGCAGGCGGTGCCATCTCGACGCCCTGCGGATGGCCAGTGCCACTGGCCTCTTGCAGGCGGCGGTCGGTGCCACTAACGATCCGTGCGACTTCGAGCACGACCGGCGCGTTCAGCTCTGAAACCCTGCCGCCACGTGCCGTTCAGCTGCCACGGGTGGTTGGTGTGCGTCAGCCACGCCCGTCGAGCGTGCGCAGGAGCGCAATTGCGTTCTCGAGGCGCAGTTTCGTGATCGTCAGGTACTTGGCGAGGTTCGATCGGTCGACCTCGCTCATGCTGTCGAGTGCCTGCGGCGCCCGGAGCACGCCGACCAAGTCTTCAAGCGCCTCACTGAGGTGAGCCTTCGACGACACCAACGCGTTGTCGCCGGTCGGCACAGCGTGCGGTTCGACCTCCGACTCCTGCGGGGAGGCACCTGTATGGTCGCGCTCCTCAGGCCCGGCTGCTGCCTCGCCCGCGGCCGTCAGTACGTGGCGTCCACGCCGAGGAGTGTCGTGGGCACCGGCCGGGCGCCCCTGGATCCGGGCGCGAAGCCGCAGCAGCGTGAGCTCGCCCCGAGCCACCTGTCCTGCTAGCCGCTTCCGCCGCCGGGGGTCCTCGACCTTCATCAACTCGTAGGCGTGCGACACAGTGTCTTTGCGCAAAGACACGAGCTCGCGGATCTCCGTCGGAGCGTCGGCGAGGCGTAGCCGGTTCTCTATGTACCCCTTGTCCTTGCCGAGCTTCTGGGCAAGCCCGCGAACGCTGTATCCGTAGTCGTGGGTCATCCGGCGATACATCGCCGCCTCGTCGAGCGGCGACAGGTCCTCGCGCTGAAGGTTCTCGACGATGGCGATCTCCAGAGCCGTCGCATCGTCGATCTCTTCGACAAGGGCCGGCATCGTCTCAAGGTTCACGATCTGGGCCGCGCGCCATCGTCGTTCTCCTGCCACCAGCTGGTAGCGGCCGGCAGGAAGGGGTCGGACAAGAATGGGCTGGACGACCCCGTGCTCGCGGATTGATACGGCGAGCTCGTTCAGCCCGTCCTGGTCGAGCGCTAAGCGCGGCTGCTCCGGACTAGGATCGATTCGCGAGATGGGAATCTGGCGCACTGTCACGTTGCGCGGCTTTTCGTCCGGTGCAAGGAGGCTGATGATCGCCGGCGACAGCTCCTCGCGCTCTTCTGATAGGCGGCGAGCAGCGGTACTCCGGAAGTCCGGCCTAGCCACGATCGATCACCTCCCGTGCCAGCTCGCGGAAGGTGCGAGCTGCGTCCGACGCCCCGGCGTACGCGGTGACCGGCCGACCGGTCAGCGGCGCCTCGCCGAGCTTGACCGTGTTCTTGACGATGCTGTGGAAGACGTGGTGGTCGCCCAGTTCCCGAAGCTCCTCGAGCATCTCGCGTCCGAGTAGTGTCCGTCCGTCGTAGAAGGTGGGGAGCAAGCCGAGAATGCGCAGTTCCGGATTGAGCCGCTTGACCCGGATCTGGTTGATGACTTTGACAAGGGCCGTGAGACCCTTCAGCGCGTAGTACTGGGTCTGCACCGGGATAATCACGCTGTCCGCCGCCACCAGGCCGTTAATTGTCAGCAGCCCGAGCGTCGGCGGGCAGTCGATCAGCACGAAGTCGTAGCGATCGGTAATCCAGTTGGAGAGCACCTCGTGCAGAGCCTGCTCGCGGCCGATCGCTGTGAACAGCTCGACCTCGGTCGATGCCAGTTCCAGTGTCGCAGGGGCAACGTCGATGCCACTGGTCTGCGTGGGGATGATCACGTCTTCGAGCCGGGCGCGCGAGTCGGCCAGCACATCGGCCATCGACTGCTCGACAGTGCCAATGTTGATGCCGAGGCCCACCGTCAGATTCGCCTGCGGATCCATGTCCACGCACAGGACGCGAAACCCTTGTTCGGCGAGTGCGCCGCCGAGGTTGATCGCAGCGGTGGTCTTGCCAACGCCGCCCTTCTGGTTCGCGATAGCGATGACCTTCGCCACGAGCTCGGTTCCTCTCTGCGCGGATTTGAGTCGAACACGCGTCAGCGTCGTGTGGGGACTCGCGACAGTGTAACGTCGAGGATGACCCTTCCAATGCACTTGTCCACACTGAACACGACTTGTTCACCGAATCGGTGGATAAGTCTCAACGGTTGTGTGCGGCTGCCACGGCCTCGACAGCGTCTCCTCCCGGCTCACTGCGGATGCGCTGATCGATACCGCGACCGTCTTTGCACAAGGACACCGGAAGGGGCCGAGCAGTAGCCAGCGACGAGAGGCGCGCGATGGACGCGCGTGTCGAGCAGCTTGGGGCGAGGCGTGACTTGAGCCGCCTCGGGGGCGGCGAGGAGGGGATCGACAGTCAGCGCGAGCAAAGCAAGCTGATGGTCCGCGAACGGCTTGACATCTTGCTGGATCCCGGCTCGTTCGTGGAGCTTGATGCATTCGTCACCCACCGCGGGGGGAATTTCCGCCTCGACGAACAGTGCATTCCGGACGACGACGTCGTCACAAGACCATCGACGGGCGGCGCATCTTCGTGTACAGCCAGGACTTCACCGTGTTCGATGGCTCGCTGTCCGAGGCGCACGCTGAGAAGACTCGCAAGGTGAAGGACCTCGCGCCGCGAACCGGCTCGCCGATCGTCGAGCCTAGTGATTCAGGCGGCGCTCGCTCTCTGAGAAGGTGTCGTTTCACTCGTCGGCCCCGCAGACATCTGCCTGTGCAACACGCTCGCCTCCGGCGTCGTCCCCCAGGGTTTCGCTGATCGTGGATCCCTGTGCCGGCGGCGGTGTGTGTTCCCCGGCGATCACGGACGTCACGATCATGGTGGAGCACACGAGCTGGGTGTTCGTCACCGGGCGGACGTTGTGCGCGCTGTGACGCACGCCGAGTCGACCGCGATCTTCTTGACGGCGCGGCGGCGCAAACCGAAGTCAGCGGAGTGGCCCACCCGGCTGCCTCCGACAAGCAACCACATTCGACATGGCGCGCAGGTTCCTCGCGTTCTTCCCATCAAATAACGTGTCGGGCCCGCCGCTCCGCCAGACCGCGGACTCGTCGGAGCGACGGGCACAGTCGCCGGATCGGATCGTGCCCGATGAGCCGACCAGGGCTTACGGCACGAAGGCGGTGATTTGCGCCATTGTGGATGATGGCGACCACATAGAGCTGCAACTGGGCTGGGCGCGGCCATCGTGACCGGCTGGCGCACCTTGGCGGACACGGCGTTGGAGTCGTCGCACAGCAACCGATCGTCCTTGACTGGACATCGATGCGTCGGATCAGGCCGCCCGCCTCGTCCGCCACTGCAACGCGTTCAACGTCCCGCTCGTGACACTGGTGGACGTTTCAGGGTTCCTGTCCGGAATCGCGCAAGAGCATGGCGGCGTCATTCGCCACGGTGACAGAGTGCCAAACGCATACTGTGAGACGACGGTCACCAAGCTCTCCGCGGTCACGCGCGACGCGCACGGGGGCGCCTACGCCGTCATGACCAGCAAGCATGTTCGCGGTGTCATCAACCTCGCGTGGCCCGCCGCCGAGATTGCTGTGATGGGCGTCGAGGGCAGTCAATGTGATTCTTCGGGACCGCCTCGCCCCCGTGCCGGATTCGGATGCAGAGCGGCAGGTGCTCGTGCGCGAGCACCTGGAGCGTTTCGCGCATCAGCATTTGGAGGCGGCGTGCGGGTGTCTCGACGATGTCATTGAACCGTCGGAAACCAGGCCCCGCTTAATCAGCTCCCTCGAGATGCTGTCCGGCAAGCGCCAGCGGAACCCGGCCCCGAAACACGGGAACATCCCGCTGTGATGGCGGATGACGCGGGCGTCTTTGCGCAAAGACGCCCGGGCGGCCGATGACTTGGCGCGGGAGTTGCTCTGAGGTGGGGGGTCGCCTGCGCAGGTCCTTGTCGCCAACTGAGGCAGGAATCGCGTTCGCTGGCCAGATGGCCGAAACGCTCGCTGGGCTCGGCGGCAAGCTCGCCCCTCGGCGTGGCGCGAGTTTCGCGGCGGTTCCTGTTGTGCCGGAGACGCGCGAGCCGGCCCCCGTCGGGGATTTTGAGGCTGCCGGTAGAGTGCGTTTCGACGCAGAGGGCGCTGGCTAGCCGCTGGTGGTGAAGGCCTCGGCCTGACGTGCGGGCGGGGTATGCGCCGCGTTGACCGGGCCGGATATCTGCGCCCCGCCCTGCTCGCCCCGAGTGGCGCTCGTCCGTCCTCTGTCTGCGGGCGCTGGCCAAGCGTCAGGGACCGCCAGGATCGAGGTCGTGATCGACGGCTGGCGGTTTGAGGCCGTGGTTGAGCCGGCACGCCGGGCGGCGCTCCGCGACCTGGCTCGCCGGGAGCATGCGGCCGCGGGCGGCAGCTTGCGGGTGGTCCGTGCCCCGCTGCGCGATCGGATCGTGCGGATCTGGGTCGGAGCCGGCGGCAGGGTCGAGGGTGGGCGCGCGTCTCTGCGCGCTCGAAGCCGTGAAGATCGCGAGGCCATGAAGATAGAGAACGAGATCTTGGCCACCGGGGCGGGTACCATCGAGGTCGTGAGCGTCGAGCAGGGAGATGAGCTGGTGGTGATCGCATGACGCGCGAGCGCGAGCAGGAGAAGGGCGCCGCAGGCGGGGAGGGGAGCAGCGCTTTAGCCGGACTAAGGGGCAGCGAGTCAAGCGACCAGGGCGGCAGCGCTGCGGGTCGCGAACGGTGGCGCGCCACGACGCGGCAGCGCGCCGTGGCGGAGCATCCCGAGCGCCGCCCATCGTTCGTCACGTCGAGCGGCATTCCGGTCGCGGACCTGTACACCCCCGCGGACGTGGCCTCACTCGACGAGGACGGCGACTTGGGCCGTCCCGGTGAATTCCCCTTTACCCGGGGCGTGCAGCCCACCATGTACCGCGGCCGGTTCTGGACGATGCGGCAGTACGCCGGTTTCGCGAGTGCCGAGCAGACGAACCGTCGGTTCCGCTACCTGCTCGAGCAAGGCCAAACCGGGCTCTCCGTCGCGTTCGACCTGCCCACGCAGATGGGCTACGACTCCGACGCAGCGCGGGCGGAAGGCGAGGTCGGCCGGGTCGGTGTCCCGATCAGCTCCCTCTCGGACATGGAGACCCTGTTTGACGGGATTCCGCTGGATCGCGTGAGCACGTCGATGACGATCAACGCCACGGCCCCGATCCTGCTTGCCTTCTATGTCGCGGCCGCCGAGCGTCAGGGAGTGCCACGCAGCGCGATCAGCGGCACGACCCAGAACGACATCCTGAAGGAGTACATCGCGCGCGGCACGTACATCTACCCGCCCCGTCCCTCCATGCGCCTCGTCACCGACGTGTTCGAATTTTGCGCGACTGAGCTGCCAAAATGGAACACCATCTCGATCAGCGGGTACCACATGCGCGAGGCTGGGGCGACGGCTGCTCAGGAGCTCGCTTTCACTCTCGCCGACGGCATCGCGTACATCGAGGCGGCACGGCGGCGCGGGCTCGATGTCGACCGCTTCGCTGGGCGGCTGAGCTTCTTCTTCGCGGCCTGGAGCGAACTGTTCGAGGAAGTTGCCAAGTTCCGCGCCGCGCGCCGGATGTGGGCGCGGATCGTTCGTGACAGGTTCGGGGCGCGCAGCGAGCGCTCGATGATGTGCCGCTTCCACACGCAGACTGCCGGCAGCAGCCTGACGGCCCAGTCAATCGACAACAACGTGGTGCGTACCACACTCCAGGCGCTGGCTGCCGTGCTTGGCGGCACGCAGAGCCTGCATACCAACGCGCGCGATGAGGCGCTCGCCCTGCCGACCGAACAGTCGGCGAAGCTCGCGCTCAGGACGCAGCAGATCCTCGCGCACGAGGCGGGCGTGTCTGAGACGCCGGACCCACTCGCTGGGAGCTACTTCGTGGAGTCGCTCACGGACGAGCTGGAGCGCATAGCCACGGGATACCTCGACGAGATCGACGAGATAGGAGGCACCCTGGCCGCGATCGAGGCGGGGTACCAACAGCGGCAGATCCAGGAATCGGCCTACCGCCGGCAGCGTGCGGTGGAGTCCGGTGACGAGATCGTGGTCGGCGTCAATCGCTTCATCGACGGGCCCGCACCGGCGCCGCCGCTGCAGCGGATCGACCCCGACGAGGAAGGCCGGCAGGCGGAGCGCGTGCGACGCGTGCGTGCCGAACGCGACCACGCGACTTGGCAACTCGCCGTCAACCGGCTCGTGGCGGCCGCGCAGGGCGAGGAGAACGTGATGCCGGTGCTGGTCGAAGCTGTCCACGCGCATGCCACACTGGGCGAGATGAGCGACGCCCTGAGATCCGTGTGGGGAGAGCACCGCGAGTACATCACTATCTGACAGGAGAGAGCATGACCCCGCAGGAACTGGTCGAGCGGCACCGCCTCGGCGCAATCCACCATGTCGCGGTTGTCGTCCGTGACCTGGACGCCGCGGTCCGCTTCTACCACGATACGCTTGGCCTGGCCCTCGCGACGGTGCTGCCCATCCCGTCGGATGGCGTGCGCATCGCGTTCCTGCCGGTCGGCCAGAGCCGGATCGAGCTCGTCGAGCCCACGGATCCGTCGACCGGGGTCGCTCGCTTCCTCGAGAGCCGGGGGGAGGGCTTCCACCACGTCTGCTTCGAGGTGCCGGACGTGGCCGAGGCGCTGGCGCAGATGGAGGCCGCGGGGGTCGAGCTCATCGACCACGCGCCCCGCCGGGGTGCGGAAGGGCCCGTCGCCTTCCTTCACCCTCGCAGCAGCCACGGCGTCCTCGTCGAACTCATCGAGGAATCCGGCGGGCCGGCTTGGGAGAACCTGTTCGGCGATGGGGCGCCCGCCATGGCGCAGTGACCCTGGCGGCCCCGAAGGCCGTGCGTCAGGTCGTTGCGACGCCCTGCGCGGCCAGCAGCTGCGCGATCTGCCCGGGCGTCTCCGCGACGCGGAACCCAGCTGCCTCGAGGGCCGCGACCTTCGCCGCCGCCGTTCCCGAACCGCCACTGATGATCGCCCCCGCATGGCCCATGCGCTTGCCCTCGGGCGCGGTGCGGCCCGCGATGAACGCCGCCTTCGGGATGCCGCGCAGGTGGTCGGCGGCCCATGCCGCCGCCTCCTCCTCAGCGCTGCCCCCGATCTCGCCGATCAGCACCAGCGCGTGCGTCTCGGGATCGTTGGCGAAGAGCTGCAGCACATCGAGGTGGGACATGCCGATGATCGGATCGCCCCCAATCCCCACGCAGGTGGACTGCCCGATACCGGCGTCGGTGAGCGCCTGCACGACTTCGTAGGTCAGGGTCCCGGAGCGGCTGACTAGTCCGACCGACCCCTCCAGGTGGATCGAGCCGGGGATGATGCCCACCTTGGCACGGCCCGGCGAGGTGACACCTGGGCAATTCGGCCCGATGAGACGGGCGCCCGCCTCGCGCACGACCGGCATTACCTTCACCATGTCGAGTGCTGGGATGCGCTCGGTGATGCACACCACCAGCCCGATCCCGGCATCGACCGCCTCCAGGATTGCGTCGGGCGCAGCCGGGGCGGGGACGTAGACGATGCTTGTGTTCGCGCCGGTCGCCTGAATCGCCTCGTGCACCGTGTCGAAGACGGGCACCGTGCCATCGAGGGCGCGCTGGCCGCCTTTGCCAAAGCGAGTTCCGGCGACGACGCGCGTCCCATACGCTTGCATCTGACGCGAGTGGAACTCGCCTTCGCGTCCCGTGATGCCCTGCACGACCAGGCGCGTCTCCCGGCCGACCAGGATGCTCATCGCCCGGCTCCTTCCGCCACGGACGCCACCTGCCGAGCCGCCGTTACCGCTTGCGCGGCCGCGGCCTCTAGGCTCTCCGCTGTTTGGAAAGCCGCCTGGCGCAGGATGTCCTGCGCGGCCTCTGCGTTGGTCCCGACAATGCGAACCACCATGGGCACGGCACGGGACTGCTGGGCGCGGGCCTCGACGAGGCCGCGGGCGACCTCGTCGCCGCGCGTGATGCCGCCGAAGATGTTGACGAGGATCACCTGCACGCGTGGGTCGGCGAGGATGAGGCGCATGGCCGCGGCGACGGTGTCCGCTCTGGCGCCGCCGCCGATGTCGAGGAAGTTCGCCGGCTCGCCGCCTGCCCGCTTGACGAGGTCCATGGTGGTCATTGCGAGCCCGGCGCCGTTGACTAGGCACCCGATCGTGCCGTCGAGGTGGATGAAGTTGATCTCCTGCTCGCGCGCCTCCCGGTCGGCAGGGTCCTCTTCGTCCAGGTCGCGCCGGGCCTCGAGGTCGGCGTGCCGGGGGAGGGCCGAGTCGTCAATGGTGATCTTGGCGTCTAGGCAGACCAAGCGGTCGGTCTCGGTCCCGTCGGCCGCCCGCTCGCGCACGATCGCCAGCGGGTTCACCTCGACGAGGTCGGCGTCGTTGTCGAGCATCACGCGGACTAGGCCGCGGGCCACAGCTACGGCGTCGCTGAGGTGGGGACCCGTCAGCCCCAGCGCGAGGGCGACATGGCGGGCCTGAAAGTCGAGCAGTCCGAGGTGCGGGTGGGCGTGCACACGGACGATCGCGTCGGGCTGCTCCTTCGCCACCTGCTCGATCTCGACGCCTCCCTCCGCGGAGCCCATCACAAGGATGCGCTGCGCGGCCCGGTCCAGCACTGCGCCCAGGTAGTACTCATGGCGGATATCGGACGCGGGCGCCACGAGGACCTTGCGGACCGTGATGCCTTTGATCGTCATGCCAAGGATCTGGCTCGCCACGCGCTCCGCGTCATCAGCGGTTGTCGCCAACCGCACGCCGCCTGCCTTGCCCCGCCCGCCCACCAGGACCTGTGCCTTCACGACGACGCCGCTGGCGCCGGCAGTCAGCAGCTCCTGAGCTACACCGGCAGCCTCCGCAGGGGTGGTGGCCACGCGACCGGTTGGAACCGGGAGCCCAGCCGCGGCAAGCAACTCGCGCGCGTGGAATTCCTGGAGCTTCACGAGCGAGAGCCTCCATGAACTGCCCGGGCGAGTTGCCCAGCCGTTCCAGCATAGCCCGCCGCGGAGTGCGCGGTGCGCGCCGGGTCGCAGAGAGAGCGTGCGCGTGGATAGAATGCCCGGAAATGGCAGGTCACGCCCGATCCGTTCCCGCTACCTGCGGGAGCCTCGTGCGGGCATGGCGCCGGGCGGATCGACGATCCCGGCCGGTGCTGACCTACGGTCGTACTCCGGCCTGATCGCCGGACGGTTCGCACTCCGCGGAGGCGCCATGCTGCTCCGATACCGGCCTCGAGAGGGGATGCTGGCCTGGGCCTTCCACCGCATCAGCGGCGTCGCCATCTGGCTCTTCGTCGTCGTGCACGTCGTCGACATCTATCTTGTCGGCGGCGATCCGAAGGCCTACGACACGGTTCTGCAGGTCTACGCCAGCACGCCCGGCCGCGTGGCTGAGGTGCTGCTGGGCGCCGCACTGCTGTATCACGCGCTCAACGGCCTGCGGATCCTGATCATCGACCTCTGGCCGGTCATGACTGTGTACCACCGGGCGCTGTGGTATGCGAGCTGGATCATCTTCGTGGCGGTCGGGATTCCCGGCGCCTTCATCATCCTGAGACCGGTCATCGGGCCGGCCCTGGGCATCGGGGCGTAGGAGGCGGCGAGATGGTGATGATCGACCACCGGACGGCCGGCCGCAGTCGCCCGCAGGGAAGCGGATTCGAGCTCTTCGTCTGGTATTTCATGCGCATTACGGGCGTGATGCTGTTCGTGCTCGCGCTCGCGCACTTCAGCATCATGCATTTCCTGTTCGATCCCTCTCAGGAGAGCGCGTCGTGGATCGCTGCACGCTGGGGGAGCCTGGCGTGGCGGGTCTTCGACTGGACCCTGCTGATGGCCGTGCTGTTTCACGGTTTCATGGGGCTGCGAACGGTCCTCATGGACTACGTGCACGGCGCGCGAGCCCGGCTGCTCTCGATGTCGGCGCTCTACATCGTGGCCATCATCCTTTTCGCCGCCGGTACAGGGGTTGTGATGACATTGCCGGTCGGGGCGTGACGTGATGGATGAACCGATCATCCACGAGTTCGACGCGCTCATCGTCGGCGCGGGTGGCGCCGGCCTGTACGCGGCGCTCGAGCTTGCCCGAGAGGGCGTCCCGACGGCGGTCCTGACCAAGCTCTACCCGACCCGCTCCCACACGGGTGCCGCGCAAGGCGGAATCTGCGCGGCACTGGGCAACCAGGAGGAAGACCACTGGGAGTGGCACATGTTCGACACCGTGAAGGGGGGCGACTACCTCGTCGACCAGGACGCCGCGGAAATCCTGGCGCGCGAGGCGATCGAAACGGTGATCGAACTCGAGCACTTGGGGCTGCCGTTCAACCGGACCGAGGACGGGCGGATCGACCAGCGGCGGTTCGGGGGGCACACCCGCAACTTCGGCGAGGCTCCAGTGCGGCGGGCCTGCTACGCGGCCGACCGCACAGGCCACATGATCCTGCAGACGCTGTACCAGCAGTGCATCAAGCAGGGCGTCCGCTTCTTCGACGAGTACCACGTGGTCGACCTGCTGATCGAGGGCGGGATCAGCCGTGGGGTCGTCGCGGTCCGGCTGGCGGATGGCATGCTCCACGTGCTCCGGTCCAAGGCGGTGCTGCTGGCGACGGGCGGCTTTGGGCGCATGTTCCGCATCACGTCCAACGCCCACACGCTCACGGGCGACGGCGTGGCTCTGGCGTATCGCCGCGGCGTGCCGCTGGAGGATATGGAGTTCTACCAGTTCCACCCGACCGGCCTGGCCGGGCTCGGGGTGCTGCTCTCCGAGGCGGCGCGCGGGGAGGGCGGGATTCTCCTGAACGGCAAGGGCGAGCGTTTTATGGAGCGCTACGCGCCGACGCTGCTTGACCTGGCACCGCGCGACGTCGTCACTCGCGCGATCTACGAGGAGATCCGGGCCGGCCGCGGTGTCGACGGCAAGGACTACGTGTGGCTCGACGTCCACCACCTGGGGCGCGCGGTCATCGACGAGAAGCTGCCGGACATCACGGACTTCGCGCGCATCTACCAGGGCGTCGAGCCCTACACACAACCGGTGGGAATCCAGCCGACCGCGCATTACGCAATGGGTGGAGTGCCTACTGACGTCATGGCGCGCGTCGTGATCGATGAGCGCAACACGGTGCTGCCAGGGCTGTACGCGGCGGGTGAGTGCGCCTGCGTCAGCGTCCACGGCGGCAACCGGCTTGGCACGAACTCCCTCCTCGACATCCTCGTGTTCGGCCGCCGCGCCGGGCGGGACATGACCCGGTTCGCTCGCGAGACCGACCTGCCAGACCTGCCCGCGGACCCGAGCGGCCCTGTGCGGGCCGAGCTGGAGTCGCTCCGGGCGCGCCGCGAGGGCGAGCCGCCGGCCCGCATCCGGCGCGAGTTGGCGGACGTAATGATGGAAGACGTGAGTGTCTTCCGGACCGCCGCCACGCTGCGCCACGCGCAGGGCGTCGTTCGGGAGCTGCGCGACCGCTACGCGCGGGTTCGCGTGCAGGACGGCGGAACACGTTTCAACCAGGACGTGCTCGAGGCGCGCGAGGTGGGCTACCTGCTCGACGCCGCGGAAGTCACAGTTGCCGCGGCGCTCGCCCGGCAGGAGAGCCGGGGTGCGCACTTCCGCGAGGATTTCCCGGAACGGGACGACACGAACTGGCTCAAGCATTCGCTGGCGAGTCAGTCTGAGGACGGCCCAACCCTCAGTTTCAAGCCCGTAAGCATCACGCGCTTCACGCCGAAGCCGCGCACGTACTAAAGAGCGGGAGCGGCTCCATGCAGGTCAATCTCAGGATCCAGCGCTTCGACCCCGACCACGACACCGCACCGCGCTGGGAGGAGTACCGCGTCGACGTTGATCCCATGGCGCGCGTCCTGGACCTCCTCCACCTAGTGAAGTGGGAGCAGGACGCCTCCCTGACCTTCCGGCGCTCCTGTGGCCATGGCATCTGTGGGTCCGACGCGATGCTCATCAACGGCCGCAACCGGCTCGCCTGCAGGATCCGCGTGGATCAGCTCGGCCGGAGGATCTCGGTCGCCCCGCTGCCCGGGTTGCCGGTGCTCAAGGACCTCGTGGTCGACATGGACGGGTTCTTCGCCAAGTACCGCTCCGTCCGGCCGTTCTTGGTCAACGACGAGCCCCCGCCGGCGCGCGAGCGGCGACAGTCCCAGCAGCAGCGCGCCGTGTTCGACGACACGACTAAGTGCATTCTCTGCGGGGCGTGTACCTCCTCGTGCCCGTCGTTCTGGGCTCGTCCCGGCTACGTTGGGCCGGCGGCCGTCGTGAACGCGCACCGGTTCATCTTCGATTCGCGCGATGAGGGGGCCGAGGAGCGGCTGGCGATCCTGTCGGACAAGGACGGCGTGTGGCGCTGTCGGACGATCTTCAACTGCGTCGACGCGTGCCCGCGCGGCATCAACATCACGCGGGCGATCCTCGAGGTCTCGGCGCTGATCGTGGAGCGGTCGGCCTGAACGGTCGAGTCGACCCACCGGGGCCGACGGTCGAGCAGGGGTCTGCGGGCGAGCCAGGGTCACTGGCCGGCCCGACGGCAGCCGCGGGCCGCGGGCGCCCTGTGCGGCTGCTCGTGCGCACGGACGGCGCGGCCCGGGGGAACCCGGGCCCCGCTTCATGCGGGGCGATCCTCGTCGACGCGACGCGGCCTGGCGCGCGGGATCCCGACGCCATGCCGCTTGCAGTGATCGCGCGAGCCCTCGGTACCCGCACCAACAACGTGGCGGAGTACGCGGGGGTCGTTCTCGCCCTGCGACTGGCTCGCCGGCTGGGTGCCGAGGAAGTGGACCTCGTGCTCGACTCGACTCTGATCGTTGAGCAACTGAACGGGCGCTGGCGCGTGCGCGACGCGAAGCTCAAGGGGCTCTTCGAGGAAGCGCGCGGCCTGCTGGCAGGGTTCCGCCGGTGGAGTGCGACGCACGAGCCGCGCGCGCGGAACCGCGCAGCCGACGCGTTGGCGAACCTGGCGCTCGACGATCCGGACGCGGCGGCCGCGGCCGAGCGGAGATATCGCGCGGCGCTCGGACTGGAGTCCGCGCCAGAGTAGTGGGCCCCGGCGGGAGTCGAGCCGGCCGGGGCGCCACCCTCCGGTCGCGGGCCGCGCGTGGTGTCGACGAGTTGACCTGTAAGCCGAGTTCTGTGCCCCGGCCGAGGCCGGGGCGACGGTCATCCATCTGGGCACGGCGGTCACCCGCCGGCTCCGAGCGGCCTACCCGAGGGCTCGGTGGCGCACCTTTCACCGGAGCAAGCTCCGGCATCGCCCTCCTATTCGGCCTTGCTCCGGGTAGAGCTTGCCGCGTTTCACCCCGGCCCGTGAGGGCCGGCCTCGTCTCTGTGGCGCTTGTCCTCGCCTCGCGGCGGACGGGCGTTACCCGCTACCCTGCGCCAGGGAGCTCGGACTTTCCTCGAGATCGCCCGGTTTCCCGGGGTTTCCCGCGACCGTCCGGCCGACTCGTCGACGTACGGAGTTTACCTGCTGCCGGACAGGCTCAATCCTCGTCGGGTCGAAACACGTGCGCCGCCACGCATGCGTCGCAGATTCCACGTGCGGCACTGAGGTCGCCGAGCGGGATAGGAACCGCGCGGTCGGGGTACAGGCAGTCCACGGCGTACAGCCGCGACGGAACGTGCCGGAGCACAGTCAGGCGGCGGAAGGTGCAGCGCCTCAGGTGGTCGCGCACCGCACCCGCTGCCGCCGGATCGACCAGCCGCTGCTCCAGTGCCACTCGGGTGTTCGTTCTACCTCCGAGCGCGGAGCCTATCACTGCGCCGGGCTGTCTCGCACCGGCCGTTTCGTACTAGCCCGAGTCCCCAGATCCGACGCCGTCCCCGGCAGGGCCGAACGCGCGTCCCGCCCCGCATTTCCGCGGCCGGAACGGGTTGACGCGGCCACGGCGATGTGTATGATGCTGCGAAGTGGCGCCAAGTGGCGTGAAGTGGGGTGCGGCGGGGAATCGGAAGGTCGGCAGTCGTGTTCATCGGCGAGTATCGCCACACGGTGGACGACAAGGGACGCGTTGCCGTCCCGGCTCGCTTCCGCGCGCAGCTGGTCGAGACGCCCGTGATCACCCGCTGGCTGGATTCGTGCCTTGCGATCTTCCCCGGGGCCGATTTTGAGCGGCTGGCGGAGAAGGTGGCCGCACTTCCCCTCGGCGACCCGAACGCGCGCAACTTCCGCAGGCATGTCTTTGCCCACGCCTTCGAGCTCGAGCTCGATCGCCAGGGGCGGGTGCTCGTGCCACCGTCGCTCAGGGAGTGGGCGGGACTGACCACCGAGGCCGTTATCGTCGGCGGCCACGATCACGTCGAGCTGTGGACGCCAGGGGCGTGGGCGTCCTACAGCGCGGGCATGTCCGCGCCCGAGGTGCTCGCCGAGCACCTCCAAGGCCTTGGGTTCTGATCGTCGTCGCGCATCTCCAGGATCCGGACGGGATCCGTCTCCGGGTACCCCGGCGGCTGAGGGAGGGCACGTACCCGTGATGGTCGAGGAGGTCATGCAGGCACTCGCTCCCCATCCCGGAAGCCTTCAGATCGACGGAACACTCGGGGGCGGCGGGCACGCCGTCCGGATCCTGGAGGCCATCTCGCCGGATGGCCGCCTACTCGGCCTCGACGCCGACGCAGACGCTGTCGATCGCGCCGCCCGCCGCCTCGCGCCCTACGGTGACCGGGCCGTCCTCCGCCACGCGAACTTCGAAGACCTGGGGCGCGTGGCTGCAGAGACCGGATTCGATCCCAGTGACGGGGTCTTCCTCGACCTTGGGCTCAGCTCCTACCAACTGGCCGACGAGGGCCGGGGTTTCAGCTTCCGCGCCGCGGGCCCACTCGACATGCGGTTCGATCCCACCCGTGGCCGACCGGCATCCGATCTCGTGGCACGGCTTGACGAGATGGAGCTGACCGCACTCTTCGGGCGGTACGGCGAGGAGCCGTTTGCCGGGCGCGTCGCCCGGGCGGTGGTGACGGCCCGGCAGGGACAAGCGATCGCCACCTCGGCGGAACTCGCCGACGTCATCGAACGTGCGGTCCCTGGCCGCCTGTCCGGCCGTCGCCGGGTGCACCCAGCCACGCGCGTGTTCCAAGCCTTGCGCATCGCCGTGAACCGCGAGCTAGAGACCCTTGAGATGGCACTTGCCGCCGGGCTCCAGCTGCTCCGACCCGGCGGACGCATCGTCGTGCTGACCTATCACTCGCTCGAAGACCGCATTGTCAAGCGGTTCATCGCGACCGAACGGCGGGGCTGCGTGTGCCTGCCTGTGTTGCCCGTGTGCGTGTGCGGGCGGACACCCAGGCTACGGATCGTGCCCGGCACGCCCGCCTCGCCGTCATCGCAAGAGATCACCGCGAATCCGCGCGCGCGGAGCGCGCGGCTCCGCGCCGCCGAGCGCGTTGCGGCATGAGCGCACCGAAGCGGACCGAGACACTGGGGGAGGTAGCGAGATGAGCAGACGACATCAGCAGAGCCGCCGCCGCTCGTACGGACGGCGGCAGCACGAACTCCACGAGCGACGGGAGAGACGCGATCCGGTTCTCTCCGAAAACCTCGAGCTGCCTCTCATGCTGGACCTCGACACGGCCGCCAACCGTCTGAGCCGCCTCGCGTTCGGCGGCCGGATCGTCAGCTGGGCCGAGGGCGTTGCCTGATGGCGGTGTACGAGGGCACGCGCTACTACCCGCTCGCTCGGCCGGCGGCGCTGCCAAGGCGGCGCTACGCCGCCCGGGTACGGGCGGGACGACGCAGCAACTGGGCCGGAATCGCCACGGCCGCCGTCCTGGTGGCGTTTCTAATCGGCCTCTTCTACCTGACCCAGACCGTGCGTGTCGCGGCCACTACCTACGACATCGACACTCTGGCCGCCCAGCGCGACAACCTGACGCAGCAGATCCAGTCCCTGCAGGGTGATATTGCCCTGCAGGGTGCGGAGATCTCGGTCACGCGGTATGCGCTGGGCTCGGGGTTGAGCCCTCTCGGCGCACCGCTCTGGGTACGGGGTCGATAGCACGACATGCTCGGTCGCACGGACCGGCGCGGCCGCCTCGTCGCCGTCCTTGCGACGTTCGTGCTGCTGGCCACGCTGGCCGGCATGCGGCTCGCCTACTGGCAGGTCGCGGCGCACAACCAGCTGGTGGACATCGCCCAGCAGCAGCTGGGCTACCCGATCGAGGAGCAGGCGACGCGGGGTTCCATCTACGACCGCACGGGAGTCCTGCTGGCCACGACTGTGTACCGAGATTCGCTCGCCGCGTACCCCAGCAATATCCCTATCGGAGAGCGCGCCGGCATGGCGGCGCGGCTGGCCAGCCTCTTGCAGCTTGACCCCGTCTCCAGCGCGGCGCTGGCAGCCAAGCTCGATTCGACCGCCCCATACGTGGTCCTGGCCGACCAATTGACCAGCGCACAGAGCGCCGCCGTCCAGTCCGGGCTGGACGATGGGTCCCTGACGGAGCTCGACCTCGCGCCGCAGGCGGTCCGCGTGTACCCGAACCCAGGCGGGGCGCCCGGAACGTCGCTCGCCAGCCAGTTGCTTGGCTTCGTCAACAGCGACGACCAGGGGCAGTACGGGGTGGAGCAACGCTATCAGGCGCTCCTCGCCGGGCAGCCGCAGATGGAGGTCGCGGAGGTGGGCGGTGGGGGACAGCCGATCCCGGGAACGGAGGCCGTCACGAACCCCGGGCAGCCGGGTCAGAACCTGGTGCTCACCCTTGATGCCGGCCTGCAGCTCGCTGTCGAGAAGGAGCTGAACGCCGCCTGGATCGCGGACGGCGCGACGAGCGCTAGCGCGATCGTGATGGACGCTGCGAGCGGGGCAATCCTCGCCTGGGCGAGCGAGCCCGCCTATGACGCGAACAGCTATACGACGGTCGCGGGCCACGATCCCGCGGCGTTCGTGGACCCGCTGATCAGCCGTGTCTACGAGCCTGGGTCAGTGATGAAGATGTTCACCGCCACGGCCGCAATTGGGAAGGGCGTGGTCACTCCGAACACGCTGATCGACGACAGCGGCGTGATGCAGGTCGGACCGGTGCAGATCGCCGACGCGGACCGCCGCCCCATGGGCATGATCCCGTTCGAGACGGTCGTCGCGTACTCGCGCAACGTCGGCGCTGCGCGAGTTGCGGCCATGCTGGGCAAGACCGTCGGCAGCGCCTCTGCGTCCCTTTACGCAACCTGGACGCAGCTCGGGATCGGCCAGCCGACTGGTGTCGACCTCGCCGGCGAGCTGCCGGGGCTCGTCACCAACCCGGCCACCGACCCATGGACCGCCGTCGATCTGGCGAACCACGCATTCGGCCAGGGTGTGGCCGTGACGCTCGCGCAGCTCGCGCGCGCGTACGCCGCGATGGCGAACGGCGGCAAGCTCGTCCAGCCCCATGTCGTCGAGGAGGTCGGGCAAGAACCGGCCCAGGTGGCCGCTCCAGAGCAGGTGCTGACTCCCTCGCTGTCCGCGACGCTCACTAGGATGATGCGCTACACCGTGACCACCGTGCCCTGGTACGCGAACTGGACGCTGATCCCTGGCTACCTGGTCGGCGGCAAGACTGGCACCGCCCAGATCTGGGACTCGAAGGCCGGGGCTTGGATGTCCAACCGGTTCGACTTCACCTTCGTCGGGTATCTTGGACGCCAACGGCCCGAGTACATCATCGCCGTCGAGATCGATCACGGCCACCCCGATATCCTCGCGCAGGGCGTGTTCCAGCAGAACATCACGACCAACGAGTTGTTCCGCCGGATTGCGCGCGACTCGATCCAGTCCCTCGATCTGGCGCCGCTTCCCAGATCGGCCAGCGTTCCTCCCGCCTCGCTGGGTTTCTCGGACCTGCCGACGCCGCCGCCTACCACTGTCCCGCCGTGGAGCGGCGAGGTGCCCGTCACCACCTCCTCCCCCGGCTCTCCCTAGCAGGGCCGCCATGCGAGAATGGCCCCTGACCGTGAGTGACGCCGCGAACCCGGGAACGAACGCAGCCGATGTCCTGGACGGTCCGGGGATCGCGGCGATCGCCGACGGATCCCTTCTGCGCGTTTCTGCCCGCAGGGTCTGCCACGCCGCAGTCGATTCGCGCCGCGTCGAACCCGGCATGCTCTTCGTCGCGCTGCCCGGCGAGCACACCGACGGCCACCGGTTCCTGGCCGACGCAGTGGCCCGGGGCGCGGCTGCTCTCCTTGTCACCCGTGACCTGCCCGATGCGGAGCTTGATGCGTTGGCGGCGGCCGCGCCTGGCGGTTGCTCCGTCGTGCGTGTACGCGACGGGATCGGGGCGCTCCATGCGCTGGCGGCCTCGTGGCGGCTGCGGTTCGACCCGCTGGTCGTGGGGATCACCGGGTCGATCGCCAAGACCTCGACCAAGGAGGCGGTGGCGACCGTGCTCTCCCGGTCCTACCGAGTGCTGCGATCGGAGGGCAACGAGAACAACGAGATCGGCCTACCGCTCACGCTCCTGCGCCTCGGGCGCGAATACCAGGTCGCGGTCCTCGAGATGGGCATGTACGTGCCGGGCGAGATCGCTCAGCTGTGCGACGTTGCACGGCCCGACATCGGGATCGTGACCGCCGTGCGAGGTGTCCACCTCGAGCGGGCGGGATCGATCGACGCGATCGAGGCGGGCAAGGGCCAGCTCGTTGAGGCGCTGCCGGAAGCCGGCACGGCGATCCTGAACGCCGACGATCCCCGCGTCCGGCGCATGGCGGGGCGCACGCGTGCGAGAGTCTTGACCTACGGCTTCAACGAGGCGGCTGACGTGACTGGTGTCGGACTGACCTCGGCGGGGCTCGACGGGATGCGGTTCCGACTCCGCCTGCCCGGGCAGGCGGAGCGCCCGGTGGGGCTCCCAGTGCTCGGGCGCCATGGCGTGCACAACGGACTGGCCGCCGCCGCCGCCGGCGTCGCCCTCGGGCTGGACCCCGTCGACATCATCGAGGGGCTCGAACAGGGCTGGCATGCGCCCCACCGCGACGCCCTGCGCCGGATCGGCCCGTGGCTGGTCATCGATGACACCTACAATGCCGGCCCGGACTCGATGGCGGCCGCGCTTGAGCTCCTGGGCTCGCTGCCGGGACGGCACGTGGCGGTCCTCGGCGAGATGCTCGAACTGGGTCCGGAGGCGCTCGCGCTGCATCGCGAGGTGGGGGAGCGTGCGGCGGCATCGTGCGACCTGCTGCTCGCTGTTGGGGATCGTGGCGCGCTTATCGCCGCTGGCGCGCGCCGCGCGGGGATGGCGGCAGGCCGCGCACGGGCCGTGCCGGACCACGCCGCGGCTCTGCGCGAACTCCGAGGACGCCTCCTGCCGGGTGACGTCGTGCTGTTCAAGGCGTCTCGTGGCCTCGGGCTGGACCCGCGACTGCGATCGCAACGCGGCCTCGGCCTGGACGACCTGGTCGACGCGCTCGAGGCATCCACGATGGGTGTCTTGGCGTGAACAGCGTGCTGGTCGAGGGACTGCTGCTGGCGTTCGCGATCGTGGTGATCCTGATGCGGCCGTACATGCGGCTGCTGCAGTGGCTCGGATTCGGGAAGCATATCCGGGCCGAGGAGCCGCAGGCGCACACGGGCAAGGAGGGAACGCCCACGATGGGCGGCCTGCTGCTGATCGGGGTCGTGATCGTCCTGGCGCTCGCGCTGGGCATCTACGACGCCTCGACCTATGCGCCGCTCGCCGCCCTCGGCGGCGTGGGCATCCTCGGCGCAGCCGACGACTACCTAAACGCGCGGCGCGGCGAAGGAATCACCGCCCGCCAGAAGCTGCTCTGGCTGACCGTGGTCGCCATCGCCGCGGCAATCTACCTGCAGCGGCACTACGACCTCACCGGGTTCCGCGTCCCGTTCGTGGGCGACGTCACGGTCGGTCCTTGGATCTGGATCGCGGTGGCCGCCTTCGCGATCATCAGCGCGAGCAACAGCGTGAACATCACAGACGGCCTGGACGGGCTCGCGGCCGGCACGCTCGTCTTCAGCTACATCGCGTACCTCATCATCGCGCTGCTGAACGTGCCGAACCAGACGCACCTCGCCATCCTCTGCACGATCATGATCGGGGCCCTGCTGGGGTTCCTGTGGTTCAACGTGCACCCGGCGCAAATATTCATGGGGGACGCCGGCTCACTTTCGTTCGGTGCCGCGCTGGCCGTGACGGCGCTGATCACCGGCCAGGTCCTGATCCTGCCCATCATCGGCATCATCTTCGTGATCGAGACGGGATCGGTGCTGATCCAGATCGTGGCCGTGAAGACGATCGGGCGGCGCATCTTCCGGTGGACGCCGATCCACGGCCAGTTCGAGCTGAGCGGATGGGACGAGGAGAAGATCACGCTGCGCTTCTGGATCGTGGCTGCCCTGGCCGCGATGCTGGGCGTCGTGTTCTTCCTCTCCTCACTCCACATGCTCCAGTGAGGGTGCCGACGTGCGAGCCGAGGCAGCGACGATGACCACGCCGGCCGACCCGATCGACCTCGAGCGGCTCTCGCTTGATTCGTTCGCGGGGCGCAGGGTGGCCGTGCTCGGCCTCGCCCGCAGCGGTATCGCGCTGGCGCGCTTCCTCGGGGACCGCGGAGCACGCGTGACTGTGTACGACGTTAGGCCGGAGTCGGAGCTGGGCGATGCGATCGCGGCGCTCGGCGGCCGACCAATCCGGTTGCTGGCAGGTCCCGGCGTCGATCCCTCTGAGGCGCTGGACGGCCAGGCCTTGGTGGCTTGCTCGCCCTCCATCAACAGCCGCTACCCGACGACAGAGCCCCGCCTCCGGGCGGCTCTGGCGGCGCTCGAGACCGACGGCCGCGTGCCCGTGGTCGGGGAGGTCGACCTGTTTCTGCGGCTCTGCCCGGCTCCCACCGTCGGCGTGACTGGCACCAAGGGGAAGACCACCACGAGCTCACTGTGCGCGGCCGTGCTCGCCGGCGGGTCGCACCCGGTGCTACTCGGGGGGAACATCGGGACGCCGCTGGTGGAGCGACTCACGGAGTTGACAGCGGAGCACCGCGTCGTGCTCGAGCTCTCGGAGTTGCAACTCACCACGCTGTCGCGCGGCACGACGGTGGCCGCGTACACGCAGGTGACGCAGGACCACCTCGACCGGCACGGAACCGTGGCGGCCTACCGCGCGGTGAAGCGCCGGCTCGCCGAGCTGGTGGACCCGAACGGCGCCCTCGTCCTGAACGCAGAGGATCCCGTGAGCGCGGCTTACGCCGCGCTGGGGCGCACCCGGACGGTCATGTACCGGAGGCAGCAAGCCATGCCCGGCGGAGTGGGCGTGAGCGGTGGCTGGGTGAGCGCGGTGGGCGTCGGCCGCCTGGCGCTCGCAGGAGGCGGAGCGGCGCCCGTGGGCCCCGGCGGGCGCGTCCTGCCGGTAGACGAGATCCCCCTCGCCGGCGAGCACAATGTGAGCAACGTGCTGGCCGGCGTCGCCGTCGGCCTCCTGTTCGGCATTGCTCCGGACGCGATTCGGCGTGCAGTGAGCAACTTTCACGCCGTTGAGCACCGCCTGGAACCGGTGGATGTGATCGACGGCGTTCTGTTCGTCAACGATTCGCAGGGCACCCAGCCCGACGCAGTGATCGCCGCGCTGCGCAGCTACGCGCCCCCGGTCGTGCTGATCGCGGGCGGGCGGGACAAGGGCGTACCGCTTGATGAGCTCGCGCGGGAGGCGACGCACCGGGCCGCGGCCGTGGTGCTGATCGGCGAGTCGGCGCCCCTGCTCGGCGCGGCGCTCGAGCGCGCCGGGCACGGGCGCGTGGAGCGCGCCGCCACCATGGAGGCCGCGGTGGCGCGCGCCGGCGTGCTGGCCCGCGAGGCGGCCGCCGCGGAGAGGACCGACCGGGCGACGGTGGTGCTGAGCCCGGCGGCCGCGAGCTTCGACATGTTCGTGGACTACGCGGCGCGCGGTCGCGCCTTCAAGGCGGCCGTGCGGGCGCTGGCCGAGGAGCGTCGTTCGATGCGGGAACCGGCCGAGACGAGTGCGGAGGCGACGTGAAAGGCTACTCGGCGCTTCCGCGATCGCTCGTCGGGCGTCCAGAAGCCGAACGGCCGGCCGGTTCGCGCGGCTCCCGCGGACCCGCCCCGCGCAGCGGCGCGCGGGCGCAGGCCTCCAGCCTGCCCGGCCTCCGGACGCGGGTCGGCACGACGCTCGACTCGTGGCTGGGGCGTCCGGCGGCGGGCCGCAGCGTCGGGCTGCAGCGGGACCGCCACGAGCCCGAGTACCTCATCATCCTCGCTGTCGTCGCGCTGACTGCCGTGGGCATCCTGATGGTGTACTCGAGCTCCGCCGTCAGCGCGTACGTGGCGTCGCAGAACACGTTCGCGATCGTCGGGCCGCAGCTGGTGTGGGCAGTGCTAGGCGTGATCGCGCTAGTCATCACCATGCAGCTCGACTACCGCTACTGGCGCCTCCTGTCCATCCCGTTGTATGTGGCGGCGGTCGCCCTGCTGGTGCTGGTGCTGCTGCCCCGCGTAGGCGTGACCGTGGGCGGTTCCGCACGCTGGCTGCAGATCGGGCCCCTCCCGGCGGTGCACCCCGCCGAGTTCGCCAAGCTCGCGCTGGTCGTCTACCTCGCACACTGGATGGCGCGCCGCGGCACAGCCGTGAGGACGCTGCGACACGGCACGCTGCCGTTCCTGCTAATCGTGGCGCCGCTGGTGCTGCTCGTCCTGAAGGAGCCCGACCTCGGGACGACCGGCGTGATCGCGATCACCGCGTTCACGGTCTTCTTCGTGGCCGGTGCCAACCTGTGGCAGTTCCTGGTGCTGGTGCCCGCGGGCCTCGCCGGCGTGTTGGCGGTTATCCTGTCGAACCCCTACCAGGTCGACCGCATTCGCGCGTTCCTGAACCCCTGGAGCGATCCGTCGAACACCGGACTGCAGACGATCCAGGGGCTGCTCGCGTTGGGAATTGGGGGCATTCTGGGTTCTGGGCTTGGCACCAGCCGGGTGGCCGCGGGGCTTACCCTGCCGAACGCGTCGAACGACTTCATCTTCGCGATTATCGGGGAGCAGTTCGGGCTGCTCGGCGGACTCGTCGTGATCGGGCTCTTCGCTCTGCTGGCATACGAGGGGTTCCGGGTTGCGCTGGCGGCACCCGACACGTTCGGCGGCCTGCTTGCGGCCGGCATCACGACCTGGATCACGGCCCAGGCGATCATCAACATCGGCGTCGTGGTGGTCCTGATCCCGATCACGGGGATCACACTGCCCTTCATTAGCGCCGGCGGGTCGTCGCTGACGATCAGCCTCGCGGCCGTCGGCGTGCTCCTGTCCATCTCGCGAGAGACGCTGCCCCGAGGAAGCTGGAACGATGCGGATCCTGATAGCGGCGGGCGGGACCGGCGGACACGTCTACCCAGCCCTGGCCGTCGCTCGCTCGCTGCGCCACCGCCGCGGCGACCTTGACCTGCGCTGGATCGGGGGCCACCGCGGGCTGGAAGCCCGCGTGGTTCCCGGTGCGGGCGTCGCTGTGACGCGGCTCGTGCTTCGCTCGCTGCGTTCGGTGGACGCGTCACTGCCGACCCTAGTTGATCCCGTGCGGCTGGCCGCTTCATTCCCCCAGGCGGTGGCGCTCCTGGCCGCCGTCCGACCGAGCGCTATCTTCACCACCGGCGGCTATGTGGCGCTTCCCGTCGCCGTTGCCGCGTGGTTGCTCCGGGTCCCGCTTGTGCTGTGGGAGGGCAACGTGGTGCCCGGCCGCAGCGTCCGGACCATCGCCCGTCTCGCGCGCGTCCGGGCGGTGAGCTTCGGAGAGACATGCCGCCGTCTGCCCGCGCCCTGCGTGGTCACCGGGACCCCTACCCGGGATCTCTTGTCCATCGACCGTCTAGCGGCGCGCCGCCATTTCGAGATCCCCCCCGACGCGCACGCCGTGCTGGTCTTCGGCGGCTCACAGGCTGTGCAGCGGTTCGAGACGGCGGTCGACGAGGCGCTGCCGGCGCTTGCCTCGCGGGCGGTCGTCCTTCACGTCACCGGCGAGAAGGCGTACGCAGCCGCCCTCGCCCGCCGTGACGCGCTGCAGGAGCGGCTGCGCGAGCGGTATCGGCCGTACCCCTTCCTGCGCGAGGAGATGGCCGATGCGCTTGCCGCCGCCGATCTGGTCGTGGGCCGCGCCGGATCGTCCACGATCGCGGAAGCCACGGCGCTCGGGACGCCGCTAGTGCTGGTGCCGTATCCCCATGCCGCAGGGCATCAGGTGGCGAACGCCGGCGCGGCCGAGGCGTGTGGTGCGGCCATAGTCATCGCCGACGAGGCGTTCGACGGTGCCGCGCTGCTGGCCGCAGCCGACATCCTGACCGATCCGCGACGGCACCGCGAGATGAGCCGCGCGAGCCGGTCCATGGGCCGGCCGGGCGCGAGCGAGGCGATCGCCGAGCTGGTGCTCGCGCTCGCCGATGGCCGTCCCCTTCCGTCCGACACGGAGGTCGAGGCAATCAGCCGCGGGATGGCGGCGTGATGCCGCTGGCCTCCCGCCGGCTCACGGACGAGGAGAAGGTCCGGCTGGGGACCGAGATCCAGCGCCGCGTGGGCGTCAAGACGTCGCGCGACGAACCGCTGGCACGCTTCACGACAATGCGGGTCGGCGGCCCGGCCGACCTGTTCACTATGGCCCGCAACCTGTTCGAGCTGCGCGCGCTTGTCCGCTTCGCCCGCGGCCGGGAACTGCCGCTGTTCCTTCTCGGACGCGGGTCAGACCTAGTGATCTCCGACCGGGGAATCGGCGGGCTGGTGCTGCAGATCCGGGCGGACGGGTCGCGCATCGACGGGCGGCGCGTGATCGTTGATGCCGGGGTGCCCATGGCGCGGCTCTCGACGCTCGCCAGGGACGCCGCGCTCACCGGAATCGAATTCGCCCTAGCCATCCCTGGGACCGTCGGTGGCGCCGTGTGGGCCAACGCCGGCGCACATGGGTCGGACGTGCGCGGCGTCCTCGTTGGGGCCAGCGTGATCTCTGGCGGGGACGGCGTGGAGCGGACGCTCGACGCCGACGGGCTCGGACTGGCGTACCGTGACAGCCACCTGAAGCACCCCTCCGGGCCGTTCCCCGACGTCGTGGCGTGGGCGGCGTTCGGACTCGAGCCCGCGGACCAGGTTCGGATCGACCAGAAGCTCGACGAGATCCGGCGCTGGCGACGAGAGCACCAGCCGCTGGGGATACCGTCGGCCGGCAGCGTGTTCCGAAACCCGGCGGAGGGGCCGTCTGCGGGCGAGCTGATCGACCGCGCAGGTCTCAAGGGCGCGCGCATTGGTGGGGCCAGTGTCAGCCAGCTGCACGCCAATTTCATCGTCAACGACGGCCACGGCTCGGCGTCGGACGTGCGCCGCCTGGCCGAGCTGGTCCGACGGACCGTCGCAGAGCGGCTTGGCCTCGACCTGAAGCCAGAGGTTGTGTTTGCGGGCGACTGGTCGGGCTGGGAGGAGGAGACGTGACGGCCCCAGCCGGCGCTGGGGCCGGGACAGGCGGCGGACGAGCTCGCCCGGACGACCTGTTGCGCACTCCTGTCGCGGTGTTGCTTGGCGGCCCGTCGGCGGAGCACGACGTGTCGCTCGTGTCCGGGCGCGCGATCGCAGCTGCGCTGATAGGGGCCGGACACTCCGTCGAAGGCTGGCTGATCGGGCTCGACGGTCGCTGGTGGCGGCTAACGCCCGCCGCGCTCGACCGGATGCTGCCCCCTGCCTCGTACGACGATCCGCCGTCCCTGGGGGCGGAGGGCCCGTACACGGCGGCGCACGCGCTCGAGACGCTGGCGAGCCGTGACCCCGCGCCTGCCGTCTTTGTCGCGCTGCACGGACCGTTCGGGGAGGACGGCACCGTCCAGGCGCTTTGTGAGGCTGTTGGGCTGGCCTACACCGGCGCCGGAGTCGCGGCCTCGGCGGTCGGCATGGACAAGAGCCTCTTCAAACGGCTGGCGGCGGCGCTCGGGATGCCGGTCGTCCCTTGGCGAGACGTGAGCGCCGCGGCGTTCGAGGCAGACAAGAGCGCGGCGCTCGACGCGCTGGCGGCCTTCGCCCAGTCCCTGCCCGACCCGCGGCTTATGATCAAGCCGACCCGGCTCGGATCCAGCATTGGCATGCGGATTGTGCAGGTCCCGGGTGATGCCGATGAGCTGGCTGCCGCTCTCGCCGACGCATTCCGCTTCGACGAGCGCGCGCTGGCCGAGGCCTACCTCGACCACCCGCGCGAGCTCGAGATGGCCGTACTCGGCAACGGCCGCGGCGATCTAGAGTCCCACGGTCCGGGCGAAGTGTTCCCGGGCCACGAGTTCTACGACTACGTCGCGAAGTACGAGGCGGGGGTGTCGCAGACGACCAATCGAGCCGTCGTTCCACAGTCACTGCGTGACCGGCTGCACGTCTTGGCGCGCGACGCGTTCCTCGCCATCGGCGGCGAGGGATTCGCACGAGTCGACTTCCTGCTTGCGGGCGAGAGGCTGTATCTGAACGAGATCAACACGATCCCTGGGTTCACCCCGATCAGCCTCTTTCCGGCCGTCTGCGAGGCCGATGGGCGGACCTTCGGCGACGTGTGCCAGCAAATCCTAGCCCTGGCGCTTGAGCGGGAGCTCCACCGGCCCCGTCGGGTGCGTGTGCGAGCAGACTTGCCGTGAAGCTTCCCGTTCGCCGCGCGTCGCGTCGCCGGTCGCCGCCCGTGCAACGTGCGTCTGCGGGGATTCCGGCGCGGCGGATCGGGGCCGCGGTCGTCGCCATCGCCGCCGCCGGAGCCATCTACGGCGCCGCCGCCTCGCCCGCGTTTCAGCTCCATCACCTCGAGCTCGAAGGGGCGCGGTACACCTCGCAATCGGCAGTCGACTCCGCCCTCGGGCTCACCTCCATGCCGCATCCGAACTTGTTTTCGCTTGACACCGCAAAGTTGCGCCGGTCGCTACTGACGCTGCCGACGGTGACCGACGCCCAGCTCGCAGTGGAGCTTCCAGACCGCCTCGTGGTGCGCATCGCCGAACCGAAGCCGATCCTTGTCTGGGCGACGTCCGGCGCGCGCTGGCTAGTCGACGTCGACGGTCTCGTGATCGCCCCCGCTACGCCAGGGGATCCGGCGACGTCCGGGTTGCCGGTGTTTGCCGACGATCGCACCGGGGACGCGCCCGTGGCCCCCGGTGACACGCTCGATCCGACGGACCTCGCTGTCGCCCGGCGGCTGGGCGCCCTCACCCCGCTCATGCTCGGCAGCCGCGCGAGCGCGCTGTCGTTCGAGATCACCGAGTCGGATGGGTTCACGATCTCGAGCGTGCCGAAGGGCTGGCTGGCGGTGTTCGGGATGTATACCGCGACGCTGCGGGCTCCGGACCTGATCCCATCACAGGTGCAGTGCCTCTCAAACCTGCTCACGCAACTGGGCGAACGGAAGGTCGGGACGGTCTACCTGTTCCCGGAGGGCGACCGATGCGGCACGTACACGACTCGCTAGACTCCGCCAGCGGCACGCCACTCCGGGTCGAAGCTTCACGCCCTCGCATCACACCGCGCCGGGTCGATCGGCCCCGGCACCTGGGCGCGCGCGGTCGCCTTGCCGCGGCCGCTCGCGGTCGGTTAGCCTGTCATTGTTCGTGTGCGAGGAGGTGGGGAGAACGTGTGGATCCCGCTGGCGGGACTGCTGGTCGGAGTCCTGCTGGCCCTGGTCCTGCGGATCAACGTCAGCTTCGAGCTGGCCCGCTACTCGGCGGTCGGCATCCTGGCTGCGCTGGATTCGGTCCTCGGCGCGGTCCGCGCAGAACTGGACGGCAGCTACGACAATCGCATTTTCATCTCCGGGTTCATCGTGAATGCCCTCGTTGCGGTGCTGCTCACGTTCGTAGGCGACCGGTTGGGCTTGGACCTCTACCTTGTTGCACTGATCACGTTCGGCCTCAGGATCTTCCAGAACGTCGCCCTCATCCGGCGACACTTCCTATAGACCGGCCCGCAGCTCGATGAAGGGATAGGGCGTGGAGCGAGAAGCGGTCATCGCCGCGATCGATGTCGGCACGAGCAAGGTGGTCGCGTTGATCGCCGAGATCAGCACCGACGGCGGCCTCTCGATCATCGGCAAGGGCGCGCCGACATCGTCAGGGCTCAAGAAGGGCGTGGTCGTCAACATCGACCAGACTGTGGCATCGATCGCGAGTGCGCTGGAGCAAGCGGAGCGCACCAGCGGCGTTCGGATCGAGTCGGCATTTGTGGCTGTCGGTGGGAGCCACATCGAGAGCCTGAACTCGCATGGAGCCGTCGCCGTCAGCGGCCACGACAAGGAGGTCAGCCGGGAGGACGAGGACCGCGCGATCGACGTCGCCCGCGCCGTATCGATCCCATCGAACCGCGAGATCCTTGACGTGATCACACGTGGCTACACCGTGGACGGCCAGGAGGGCGTCAAGGACCCCATCGGGATGAGCGCAACCCGGCTCGAGGTCGATGCGCACATCGTGACGGGCAGCGTCAGCGCCATTCAGAACCTCGCGAAGTGTGTTGGCCAGGCGGGCATCCGGATCGAGCAAAAGGTACCCACCCCGCTGGCCGCGGCCGAGGCGGTGCTGACCGACACGGAGCGTGACCTGGGAGTGGCCGTCGTGGACGTGGGGGCTGGGACCACCTCGCTCGCGCTGTTCATGGACGGCTGGCCGTTTCACACCGCTGTCTTGCCCATCGGCGGCAACAATGTCACGAACGATCTGATGATCGGCCTGAAGACGAGCCTCCAGGTCGCCGAGGACGTGAAGGTGCAGCACGGCTGCGCGGATCTGCGGGCGGTGCCGCCGCAGGAACTCATCACCGTCAGCGTGTTTGGCGAGGAGCAGGGGCGGACGCTCCAGCGCGCTGAGGCCTGCGACATCATCGAGGCGCGCATGCGTGAGCTCTTTGAGCAGCTCGGCGAGCAGATCTCGGCCGCTGGCAGGGGCGGTATTCTACCGGCAGGACTCGTTATGACCGGCGGTGGCACGCAGCTTGCCGGAGTCGCCGAGCTCGGGCGGGAGGTGCTCCAGATGCCTGTGCGGATCGGCGCCCCCGTCGGGGTGGGTGGACTCGTCGATCATCTGCTCACGCCGGCGTTCAGCACCTCGATCGGGCTGCTGCGGCTCTGGGAGCGCGAGTTCCGCCAGGGTGAGCCGGGGCGCTACGAGTCGGCACCGGCGGGTGGCGCCGTGGGTAGGCTGCGGGACTGGGTACGGAACCTGTTCCCGTAGACGCGCGCCGGTCTATACTCCGGCGAAGGTCCGCACCGTCGGCTTCCGCGTCCGGTGGCGGTCCATGACGTGAACAGCAGCCGTCCACACGAGCCATCGCCCGTCGGCGACTAAGTGAACCCGGAGGAGAGCGCATGCCGCTGCGGTCGGATTCCGAGAACTTCGCACTCATCCGCGTGATGGGGATCGGCGGCGGCGGCAGCAACGCCGTCAACCGGATGATCCGCGCCGAGATGATGGGCGTCGAGTTCATCGCCGTGAACACGGATGCGCAGGCCCTGCTCCAGTCGGACGCCCCACACAAGATCCGCATCGGCGACAAGGTCACTCGCGGCCTCGGGGCGGGCGGCGACCCCGGCATCGGGCAGCGCTGCGCCGAGGACGACCAGGAGAAGATCTACGAGGCCCTGAAGGACTCGGACATGGTCTTCCTCACGGCCGGGATGGGCGGCGGCACCGGGTCCGGCGCCGCGCCGGTCATCGCCGAGATCGCGAAGGAAGTGGGCGCACTCACGATCGGCGTCGTGACCAAGCCGTTCTCCTTCGAGGGCGCGAAGCGGCGCATGGTGGCGGAGAAGAGCAGCGAGCTGCTCCGCGACAAGGTCGACACCTTGATCACGATCCCCAACGACCGCCTCAAGGACGTCGTGAGCAAGAACACGTCGATCGTCGACGCCTTCCGGGTTGTCGACGACGTGCTGCGCCAGGGCGTGCAGGGGATCAGCGACCTCATCACGGTCCCGGGCCTCATCAACCTCGACTTCGCCGACGTGCGCACGATCATGAAGAGCGCCGGGTCGGCGCTGATGGGCATCGGCCGCGCCAGCGGCGAGAACCGAGCCGCGGACGCCGCACGACAGGCCATCGCGAGCCCCCTCCTTGAGGTCAATATCACGGGCGCACAGGGCATTCTCTTCAACGTGACCGGCGGGCCGAACCTGGGTCTGTTCGAAGTCAATGAGGCGGCGGAGATCATCAAGGAAGCCGCGGACCCGGAGGCGAACATCATCTTTGGCACGGTCATCGACGAGCGCATGGGCGACGACGTGTCGATCACCGTGATCGCCACGGGCTTCGACTCGACCAAGCGCCGCGAGTACACTACGGCCGCGGCGGACTCGTCGGTGCGGGCCGGTCGCGACAACCGTGACTTCCTGCGCGAGCTTGAGCGCGAGCGCGACCGCGAACGCCAGCGGATGGAGAAGCTCGGCGTGCCGGACCAATCCAGCGAACGACCGTTCGAAGTCTCGACGCCTGCTCCGGCCGCGGCTCCGGCTCCTGCCCTCCGTCGCCCGACCTACGACGAGGTCGACTTGGACATCCCGGCGTTCCTGCGCCGGAGCCGCTAGCGGCGGACGTCCCGACGGGCGCGGGAGGCGAGCCGGTCAACGACGGATCCGGCACCGGCCTGCCGGCCCATGGGTTCCGGGCGGCCGATGAGGACGGCAGCATGGCGTCGTCCGCGCTGGTCGATCGCTACGCGTCGGCACGCGCCGACATCCTCTCGCGGGTCGGCTCGGCGTGCGCTCGTGTTGGACGCGACCCGTCCGAAGTCACGGTAGTCGCCGTCACGAAGACCGTCCCGGCGTGGTCCGTGCGTGCCGCGATCGCCGCGGGTTTCGGCATCTTCGGGGAGAACCGGGTCCAGGAGGCCGCGCCTAAGATCGCGGAGGTGGCGGTAGGCGGCCGCGCCGCGATGGTGGGCGGCTGGCACCTGATCGGCCCGCTGCAAGCGAACAAGGCCCGCCGGGCCGTCGAGCTGTTCGACGCGATCGAGACGGTCGACTCGCTCGCGCTCGCCCAGCGGCTCGACCGCACCGCCGGAGAGATCGGACGGGACATGCTGCCCGTGCTGCTCGAGGTGAACGTGGACGCCGATCCCGCAAAGTCGGGATACGAGCCCGCCACGATCGCGGCCGACCTGCCGGAGCTCATGGCGCTGTCGCGCCTGCACGTGCTCGGGGTGATGACGGTAGGGCGGCTGGTCACCGACGCGGCGGATGCCCGCCCGACCTTCCAGAGGCTGCGTGAGCTGTCGGGGACCCTGCGGGCGATGGACTCACGGCTCGGCCCGGCTCTGTCGATGGGAATGAGCGACGACTTCGAGGTCGCGGTAGAGGAGGGGGCCACGATCGTGCGGCTCGGGCGGGCGATCTTCGGCGAGCGGCCGGTGCCGTAGGCGAGCAGCGGGTTTCGCGGACGTGCAAGACGGATGCTTCGCCCTCGGTGGCAGGCCGCGCGGGGCGCCTATACTCCGTGGCCGTGAGTGCCTTCCTCCCCAACTTCCTCCGGCTCCTGTTCCTCGCTCTATACCTGCTGCTGCTGGGCCGGGTGCTGATGAGCTGGGTGAGCCCGCGGTTCGACTCGCCGCTGGGGCGCTTCCTATACGAGACCACCGAGCCGATCCTGCAACCGATCCGGCGCGTGTTGCCCTCGACCGGGATGATCGACTTCTCGCCGATCGTCGCGTTCCTGCTTCTTTCGGTGCTGGCGGCCGCTCTGAACATCGGCTAATCGCAGGGCTACTGGTGGTCACGGCCCGGATCACGATCCGATTGACGCCGCGCGCCGGGCTGGATCGCCTCGACCCGCCGGGTCTCGACGGGGTGCTGCAAGCGCGGGTCCGGGCGGCGCCGGTCGAGGGCGCGGCCAACGAGGCACTCCTGCGATTGCTCGCGGCTTCGCTGGGCGTCCGGAGATCCTCGATCCGCCTCCTGGCTGGCGGCCGGAGCCGGCTCAAGCTAGTCGAGGTAGACGGGATCTCGGACGAGGAGGCGCGGTCCCGGCTACGTGGCTCATGAGCCGTTGCCGCGTGTGCAGGGAGGCATGCTGCCGGGCTTGCGTTGCCGGGGTAGCAGCTAGGGCCTCAAGAAGTTGCCGCGTGGCGGGTCCTTCTCCGCGGTCCCGGCGAGACCCGGCACGTACCCTCCGTCGAGCCAGCGGACGAAGCGCGCGGCACGATCGACGTACGTGTGCACAGTCTGTTCCCGCAGCCCTGCCTGTCGCAGCTCCCCCTCGTAGCGTCGCAACTCGTCCTCGAGCTGCCGGACTGTCCAGGACTCCGCCACGTTGTGTGCCTCCTTCCATGTCGTTGGCAGGACTATCCCTCTTGGTAGTTGTCGGTGTGACGCCAAGTCGCACCCCCATCCCCGGTGGGTCGTGAGCGGCAGCCCGTGCCTATCATTCGACCTTGACCGGCGGCATCAGCGCCGAGCGTCGGCAGGACCAGCACATTGGAGCAAGCGTGACGACCGCTCTAGAACCCTCCATCCCGCTGCGAGCCCTCGGCCGATCCGGGGTCGACGTCCCTGCGCTGGGGGTGGGGACGAACCGCTGGGGTCGAGGTCGCGGCGCAGACCAGCTCACGCCGGTGTTCAGCGCGGCGCTCGACGCGGGTGCCAACCTGTTCGATACGGCCGAGGTCTATCTCGGCTCCGAGAAGATGATCGGGGCGTGCCTCCGCCGCGACCCGCGACCGGCCCTCGTCGTGAGCAAGTTCGCGCCCTACCCGACCCGTCTGTCGGCCCGCTCGTTCGGTAAGGCGCTCGAGGGGTCGCTCGCCCGCCTCGGCAGGGACAGCGTCGATCTCTATCTGATCCATTTCCCGTTCTCGCTGGTGGGCATCCCGTCCCTGATGGATCGCCTTGTGGAGACGGTACAGGCGGGGAAGGCACGCGCCGTGGGGGTCAGCAACTTCAGCGCGACCCAGATGTCCGTCGCGGCCGAGTGCCTCGAGCGGCACGCCATCCCGCTGGCCGCGAACGAGGTCCAGTTCAGTCTGTTCCACCGCGACCCCGAGCGAAATGGCGTCCTCGAAGCCTGTCGCAAGCTCGACGTGGCGCTGATTGCGTATCGCCCCCTCGCTGGGGGCCGGACACGTCGCGACGGCTCTGCCCTCGACGGGACGCTGGCAGGCATCGCCCGCGCACGAGGGAAGACCGTCGCCCAGGTTGCGCTCAACTGGCTCTTGGGCAAGGACGAACGGATCGTCGCCATTCCGGGAGCGACCAGCGTCGAGCACCTGCGCGAGAACGTCGGAGCTGCCGGCTGGACGCTCAGCGACGATGAACTCTCCGCCCTGGAAAGATCCTCGGCCTGACCAGAAATCGCGCTCGTGGCCAGCTGCCGCACCGCTGTGGGGGTGCAACTTCCGCGCCCTCAATCTACTGAGGACGGACTCACCGCACTCGGGGAGGGGGTGCAACTCGGTGTCATCTCCACAACTACCCCGGGCTTGCGTTGACGCCCCCTCGTGGTCGGCTGATAATCGCGTTGCGGTTACGCCGCGCGTGACGGGGGCGATTGGCTCAGTCGGTTAGAGCGCACGGTTCACATCCGTGAGGTCACTGGTTCGAATCCAGTATCGCCCACCATAGACGTGTTTCGAGGCGGTGAGCGTCGCGGGCAGGGCAAGAGCCAAGCCCCGGCGCTCAGCTGCTTCGGTGAGCTTGACGCTAACGATCCGGTGCGAACCGCGTCTGGCGCCACTCGTCGCCCCGATGCGAGCGAACGTGTTGATCGCCATCGCGCGACGGCCCTCGTCGTCGGTCTCGTGCCACAACTTCCCCAGATTTGCGAGCCAGGCGACCGCGTCGTCGGGGTCGAGGCCGTCGAGCTCGACTCGTGCGCGGAGCAGCTGCTCGCGCTCTTCCTTGAGCCGCATGATCTCGGCCAGGATCTCCGTTGGTGCGCGCCGTGCCTCGATGGCAACCATCTCAAGCCCGAGGGCGCGGAGACGGGAGTCGATCCGTGCTACACCGAGGCGATCCGGCATGGCAGGCGGCGACTGGAGCGCGACGCGGACCCGGGTGGCCGTGTCGCGGTTAGGGGCGGCGCCTTCAAGCATCTGACCGATCTGGTCCTCCAGGATTTCGACCGGGACCTGCTTGACGGACCAGCCGGGGCAGTCATGAACCGCGGCGTCGTAGTGCCGATACACGGGGTAGCGCCGCTGCCTCGAACTAGCGATCACATTGCCCTTCACGCGACGGCCGCAGGCCTCGCACACGAGCGGTCCGGAGAGGGGGTAGACCCGGGCCTTTCGAGTCCGGCTGCCGGTGCGGGTCCGGAGGCGGCGGTGTTCCAAGGCCTGCTCGACCACCCGCGCGTCAATCGGTGGCAGGAAGGTAGTCCGCCGTCCGTCGGACAGCCGACCGCAGTACAGCGGGCTGCGCAAGACACCACGGACCGTCCAGAGGGTCAGGCTGAGCTGGGCCGCGATCGCCTTGTCGGAGTGGCCGGCTGCAGCCAGACGCCAGAGCTCGAGCGCCCGGGGCATCGTGTCCGGATCTGGTTCGACGATTTTCCGGTCGGCGCTCCGGCGGAAGCCAAGCGGGACGAGCCCTCCGCCCTGATCGTTGTGCAGCCGGGTCTTGGCTGCGTAGCCCTCCCGGATGCGCTTCCCGAGGCGACGACTGTACGCCTCGGCCTCTACCGTCTCGCGAGCCCAAGACTCCCAGGCATCCTCGTCGGAGGTGACGATGCGTTCGTCGCAGAAGAGGATCGCGGCACCCGCGGCGTGGAGCGCCGAACGCGCCGTCACCGCGGTCTCGAGGTCGCGCGCGAACCTGCTCACGTAGCCGACCACCAGGACGTCGTAGTCGCGGCCAGCGCATGCCAGCATCTCCGCGAACTGCGCCGTGGAGCCGATTGTTCGGCCCGAGTGGGCAACCATCCAGCTGATCTGCGTATCGACCATCCCGTAGCGCTCGATGGCGCGCTCCCGTTGGTCGCGTTGTGCCGCAGGCCCGAAGCGGTCGGCCTGTCGGCCCGTCGACTCCCGTCCCCAGTGAGCGGCCCTCTGGCCGCGCAAGTCATCGAGTGAACGGGGGAGGGCTTTCATGTCGTCCGGTCCTTCCTCGGACGCCCCGTGCGTCGGCTGGCGGCCCACGCTCGAACGTCGATGACCCGCACGAGCCAGATCGGCCCCACCTTCATGGCTGGCAGCCTTTCGGCCAGGATGGCCTGACGGAGTCGACCGGTCGAGCGGCCGACGAGACGCGCAGCCTCGGTGACGGTGATGTAGCCATCAGGGTCCATCCCGGCGTTCCCTCCGTCTGGCGTCCGCAACCCCAGACGAAAGACTAACGATAGTGGCTCTGATTATGCAAGGCCCACGATCGGGCAAGCCTAACGACGACTCAGGCTCGCGCTTGCGTTTAGCGGCGCGCCGCATGGCCAAGAGCAGCGCCTCTTCGAAGCCATCGAGCGCCTGCGCTGGGTGTATGCCGCACGGGCGCCTCACGCCGCGCCCTCGCGGCCTTGGGGCGACGGCTCCATCGGCACGAGCACCGGATCGTCAGGCATCGCACCAGGCCTACTCACGGGACGCCTTCGAGGACTGCGACGGTCGCTGCGACGCACGGTCCGCAGCGGTACCGCTCGTCGGGATGAAGAGGATCGCCACAGGAACAGCACTTACCGGAGCCTCGGACCGCGTCTGACCGGGCCAGCAGGAGCGGGATGGCACCCGCTGCGGGCACCTGCGGCCGCATGGCGTCGATCCGCCAGGCGACCTCCTGCTCCCCCGCGAGTGCCTGCAGAATGCGTGGCTTCTGCGCGAGCAGCGTGCGCGCCATGGGCTCGAGACGGCGTGGACCCTTCACGACCAAGGTCCCACCACTCGCTGAGACTCGGAGCCCCGCCAGGCGAGCCTGCAGGAGGAGGGTCACGCCGTCCACGTCCCCTGCTCCTCGTCGCGGGTGGCGTCCGGCCGGCCGGGTGGCCGAGTGACGAGCTGGGAGGCGTGGCCTGGCTGGGACGTTTGGGACGTTTGGGCCACTCCGTGGATAGCAGAGACGCTGAGATGGAGCACTGCGCGTCGGGCCCCGTCGAGCGTGCGCCGCACGGTCACGCGGTGGCGAGCGTCCTCGACAGACACGAGCAGTCCAGCCTGCGCTAGGCGCTGGTGCAGTGTCCGCGGCTGCACTGCCAGCGGATCACCCACGTCACGGCCCATGGACTGCGCGACCGCGAAAGAAGCGTCCGGGTCGAGGAACAGGGCGTCGCCGACCACCCACCCGACGCGCTCGCGCTGGGCGCGCCAGAACTCAGGTTGGTCAGAATCGGTCCTCGCCGGCTCCTTGCGCCATCCCCAGGCCCCCGCGTTGGGTGGAGCGGCGCCATCTTCTCCGGCGATGTGGGCTCGACCAGCGGTGATCGCCGCGGCGAGTAGCTGTATGAACCGGGCGGCGGGATCGCTGGCACTCTGCTGTTCATCCTGGTTCGCGCCCGCCTCCCCGAGGGCCGCCCAGCTCCGCTGCCACAGAGTTACGCGCTGCTCGACCGAGATCGCGCCGGCTTCGAGCGCAAAGTCGAGGAGGTAGCGCATGCCGATCGCGAGGTTCGCGATGATTTCCGGGGTGCGTCGATGCGCGCGTGACTGGGTGTCCTGGTCCCGGAGCTGTGCGGTCTCGGACTGAAGGTGCGACTGGATCTCGGAGTAGCGCCCCGAGACCCAGCGGATAAACCCGGCAAGGGCGTCCGCGTAACGCCCCACCGTGCCATCCGCCTGGCAGGCTCCGAGCGCGTTCCCGTCGACATCACCGGGCGCAACGTCGAGGACGAATAGCCGCGCCCGCAGGCTCTGGCCGCGGGGCACGTCCTCGCCAGTTGAAAGGATGAGACCGCGCGGCGGCTTGGCCGGCCGCAGGCTCGTGTCGGCGCGCATCCGCCCGCGCCCGGAACGATTGCCCTGCGCGCGGAACAGTCGATCGGCTTCTCGATGCAACCGCTGGACATCGACCGCCGACCCAGCTGGTGCGAAGTCATCCACTACCAACAGGGCGTCCTTGGCCGCGAACGCCAGGGCTTCCAGGCTGTTGCCCGTGGAGCTCCACGCGCCTGGTAGGTGGCGACTATCCATGGAGAGCCCGTAGTGCTGCTCGGCGAGCGCCGCGAGTTCGGTCTTGAAGGTGCCCGTCGGTCCGGTTAGGTGGAGACTGAAGTCGGTGCTCCCGAGGACGGCCCGATAGGTCGCCGCCAGCAAGGGCACGCTCACGCGATCGGGGGCGAGGTCCAAGAGGCGCAGGCTCGCCTGCAGCGCCTCCTGGAGGGCGAGGCCGACGGGCGGGTCGGGCAGCAGGTACCGCGCGAGGGCGCCGTCGAGATGGGTCTCTCCCCCTTCGGCGAGTGTCCCAACCGTCCCAAGTGGCCCAATGGCACCTCCGGCGTGGAGGTAGACCCACGTCCCGCCGATCTCGCGCCACCCGAGGTGGGTGTAGACGATCTGTTCGGGAGCGGCGCCCGAGAGGAGCTGGATGGCGACCCGCGGGTGATCCCGGCCCATGCCGGCGTAGGTGACCGCGTCGGACCCGAGCCGCTCGGTAGGCCAATTCATCGTGGTGAACTCAAGCGCCGTCAGTTGGAAGCGCCGCGCCCGGGTGCCGACGGAGCCCTCGATGTCGAGGAGCCGGCGCTGCTCGACCCCGTTGTCCTCGACCAACTGAGCCACGATGCGGGCGGTGAAGTTGGTCAGCGGGACCGTCACCGTGCCGTTCGCCGTGGGCTTGTCCCAGACCAGGCCGGCCGAGGTCTCGCGGTATGGCCAATCGACGCGATCTTCGTTGCCGGTGGGCGTGCGAAGTTCGGTGGTGACCAACGAGAGCAGCTCGTCGACGGTGTGGCCTGCCGCCAGGTAGTCATCCAGACCGACCTTCGCCCCGCCCGGACCCGCCGGCAGGTACACGAGCAGGACTCGTGCGCCGCGGCTCAGTAGGAACGCCTGCAGGCGTGCCAGTGCCTCGTGCACCGCAGGCTTCGTCACAACGTCGGAGTCGAAGACGATGGGAATGACGCGATCGTTGAGGGCGACCGATTCCCAGTCAGGGAGGGCTGTCTTGCCGCCGAACTCGTTGGTGCCCCGGAAGTTCCAGACGCCGAGCATGCCAACACAGCACAGCCCAGCCGAGACCGCGGCGTCCTCCTTCCGGAGCCCCTCCGTGATCCAGAGCGGCACGCGCGGGTCGCCGATCTGGCCCCGGACAGCGGGGTGGACGTCCAGGAACATCCGCGAGCCGCGCGGCGTCTCGTACTTGATCGCGCGGCCGCGATCGTCGATGCGAGGATCGTCCGGCCGCAGCTGGTAGGTGGCGATCTCGCCGTGGACATTCCAGGCCGGAATGAGGAGGGCCGGCACGCGGGTCTGGCGTTCCGAGAAGCCGAAGCGGCGCAGCTCGGCTTTGGTCGCCACGCTGCGGTAGCCACGGGTCGTGGCAACCTCGGTCGAAATCCCCGACGCCGCAAGGAGCTCGGCGTGCTGGGGCAGGAGCGCCGACGCGGGTGCCATGGGACCAGCGGGTATCATGGCGACTCCCGTTCCGTGAGCGCGCGTCCAGCTGGCTGGTCCGCCGGGACAAGCAAGCGGGCCACCCCGCCGGCATCGGCGTGGCGGACCGGCGACGAGCTACGCGCCGACCCCGAGTCGTCTTGCGCGGCCCCTCGTCGCGGTCGCGCGCAACAGTGTCCGCGGTCTGGCGCGGCGGCTGGTCGCCTCGTCGATCCGGTCTCTGCGGCTGGGTCGGTCTCCATCTCGAGTGACCATAACGCCGCGGATGATGTGGCTGTCTAGTCCAAATGATTCGCTTATACTGTGCTACAGAAGATGGCGACCTCGGCAGTTGTCCTACGAGCTGCGTTACGGGGGCCGCTGCCCCGCCTGGCCGGCGCCGCGGACAGGCCAGGGCAGCTGCGTATCCCTGCACTTTCGGAGGTGCGGGTCCGCCGTTCGGGCGTGGTGCTGAGCGGCATGCACGGGCGGCTGGAGGATCCCTTCCGACGCGACGATCAGGGGCTCTTCCTGGCCGAGCGGTTCGCCCGACTCGACCTCGGCCGCCCGCGCCATCTGCGCGCCTGGATCGCCGCCAACGGAGCCCCCGCCCTGGCCAGCCTCGCCCCCTACGTGCCCTTCGAGCAGAGCGGGCGCCGAGCCGATTGGACGCTGCGGGCCGTGCTCTGGGAAGACGCGCTTTCAGAAGTGCGCACAGAGCAGACACAGGTGCGCTGGTTCCTCACGACCTTCGCCAGCGTCACCGAGCCGCAGGATCGGGCGCGCTGGGCCGTGCCCTCCGATCCCGATGCGTGGGTTCCACCTTCGGCGCGCCTCACTTCTGTCCGACGTGACTTCCTAGACATGCATCGGTCTGCCGCGCTGCGTCGGGTGGCGCCCCGAGGATTGCCCTGGAGCCGCTGGATTGACGTGCTGGCGGGGCTCATGCGGCCCCACCTCCTGGCCGCGCTCCAGAGCGAGCTGTCCCTCGAGCCAAAGCAGGAGATCGTCAGACTGCGCGACGTTCCAGACCCCTTACTGGGCAGATGGGAGGAACCGCTCGATCCTGCGTTCCTCACCTCGCGTTGGGATTCGATCCTTTGCCCAATCTACCTGCAGCTCTTCGAGGCCCTCCGACGGCTGTCGGAGGGCCAGCAGGCCGTGCGGGTCTGCCTCGAGTGTGGAGAGCCGTTTCTCGCTCTTGATGCCAGGCGCCGGCGGTTCTGCTCAGACACGCAGCGGAACCGATACAACCAGCGAGGCTTCCGCGAGCGCCATTCTCGGGACTGACCGCGCCTGCGCACCGTTGGCCCGCCGCTATGACGGCGCGGTCCGCCGGGGCCATGCATCGGCGCGTGAACCGGACTTGTGCGCGTCGGTCTTCCTACACTCCGATCGCCGTCGCCACTACGCGCCAGGCGTGATCTTCAACACCTTCGAGTCTCCTCAAGTAGGTGGTCGTCACCGCAAGGGAGGAGTGGTCTAGGAACGCTGATACCTGCTCGACCGTCTCCCCGGCGTCGCGCCGGAGCTTCGCAGCGCTGTGTCGCAGGATGTGCAATCCGGTTGGCTGGAGAGCAGCGGCCACTAGGTAGCGCCGGAACCTCGCATAGACGGTTCCGCCTGACACGTTCCAGAGCGACTCGTCCGGCGCCATCGTCGCGAGCTCCTTGCCGGCATCGTCGAGACTGCGGACGATCGCATCGAAGGCGGGACGGGGCAACTCCCGTCGTCCGGTCTTGCCGCCCTTTCCTCTGTAGCTGTAGAACGCAGTCCCGTCCTCAACGGTGACGTCGCCTCTCGTGAGGCTGAGCACCTCAGTGCGCCGACGTCCGGTCAAGATGAAGGTCAGCAAGATGGCGCGGTCCCGTCGGCCGCGGACCGTGTCGGGCACCACCGCCAGGAGCCGACGCACATCCTCGGCACTCAGGCCCCGAGCAGGTGAAGGGGAAGTCCTCGGACGTTGCAGGGCATCGCAGGGGTTGCCGGTGACCAGGCCCATGCGGATGAGGAAGCGGTAGAAGCTGCTGAGACAGGCGATGCGGGCACCGACCGTCGTCGCTGACGGGGTTCGACCCGACTTGCCGATGCCGTGGGCCCAAGCGAGCACGTCGCCTGGTGTCACCCGATCTGGCGTCTTGGCGAGGTCGCCGAAGAGCGGCCACAACATGCGGCCGTAGCCCTCCACGGTGCGCCGCGAGCCCGAGCGGCTGTGCTTCTCGACCAAGAACGCGTAGAGCGCCTGGTCCCAGGGTGTGCCCTCGCCGGAGCCGGCGGGGAGGAGTCGCGGATTGGTCATGGGGCACCTCTGCGCACGATGTGATGCCCACCATCACTCACTCGCGGGCGCCCGAAAGGCAACACCATTCCACGATCGTGCCCGCCGCGGCGCCGGCCACTTCCTCCGCACCCACCGAGGGACCTACACTCCGCTCGGGAGGTGCGGGCACGATGAACGACCTCGCGGCGGCCGTTGTCCACGTGCGCGATCGGATCGCCAAGCATCGAGGGGAGGCGATCGGCGAGGAGAACACCAAGCACGCCCTGATCGAGCCCGTGCTGCGTGCCCTCGGCTGGGACGTGGAAGATCTCGACGAGGTGCGCTGCGAGTACCGGCTCAAGCAGGCCGACAACCCCGTCGACTACGCCCTCTTTGTGCACGGCAACCTGCGCCTCTTCGTCGAAGCCAAGGCCCTGGGCGAGAACCTCGACAAGTGGGCGAGCCAGATCATGGGCTACGCTGGGGTGGCTGGCGTGGTGGAGTGGATCGTGCTCACCGATGGCAACGAGTACCGCATCTACAATGCGCACGCCCAGGTGCCGGTCCATCAGAAGCTGTTCAAGCGGGTCGTCCTGGCCGCTGACGAGCCTGATGTCCTGGGCACCTTGGTGCTGCTCTCCAAGGCGCAGCTGCAGGGCACGGTCATCGATGACCTGTGGCGCCAGTACTTCGTGGATCGCCAGGTGAAGCAGGCGGTGGAGAGCCTCTCGGGCGTCGAGCCGCCCGCGGACTTCCTGCGCCTGATCCACAAGCGGGTCCCGGCGCTCTCCCTCTCCGATGTCCGCCAAAGCCTCGGGCGGGCGACTCTCGCGCTCGACTACCGGGGCGCCCAGCCGGTACCTACAGTGTCCGCTGGCCAGAAGCCTCCCGTGCGCCCGACAGGTGGCCAGGCGGGCGAGCCGATCGACCAGCCGGCAGGCCCCGACAAGACCCCGTGGCGCCGCGTGACGCTCCGGGACCTGATCGCGTCAGGCACGATCCAGCTGCCGCTCGACCTCGAGACGACCTACAAGAGCCATCCCCTCACCGCCCGCATCGAGACCGACGGCGCCGTGACCTGGAACGGCACGCCGTACGACTCGCTCTCGACAGCCGGGGGCATGGCCCGCAAGTCGGTGATCGGCGCACCACCTGGTCGCGAGTATCCCCAGACGAACGGGTGGACTTTCTGGCGCTTCCGCGATGCGGACGGTCATCTGGTCTTCGTCGATGTGCTGCGCCAGCGCCACTTCGAACGATAGGTAGGTGCCGGCTCCATTCTCTCCAGGGCAACGCGATGGGCACATCGGGTGGCACTCGGAGCGGAGCCTCAAAGTCCAACGGAAGGCGTTGAGTTCTCGTTGGAGCAGGGGTATGCTGGGGGCATGGAACAGCTCTCGACGACCTCTCCGAACCCGACCAAGGTCGAGTTCCATCTCGCTCCTGGCAAGTCCTGGAGCTCCTTCGAGCAGTTCCGCGTCGAGGGAGGGCCTGGCCTCTGTGCGGCCGTACCCGACGGGCGGGTTGGGTTCCTGACCGTTCATGGAACGGAATTCGCGATTCTCCGGCGCCGGGATTTCGATAGGCTCTTTGCTCTGGCACAAGACGTGGTGCGTCTCACCAGAGGCCTTCCGTTAATCCGGCAGGCGGCCGAGCTTGTTCTCAGGACAAGAGGTGAGGAGATCGCAGTTCGCCACTTTCAGGAGCTGACGATGACCTTTCCAAGCCTTGTGACGGCGTCCGCCCCGCTGTTAGGCCAAATCGAGATCGAAGGGCATGAGCCGTCCGAACCGGAGCTGGACCTCGATAGGTACACCGCTCCGCGCGCCCCTATTGGCGGGCAGTGAGCGATCCACAGTTCGACCCTGCACTGGCCGGGTTGGCGCACGGCGATGCGGCCATTCAGGCCATTCAGGCGGCCCTGGTCAGGCTCGCGCTCCTCCCAAGAGTTGAATGGCTGGCCACGCACATGCTGACGGCGCCGATCATTCATGCCGTGGCCCAGGCCCGGGTGGGCGGCTCTGTTGATGAGTTCAACGTCCTTCAAGGGGACATCATCAGGACGGACGCCGCCTATCGGCTGGGGGTTCGCATCGAGGGCGCGCCCACTTACATGATCGCCACGTCGTCGTGCGATCTCGTTCCGGGGCGGCGCGCCACGGCCCTGCTCCTGCCGCTCGAGCCCAGGAGAAAGGCGGACTTCACCAGCAACCGTCAGTTCACAGCCGAGCTCGACAACCTGACCCTCTACCGCCCGAAGAAGTACTTCTACGTGCCGGTCCTCCCAGATGACGATGCTGGTGTCGTCTACAACGTCGCTTGGCTCGACCCCCTCGCGGTGGCATCCAACGACGCTGTGAACTTGGCGCAGCGCCGCGCGTCGCTGTCCCGTGTTGGCTGGCGGATCTTCGGCGCGCTCGTCCGCGAATTGCTCGTTCGCGAGGCTGAGGACGAAGACATCATCCGGGACACCTTTGCCCGCCCTCCGTCGGAGGCCATCGCAGACACGCCGGCGCCGCTCAGTCGCCCGGCCAGCACAGCCATCGAACGGCGGGGGCTCAGGTCTTAGACACGAGGTGGTGATGGTGATGCACGTGCCAGAGCCCACATGGGAGCGGCTCAGGGCGCGCTAGTCTGTCATTGCCGGGGCCCCGCTGGCGGGGGCCCGGTCGTGGGCTGCAGCGGGCGGTGATCGTGTCAGAGCACTCCAGCAAGGTTCCACACGAGCTTCGAGCGGGCGCGATCGTAGATGGGCCCGAGTTGCCCGAACCGATCCGGCTTGCTGTGGTCGACGAGGTCGGGAGCTCGCTCAAGCTCGTGGGCGAGGGCTTGCGCACCGGCCGCTTCCAGCAGCTGATCCTCTCGCCGAACCAGGTCTCGCAGCTGCGGGTCGCGCCAGCCGAGGGCACCTTCGACGGCGACCCGATGCGCTTCCGGCTCGGGATCGAGGCGCAGCGCTTGGCCCTCGCCTACGAGTATGACCCGTACTTCTCGCTTTCGATCTCTCGCGTCGATCCGCTGCCGCACCAGGTCGAGGCGGTCTACGACGCGATGCTCCCGCTGCCGCGCATTCGGTTCCTGCTGGCTGACGATGCCGGCGCCGGCAAGACGATCATGGCCGGCCTCCTTCTGCGCGAACTCAAGCTGCGGGGCTTGGTGGAACGGACGCTCATCGTGACGCCGGCCAACCTCGCCTTCCAGTGGCAGCGCGAGCTCCACGATCGTTTCCGCGAGCGCTTCGAAATCCTCCGGGGGCTCGACTTGCGCAACGCGTATGGCACCAACCCGTGGCAGGAGAAGCCCCAACTCATCACCTCCATCGACTGGGCCAAGCGCGACGAGGTCCGGGAGAGCCTGGCGCACTCGCACTGGGACCTCGCGATCGTCGACGAGGCGCACCGCATGAGCGCCTCGGATGCAGAACACAAGACCGAGCGTTACCGCCTGGGAGAGCTGCTCTCCGAGCACGCCGATCACCTCGTGCTGCTGACCGCGACGCCGCACAAGGGCGATCCGGAGAACTTTGCCCTCTTCTTGCGTCTCCTCGATCGCGACGCCTACGCGCACGTGACCAGCCTCGAACTCGCCATGCGCCGCAACCACGCCCCGTTCTACCTGCGCAGGGTCAAGGAGGCGCTCGTCTCGTTCCCCGACCCCGACACTGGCGAGGTCCACAAGCTCTTCACGAAGCGCGAGACGCGAACCGCAGCCTTCGACCTCGATCCCGACGAACTCCGGCTCTACGAAGCGGTCACCCGCTACGTCTTCGACCAGTCGTTGCTCGCCGCGTCGGACGAGAGTGCGCGGGGACGCGCGATCGGCTTCACCATGGCGCTGTACCAGCGCCGACTCGCCTCCAGCGTGCACGCTCTGCGCCGCAGCCTGGAGCGTCGCGTCGAGCGCATCGACCGCAAGCTCCGCGCGCCGGGAGGTCGCCCCGCGACGAGCGCCTTTGATCCCCGACGCCTCGACGAGCTCGACGAGCTCGACGAGGCCGAGGCGGAACGGCTCTCCGACGAAGCGGAGGAGGCGTCTCTCGCCGAGGACCGGGCCGCGCTCAGCGCCGAGCGCGCGCAGCTTCCCCCTCTCATCGAACAGGCCCGCCGTCTGGAGGCGCGCGAGGCCTCTTCCAAGCTGGCCAAGCTGCGCGAGGTGCTCTCCGACCAGCGCGTCTTCGCCGACCCGACGACCAAGCTTCTGATCTTCACCGAGCACAAGGACACCCTCGACTTCCTCGTGGAGCGCCTGCGCGCCTGGGGGCTCTCAGTGACTCAGATCCACGGCGGGATGCCGGTCGGGGATCGGGATGCCCCAGGGACGCGCCTCGGAGCCGAGCGGGAGTTCAGAGACGAGGCTCAAGTGATGGTCGCCACTGAGGCCGCGGGTGAGGGGATCAACCTCCAGTTCTGCTGGCTGATGGTGAACTACGACATCCCTTGGAATCCGACGCGCCTCGAGCAGCGCATCGGGCGCATCCATCGTTACGGCCAGGAGAAGGACTGCCTGATCTTTAACTTCGTAGCACGCAACACCCGCGAGGGCCAGGTGCTGCGCACCCTCCTCGATCGGCTCGACGAGATCCGCCGGGCCCTGGGATCCGACCAGGTTTTCGATGTCGTCGGCGAGGTGGTGCCGGCGAACTTCGTCGAGCGGCTCCTGCGCGACCACTACGCCGGACGGATCAGCCGCGACCAGATGCTCGAGCGCATAGTGACCGAGGTCGACCGGGACCACTTCGAGCGGATCACCCGCTCCGCGCTCGAGGGACTTGCCAGGCGCGAGCTCAACCTCTCGCGCCTGGTGGCCAAGCGGGCCGAGGCCAAGGAGCGTCGCCTCGTGCCCGAAGTCGTCGAGCAGTTCTTCTTCGACGCCGCGCCCCTTCTTGGTCTTCGCCCAGTCCGCGAGCGCCGGTTCGTCGCGCGGCTGGGCCGGATCTCCCGCAACCTGATCACGACGGCGCAGTCGTCGGAGGCCCGCTTCGGTCGCATCGGGCGCGAATACCGCCGTATCGCCTTCGATCGCGCGGCCCTAGAACATGACCCCACTCTCGAGTGGGTGACGCCTGGGCATCCACTCTTCGAGGCAGTGCGTGAGGAGGCCTGGACCCGTGCGCAGGAGGACCTGCGCCGCGGGACGCTCTTCTACGATCTCCAGCGCGAGCGGCCCGCACGGCTCGACGTGTTCGCGGCCTCGGTACGGGACGGCACAGGCCAGACGCTCCACCGGCGACTCTTCATCGTGGAGTCAGATTTCGACGACGCGTCGCGAGCGACGGCCGGCTCCGAGCCGGGCGCGCTGCACCTGCGCCAGCCGACCGTCTTCCTCGATCTCATCCCGGCGCCAGACGCGTCCACGCCGAACGACCAGGGGCCCACCCGTGCGGAGGTGGAGGCCTACCTCCTGCGGGAGGCGCTGGTGCCGCTGCAGCGGGAGGTCGCTGCTGCTCGAGCCAAGGAGCTCGAGACGATCGCCGCCCATGTCGAGCTCGCGCTGAATGCACTTATCAACCGCGCCCAGCTCCAGCTGGCCGGCCTGATCGCCCGCCAGCAGGCTGGAGACGATGTCGCGTTGCCAGTCCAGGATTCGGAGCGTCGGCTCGACGAGCTCAATGAACGGCTGGAGCAGCGGCGGGCACTGCTGCGGCGCCAAGGTGCGCTGACCCTGGCCGATCTGACGCACCTCGGGAGCGCCTGGGCGTTGCCGCATCCCGGGCGAGCCGCGGGCTACCGAGAGATGGTCAGCGACCCCGAGATCGAGCGGATTGCCGTGGACGTCGCGATGCAGTACGAGCGTGACCAAGGTCGCCAGCCCGAAAGCGTCGAGCAGGAGAACCGCGGCTTCGACGTGCTCTCGATGGACCCGCAGACTGGGTTGGTGCGCTTCATCGAGGTCAAGGGGCGCGCCGGCACCGATTTGATCGCTCTGAGCTCCCACGAATACGGCACCGCACAGCGCCTGGGTGCCGACTACTGGCTGTACGCGGTGTTCGACTGCGCGCACCAACCCACCCTGCGCACGGTGCGCGACCCAGGGCGTCTGCCATGGGAGGCGGTCACTCAGGTGCAGCACTACAGGGTGGGGCCCGAAACCCTCACTCAAGCAGCCACCTCTGAGGAAGGCTCAGGAGGCGACGGGAGGTGAGGAGCCGCATGGCCCCGACTCGTGGAGCGCTGGCGGACCGAGCCTTCTTCGACGCGTTTCACGCGGCCATCCGCGATCCCGCCGTTGCGCCGCAACTCCAGGCGGCTGCCGATGGTTCGCGCTTGCTGCCCTGGACGGAGCTCCTCACCAACGCCGTCGTGACAGCATGCAACCGCCTTGGCTTAGTAGCTGCGGCTAAGGGCAGCGGCGCGACGCCCCTACCGTTTCCGCGCCAGGAGTACTTGGGGATCGACGTCCTTGCTTTTGGGACCGGACGAAGCTGGCGACTGCCGGTCGCGGCCGTCGAGTTGGAGAACAGCTCTAACGACCGCACGGTCGCCTATGCACTGTGGAAGGCCTGCGCGGTGCGAGCCGAACTCTCTTGTCTCGTCTGTTACCGGCGCGAACCGACGCAGGTCGGTCCGCTGGCCGCGTTTCTCGGCCGGAAGGTGCTCGCCGAGATGGGTGCGCGGGGCGACGTGCTGGTCGTCATCGGAACGCGGTCCTCCGCTTCGACCTTCCCCGATGGATACTTCCGCCCCTTCCGCTTCGTGCGCGATCAGGCTGCGCTCCTCGGTCTCGATGTGCCAAGGTAGCGCTCAATGACAGGACCTCGCCGGCTCATCGAGTTCGACCTGCCGATCCGCCAGATCTCGGCCAACGCTCGGCGCGAGAAGTCGATTCGCCACGGCCACATTTCCACCCTGCACATTTGGTGGGCGCGCCGACCCCTCGCCGCCTGCCGGGCCGTCGTGCTGGCGACTCTCTTGCCCGATCCTGCCGATGATTCTTGCCCGGAGGCGTTCCGTGTGGCGGCTGGGGAGGCGCTAGGCAGATTCCGGGACGCGGTAGGTGGGCGGCCGGCCGGCGGGACGCCAGAACACCTCCGAGCTGGGCTCTTGGACTTCATCGCCCGCTTTGCGGACGGGATGGCTGCAGCCGACGTCGCCCATTTGGCCTGCGCCCAGGCGCTGGTGCGTGCAGCGCATCCAAACGGGCGCCCCCTAATCGTCGACCCCTTCGCGGGTGGCGGCGCGATCCCGCTGGAAGCCCTGCGAGTGGGGGCTGATGCGTGGGCGGCCGACTATAACCCGGTCGCTGCGCTGCTCCTCAAGGTGGTCTTGGAGGATATCCCCCGCCACGGCGAGCGCCTAGCCGAGGCCGTACGCACGTGGGGCACCTGGGTCAAGGAGCGGGTTTCGGCTGACCTTGGCCACTTCTATCCCCCCGATCCCGATGGCGCGGTTCCCATCGCGTATATCTGGGCGCGGACTGTGACCTGCGAGGGGCCGTTGTGTGGCGCCGAGGTGCCTCTGCTCCGTCAGCTATGGCTTGCCCACGATAAGGGCCATCGGGTCGCGCTCCGCATGATCGTCGACCGTGTGGCGAAGAGGGTCGAGTTCGCCGTCGAGGAAGGCACGGCTTCGGTTGCAGAGCGAACGGTCCGCCGCGGCTCCGCGATTTGTCCGACATGCGGCTACGTCACCCCAGTTGCGAGGGTACGTGCGCAAGCAATGGCACGTCACGGTCTTCCCATCCGGATGATTGCCGTGGTCCGGACCTACCCCGGTCATCAAGGCCGCTACTACCGCATTGCGACGGATCGAGACGTTAAGATCGCAGAGGCAGCCGAGGAGGAACTGCGCCGGCGCGAGCAAGCGCACACGGGGTTGCCGACGTTGGTACCTGACGAACCATTCCCGGCTCACGACTCCAGGGCTTTCACCCCCGGCCGGTATGGTTACTCCACCTGGGGAGACCTGTTCCTGCCTCGGCAAGCTCTTGCCCTCTCCGCCCTCGTGGAGGCGGTGCGAGAGGCGGTGAAGATAGTGCGTGCCCAGCCCGACGACGTTGCGTTCGGCGTTGCGTCGTTGAGGTCGGTGGCGCTGGCCCTTGATCGGGCCGCTGACCACTGGTCTTCGTTGGCCACGTGGAACCCGACGGGCCAGAAGGTGCAACACACGTTCACTCGTCCTGTCGTGCCAATGGTGTGGGATTGTGCGGAGGCCGCGCCCTTCGGTGGATCTGTAGGTGACTGGGATTCGCTCGTCGACACTGTGCTGCTCGCTCACTCCGCCGCGGCAGCCTCCGCTAGTACAGGCCAATCGATCCGAGGAGACGCTCGATTGCTCCCACTGCCGGATGCTGTGGCCGCATGCGTGTTTACCGACCCGCCTTACTACGACGCCGTCCCCTATGCGGACCTGTCTGATTTCTTCTATGTGTGGCTGCGCCGATCCGCCAGAGATCTCGAACCAGACCTGTTCGCATCCACTCTGACCCCCAAATCGGGCGAGATCGTGGTCAACCTGGCCTCCCGTCCGGGTGATCAGACGACGAAAGACAAGCACTTCTTTGAGGCCGCCATGCGTGACGCGTTGACCGAGGCACGCAGAGCGCTTGCGCCGGACGGCGTAGCCGTCGTCGTCTTCGCGCATAAGACCACCTCAGGTTGGGAGGCGATGTTGCAGGCGCTTCTCGATGCCGGTTGGACGGTGACGGGATCCTGGCCCCTCGACACTGAGCTGCAGACGCGCCTGCGGGCTCGGGACTCCGCCGCTCTGGCCTCAAGCGTCCACATCGTGTGTCGTCCGCGAGACGTACTCGCAGGAGTGGGGGACTGGCGGGACGTACGCGCCGAGATTGGTCGCCGGGTGGCTGAGTGGCTTCCACGCCTGCAGAAGGAGGGCATCGAAGGCGCTGACGCGATCTTCGCGTCTATCGGTCCGGCGCTCGAGGTCTACTCGCGCTACTCTCGCGTCGAGACCGCGGCTGGCCAGCAGGTTCCCCTCATGCCCTCGCCAGCTGATCCTGACGAACCAGCGTTCCTGCCGACAGTCTGGGCGGCGGTCGCACGTGAAGCTCTCACGATGCTGTTCGAGCGCACCGATGCGGAAGGCTTCGAGGAAGACGCGAGGCTTACCGCGCTCTGGCTGTGGACACTCCGTGCTGCCCCGGTTGGAGGTTCTGGCAACGGGCAGGGACTGGAGGAGGGCGAGGAAGACGGCGAGGAACAGGGGCGAACGAAGAAGCTTTCAGGTCTGGTCCTCGACTACGACACCGCGCGGAAGCTCGCTCAGGCACTCGGGGCACACCTCGAGGACTTGGAAAGGCACGGCGGAATCGTTGAGATCAGGGGTTCGGCCGCCCGCCTGGTGCCGGTGGCAGAGCGGCGTCGCACGCTGCTCGGGACAGCTTCCCAGCTGCACCACGCCGCACAAGCAACGCTCTTTGATCTGGCTGAAGACTTTCCGTCGGGGCCGTCGGGGCCGTCGGGGCCGTCGGGGCCGTTGCGCGCCGCAGCCAGCAGCCTCGACCGGCTGCACCAAGCGATGCTCCTCTTCGCCGATGGGCGAAACGACGCTCTCCGCCGGCTCCACGCTGAGGATCACGACGGGCGCCTGCGCAGCCTAGCGCGCTCGCTCTCGGCGCTCTATCCGGCCACTTCGGCAGAGAAGCGTTGGGTCGACGGCGTGCTCGCTGCACTCCGCAGCTTCGATCATTCAGCAGGGGGGTGAGGGATGCCTTCGACGTCGTGGCACAAGTTGGCAGCCCCTCGGGAGGACCTGCGCCGACGCCAGCCGCTCGACGCCGCGCAGTTCGCGGTTCACCTCGACCGGGTGGCGGCGGGCGACGCGCCCACCGAGTATGTCGATCCGGCCCGCTTCTTCGCCCGCACTTACCCGACCGCCGGGCTTCGCCGCTTCGGCGCCGAGGTGATGCGCCGTCTAGCCGGTGAGCGCGCCGGCTCGAATGCAGTAGTGAACCTCGTCACCGGCTTCGGCGGCGGCAAGACCCATGCCCTCACGCTCTTGTGGCACCTGGCGCACCTCGGCCCGGAGGCCGACGGGCTGCCAGGCGTTCCCGAGCTGCTCGACGCCGCCCGTCTCCCGACCGTGCCAGCAGCAACAGTTGCAGTCTTCGTTGGCACCGACAAAGACCTCTTCGGGGGATTGGGCGAGCCCGGCGAGCCGCGCCGCTACACTCCCTGGGGCGAGATCGCCTGGCAGCTTGCGCGCAGCGCCGGCGACCCCTCCCTCTTCGAAGCGGTGCGCGCGCAGGATGAGGCGCGGATTCGACCCGGCAAGGAAGCGATCCGCCGCATGCTGCCCGCCGACCGGGCGGTCCTGATCCTGATGGACGAGGTCATGAACTTCATGACTGCCGCCCGCGCGATGCCCGTCGGCGGCTCGACCGTCGCCTCCCAGTTCTACGAATTCGTGCACGCGCTCACCGAGGAAGCCGACGCGCGCGACCGGCTCTGCGTGGTCGTCTCCCTCCCCAAATCCGAAGAGGAGATGTCGGTCGAGGACGAGTCGGACTTCCGTCGCCTCACGAAGATCACCACGCGGGTTGCGGAACCGTACGTCCTCGCGCGGGATCTCGAGATTCCGGAGATCGTGCGCCGACGGCTCTTCGATTCGGTGGGTGACGACCGCGAGGTCACGGCGACTTCCCGCTCTTACGCCCGCTGGCTGACTGATCACCGGGACCTCGTCCCTGGGTGGTTTCCGCTCGACCGGGCCGAGGAGACGTTCCGGGCCACATATCCCTTTCATCCCACCGTCTTTTCCGTGTTCGAGCGCAAGTGGCAAACATTGCCCTCGTTCCAGCGCACCCGCGGCATCCTGCGCCTCCTCGCGGAATGGGTCTCGATCGCCTACGACCAGGCGTGGCGCGGGGCCGGCCGCGACCTCCTGATCGGTCTCGGTGGCGCGCCGCTCGACGACGCCTGGTACCGCTCGGCGGTCCTTGACCAGCTCGGAAACGAGCGGCTCACGGCCGCCATCAGCGCTGACATCGTTGGCGAGACAGCGCATGCGCAACGGCTGGACCACGATCCCGACGCCACCGACGCCGTGCGAGCGCTCGGGCTCCACCGCCGCGTGGCGTCCGCGATCTTCTTCGAGTCGAGCGGCGGTCAGGTGCGCGATCGGGCGACGCTGCCTGAGATTCGCCTCGCGGTGGGCGAGCCTGACTTGGAGCCCGGGCTCATCGAGCCCGTCCTCGCCACGCTGCGCGAGACCTGTTACTACCTCACCGCCGATGACGTCGGGTACCGCTTCTCCGAGAAGGCGAACCTCAACCAGCTCGTGGCCGACAAGCGGGCCGCGCTTGACCCGCGCGACGTCGACGAGTGCGCCCGCGAGGAGGTGCAGCGCGTCTTCGCCGACCGCAAGGGAGTCGGTCGTCCGATCGAAAGCGTGTTCTTCCCGGAGCAGTCGGGCGCGATCGCTGACACGGCGGGCCTACGCCTCGTGGTGTTGTCGCCCGAGCAGGCCTGGGACGAGCGAACGCGCGAGCTCATTGAACGCTGGATGCACGAATACGGTCTCTCCGCGCGTAGGTTTCCAAACGCGCTTGTCTGGGCCGTCTCCGCGGGGAGTGGAGGCCTCCTGGACGCGGCCCGCCGCAAGCTCGCCTGGGAGCGCCTGCGCGACGAGGCGCAGGGGCGCGGCTTCGATGCCGAGCAGCAGCGCCAGGTACAGGAGAACCTGGGCCGCGCGACGAACGACCTGCGCGAAGCTGTTTGGAGGGCGTATCGCTGGCTCATCTTCCTGGGCCGCGAGGGGTCACTCGCCGACGAGGACCTTGGTATCCTCCATTCGAGCGCCGAGGCGTCGTTTCAGGCGCTCGTGCAGTCGCGGCTACGCCAGCGCGACGAGCTGACCGACGTGCTCACCCCGACCCGGCTCTTGCAGAATTGGCCGCCGGCTCTGGCCGAATGGAGCACGCGGCGCGTGCGTGATGCGCTGTACGCGTCGCCTGTCTTCACGCGGCTCCTCGACCCGGACCGCGTGCGCGATACGATCGCGCGAGGGGTGAGCGACGGCCTCTTCGGCTACGCGGCCAAGGGCGCGAGCGGGTATCTTCGGGTCGTCCTGGGCCAACATCTCGACCCGCAAGACGTTGAGATCTCTGACGATATCGTTCTGCTGCCGGCTCCGCGGGCTCAGGATCTGCTAGTTGGGCCCCCTGGGGCGCCTGTCCCATGGGGCGACGGCGCAGGCGGCGGTCCGGCGGCAGTCGGGGACGCTGTAGGCGCTGGCGAGGAGCACTTTGCGGTCGGACCGACTGCGGAGGGTCATGAGCCGACCGGCGAGCAGCCGAGGTTGTTCGAGGATGAACGCGTACCAGCGTTCCACTGGCATGGCGACGTCCCACCGCAGAAGTGGACCCAGTTCTACACGCGTGTCCTCTCACGGATCGTCGGTGAGGGCGGTATGCGCATCACCGTCGACGTGGACGCCCAGCCAGCAGGCGGGTTGTCCGCCGCGCGAATCGATGAACTCGACGTCGCTCTCGATGAACTGGGGTTGGAGAAGGGCCGGGGGGCGTAAGGATCTGGCCTAGCTGCGAGTTCCGTCGGAGCCCGATCTAGAGAGCGCCCCTCGGGTGGTCCGCCTGGTGAGTTCGGCGGGGAACTGGGCTGACGGCAGAAGACGACGGTGGGCCGCGGTTCGGACGCAGTGCCGGCCACCATCCACTGATGGTGTGGGGGCTGGACAGCCCCGCAGATGCCCGTCCGCAGGTCCCGGCCGCCAAACAGGACTGCCGCTACGTCTCTGGGCCTTTGCTCGGAGCGCGTTGTTGGCGCGTCCTCACGTCGTACGCAGGGCCTCGGTCGGCGACAAGCGCGCCGCCCGCGCTGCCGGATACAAGCCGGCAAGGGCCCCCACTGCGAGCGCCGCGGCCAGTCCGCCGCCGGTGGCGTCGAGGGGCACCACGATCTGCCAGTGCTGGGTGGAGGCGTAGACTGCCGCTGCCCCCATCCCGGCCAGCACCCCGAGCACACCGCCCGCTATCGCGAGCACGAGTGCCTCGGCGAGGAACTGCGCGGCGATGTGGGTCCTGGTCGCTCCCAGGGCCCGCCGGAGGCCGATCTCGGAGCGGCGCTCGAGCACCGACATGAGCATCACGTTGGCGATCCCGACCCCGGCCACCACGAGGGCCACCGCGGCGAGCCCCAGGAAGAGCGAAGTGAAGGCGCCCGCCGCGGCAGCCCGGGCGGCCAGCACGTCGGAGGGCCGGTTCACCTGCACCTCGTTGGGGTTCTCCGGGTTGGCCGTGCCGGCCAGGACCTTCGCCACGTTGGTCACCTGGGTCGGATCGGTGCGCACGTAGATCGTGCCCGCCGAGCCGTCGATGCCAAAGAGCGACTCGGCCAAGGGGAAACCAATGAGTGCCGTCCGATCGAGCTCTGGAGCGAGGGCCACGGGCTCGAGGATCCCCACCACGGTGAACCAGTAGCCGCCCAGATGGATCTCCACGCTGGGGTACACGGACGTGATGCCGAGGTACTGCGCGGTCTGAGCGCCCAGCACCACGGCGGGGTAGCGCGCGGTGGCGCCGTTCAGGAAGACGCCTGCGGCGAGGGTTCCCCGCAGCGTGGTCACGAGGTCAGTCGAGGCCGCCAGCACGGACAGGCCGCCAGTCTCGATGGCGGGGATCTGGTCGGTCTTGAACACGTTCGCGCTGACGGGCGCGGTCTCCGCCTCCGCCTGCACTGGGCCGATGCGCGCGATCATCCCGGGCGCGGTGAGGGGCAGGGTGGCCGCGCCGCCGAAAAGCTTCTGACCGGGGGAGACGGTGAGCAGGTTGGTGCCCAGCTGATCGAGCTCGGAGAGCAGGCCCGCCCGGCTCGACTCGGAGATCCCGAGCACCGCCACGATGGCGGCGATCCCGATGCCGATGCCGATCGCGGTGAGGAGGGTGCGCACGCGCCGCGCGCGGAGGCCGGCGGTCCCCACCCGGAGCAGGTCGGCCGCGGTGATCCGGCTCGGTTCGAGGACGAGACGCCCCGTCCCCAGAGCCGGCTCACCGGCGCTCATGCCGTCGCCTCGGCGCTGTCGTGCTCGACGCGGCCGTCCCGGATGGCGATCTGGCGGGGCAGCGCCGCGGCGACTTCGTGGTCGTGCGTGATCACCGCGATGGTGGCGCTCTCTCTAGCGTGCAGGTCGAGCAGCAGGGCGAGGATGGCGGCCCCCGCCACGCTGTCGAGGTTGCCCGTGGGCTCGTCGGCCAGCACAATGGCAGGGCGCCCCACGATGGCTCGTGCGATCGCCACGCGCTGCTGCTCGCCCCCCGAGAGCTGCGTCGGGCGATGCTGCAGGCGGTGCCCCAGACCGACCTGCTCGAGGGCCGCTCGGGCGGCGCTGCGGCGCTTGGCGAGGCCCGTGCCCGTATACAGGAGCCCGTTCGCCACATTGTCGAGCGCGGAGAGCCCATCGAGCAGGAAGAACTGCTGGAAGACGAAGCCGATGGCACGTGCCCGCAGGCCCGAGAGCTGCCCGTCGGACAGTCCGTTGGTTTCGTAGCCCACCACGTGCACGCTGCCCGCGGTGGGACGGTCGAGCGTGCCCATGACGTGGAGCAGGGTCGACTTGCCCGAGCCCGAGGGACCCGCGATGGCCACCAGCTCGCCCGGGCCGATCGCCAGCGACACCCCGCGGAGCGCCTCCACGGGCGGGTCGCCGGGGTAGGTCTTCACCACCTCGCGCAGCTCGAGCACGGGCGCCGCCCTCACTGCGCCACCACGACGGTCTGCCCGGCGGCGAGCCCTGCGCCGCTAACCTGCACCCAGCCGTTGGCGAAGATCCCCAGGGTCACGCGCAGGTAATGCAGGTGCCCGCCGTCGTCGATCTGCACGGCGTACCCGCCCTCCAGCAGCTCGACCAGCGCCTGCACGGGCACCGCCAACACGTTCGAAGCGCTGGCCGTGGTGATGTTCACGCTGACGGGAGCCTCATCGAGCGTGCCCGCCACGGCGGGATCGTCGAGGGTCACCTGGACGTCGATCGTGGGCGGCGGGGTAGAGCCCGATCCCTGGTCGCTCGACGCCTGCGTCGCCACGGTGCCGACGTTCGACACCGTGCCTGGCGTGGTGGAACCATCGGGCAGCACGACCGACACCGCATCGCCCTGCTTCACGTCGGACTGGAGGGCGGGATCGAGGGCAACCGTCACGATGCGGGAGGTGGTGGTCGCCTGCAGCACCGGGGCACCCGCCCCGATGGTCGCGCCGAGGCTGGCTGTGTCGGCGGTGATGAGCAGGGGACCCGGCTCGAACACGATCGCGCCGTACGGGACGACGCCCGTCTGGGGAAGGCCTAGCGAGCGCTGCCAGCGCTTCACGGCCGCGGTGGTCTGGCTATCCCAGTGCTCGTCCACCTCGAACGCCGATGCCGCGTACCCCAGCGCCTGTAGGTTCTGCTCGAGCTCCTTCACATCGGGGCCGTTGGACATCCCGGGGGCAAGCTGGCGCCAGGCCGGCACATCGCCTTGGAAGAGCACCGCGGGATGGGTCCCGTCGAGCGTGTAGAGCTGCTGGCCAGGCGCGACCCTCGCGCCCACCGGCGCGAGCTGCGTCACCACGCCGCTGGGGCCGCTGAGCTTGGCCTTCGCCGCCGCGAGCCCAGGGCGCGCGGCAGAGACCTGGTCCTGTGCCTGCTGGAGCTGCTGCGCGCTCGGATGGAGCAGCGCGGACAGGGCGGTCTGGGCGGCATTCACCTGCGCCTGGGCCGCGCTCAAGCCGGCCTCTGCCTGAGCCCGGGTGGCCGAAGAGGTGAGCGCGGCGAGGGCCGCCTCCGCCGCCTGCGCACCCGCCTGGGCGGAGGCTAGGTTTGCCTGCGCCTGCGCGCTCGACGCGGCGGAGGAAAGCGCGTCGAGGGCGGCCTGCGCGGCGTTCACCTGGTCCTGCGCCGAAGCCAGGGTGGCCTGCGCCTCCTGCTGTGACTGGGGTGAAGTGAGGGCGGCAAGAGCGGCCTGCGAGGAGGTGAGGGTGGCCTGATCGTCGGAGACCTTTGACTGATCCTGCTGGACCTGCAGGGCGAGGGCGCTCAGATCACAGGGGGCCGGAGTGGGGGCGCCCGAGGGAGCGGGTGTGGCACCGGATGCGCTTGCGCACGCCTGGTACGCCGCCTGGGCGGCGGCCAGAGCGGCCTGGTCGCTGGTGAGGGCGTTCTGCGCCTGGGTCAGCTGGGCCTGCGCCTGCGCCTGCTGCGCCGCCGAGGGTCCGGCGGCCGCGTTCTGCGCGGAGACGAGCCCGGCCTGGGCCTGGGCGAGCTGCGCCTGCGCCGCGGAGAGCTGGGCCGTGGTGGGCCCCTGGACGGCCTGTTGCGCCTGGACGAGCTGCGCCTGAGCCTGGTCGAGCTGCGAGCGCGCCTGCGCGACGTCCTTCGGCGTGGGGCCGGCAGCCGATTGGCGGGCCGACGTCAATGTCGCCTCCACCTGCGCGAGCTGTGCCTCGGCTTGCGCGGTATCGGTGGCCTTGGGGTGCTCGAGGGCCGCCAGCGCGTTGGCCGCGCTGTCGTATTGCGCCTGCGCCTGGGCGTAGGCGGAGAGGAGCGACGCCGCGTCCGCTCCGCCAGTGGTGGCGAGCCCGTTTTCGATCGTGTAGGCCGCCTGGCCTCCCGGGGCGTACGAGTCCGCATAGCCCAGGGTGCCGTCCACCTGGGTGGTGGCGTCTAGGGTCTGGCGCTCCACGCTGGCCGTGGCCAGGGGGGCTACCGACGCCTGCGGCGCGCCCCCCGTTTGGAGCGCGCCGCAGGCCAGGAGTCCCCCCGCTCCGAGCACGACGACCGCGATCCCGGCGAGGAGGGCGGCAATGCGACGCCTGCTCACGGCTGGCTGCTGGCGCCGGAGCTGCCGGAGCCCCCTTCGCTGCTCTTGGTCGTTCCGCCGTTGGCACCCGGCAGGAGCGACTGGCAGGCCTGCTGCGCCGCCTGGAAGGTGGGTGAGTTCGGGTCGATGCCGCTGCCATTCAGGTTCATCGAGATCCCCCCACCCGAGAACTTCGGGTCAGGGAAGTTCGGCACCCCGTGCGCGCGCATGC